>NZ_JCAXEJ010000016.1:0-107754 GCF_059759005.1 Paenarthrobacter sp. GQ52
CTCGCTTTCGAAACGCCGACGGCGCCGGTCGCCGCCGTTCTGGTGGGCTCCTTAGTCTGTGGCTGGGCCTTCTTCCGCTTCCCACCATCATTTCTGACCAGGAACGTGCTGCTCCTGGTCATACCTGCCGCCGAATTCTGCCTCTTGGCTTTCCTGACCAGCATCAATGGTCAATCAGCTCTCCTGTACGTGTGGGCTTACGGCACCATGGCCGGGGTTCTCCTGGGCGGACGCTATTGGAGCGGCCCGCGACTAGGCCAACCGCGCCCGCCCTTCAACGGTCAGGCTGAACCGAAACGAAAACGACGAACCGTACGGCGCTCACAGGACAGGCTGAAGCAGGAGCATACGCAGAACGAAGTAACCGCTGAGCACCGCTGACCGGGTGTTAGGCGTCCGCCGGTTCAGCAGGGTCAAAGTCGTAGGCGGCAAGGCCATCAATGCTCGTGCGGTTCTTGGTGATCCGGTAGTCGGCGCTGCCGTCAGTGCCCTTGCGTTCAAAGTACGGACCTAACAAATCGCGGTGACCTTCAAAGCTCATCAAGGGAACACCCCACCCGCATGAATCCGAAACACGGTGGACGTCAACAACAATGACGGCCCTCGCACCGGGTTTGTCATCGAAGCGCTGGGCAAGAGATTCGAAGTCAGGGTCATAGCGGGTGACGACGCGCCCTGTCCCGTGGAGTCGGACGATGTTCGGGCGCCCGTCAAAGGCGCAGAACATGACGGTAATCCGACCGTTCTCCCGCAAATGTGCTATCGTCTCGCTCCCGCTGCCAGTGACATCAAGCCAAGCAAACGTATGCGAGTCAAGGACAGCGAACGTGCCCGGAAGCCCGCGGGGAGATACATTGACGTGCCCGTCGCTGGACAGCGGAGCGGTCGCAACGAAGAAGACCACCTGTTGTTCAATAAACTTGCTCAATCGCTCATCGATTGCCCCGTAGACCTTGCCCATGGGGAACACGCTGCCACGGGCAAGAGCGTGGTCCAAACCCGTCTCAGTGCTCGGAATTGATGGCGCGACGCCATGGTGCTGGAGCGCCGCCCGGCCCTCACCAGCTGAGGGCCGAGCAGGCCGAACTCACCGCCCCACCGGTGCCTCTTCCTCCTCGCGAGGAGCGACCGGCGCCGACGAAGACTCACGTGCCAGCTTCCCCGGCCACCAGATCTTGCTGCCGATGTCGTAGGCAAGCGCGGGAACCAGCAGGGAGCGGACCAGCACCGTATCCAGCAGCACACCGAACGCCACAATAAACGCGAGCTGGACCAGGAACATGATGGGGATGACACCAAGGGCCGCAAACGTAGCGGCCAGGACCACACCGGCAGAGGTAATGACACCGCCGGTAACAGCCAATCCCCGCAGGATTCCCGGACGTGTCCCATGCTTCAGCGACTCTTCACGGACACGGCTCATCAGGAAGATGTTGTAATCCACGCCAAGGGCCACCAGGAACACGAAGCCGAAAAGCGGCACGGTAGCGTCGGCGCCGGAGAATCCGAAGACTCCATTGAAGACCCACGCTGAGACACCCATCGCGGCACCGTACGAAAGCACCACGGAGAGCACCAGCAGCACTGGCGCCACCACGGATCGCAGCAGCAGCATCAGGATGAAGAGGATGACCACCAACACAATGGGAATGATGACCACCAGATCGCGTTGCGCGGTGGTGTTGGTATCCAGCGCGGTCGCCGTGACTCCACCCACCAAAGCGTCGGCGTCGGCGTCCTTAACAGCCACCCGCAGCGACTTCACCGCTTCTTCTGCTTCAATCGAATCTGCAGCCGAGTTCAATGTGGCGTTGATCAGAACCTTGCCATCGCGGACAGCCGGGTCAGCAGGAGTACCGGGGGCGCCCGTGATCGGGACATTACCGTCGGCCAATAGGTACGCGTCGCCCACACCGTCGGCTGCCTTGACCTTCTCCAGCACCTGCTGCGCGGCACCTTCGGAAGCGACCACGACGGCGGGGCTGCCGCTGCCGGCGTCGAAGTGGCGCGCCAGCGCTTCCTGGCCGTCGACGGCGTCGGATGCGGAAAGAATGACGTCCGTTTGCGGAACCCCGTTGGCCTTCAACTGCATCAAGCCGGTCGAAGCGGCAAGCAGCAGCAGGACCGAAGCCACCCACACGACGCGCGGCCGCTTGGAGACCAGCCGACCCGTGGCGCGCCACAGACCCTTTTGCCCCTCAAGTCCGGTGACAATCTCAGGTTCGCGTTCTTCGTCGGGCAGCAGCTTGGGCCGGAAGGGCCAGAAGGCGGCCCGCCCAAGCAAAGCCATCAACGCGGGCAGAAGTGTGAGCGCGGCGAACAGGGAGCAAAGGATGCCGGCCGCTGCCACAGGGCCAAGGGCCTTGTTGGAGTTCAGGTCCGAGAAGAGCAGGCAGAGCAGTGCAATGATCACGGTGGCACCAGAGGCAAGAATTGGTTCGAACGATGCCTTCCAAGCCGTGATGACCGCCTGCGTGCGGTTAGTGGTGTGGGTCAGGGCTTCACGGAACCTCGCAACATACAGCAGCGCGTAGTCGGTGGCCGCACCAATCACAAGAATTGAAAGGATGCCTTGGCTCTGGCCGTTCAGTTGGATCCAGCCGAGCTTGGCCATGCCGAACACCAGCAGAATCGCGGCGCACAAGGCGAAGACCGAGGTGAACAGCACCGCCAGCGGCAGCACCACGGAGCGGTAAACCAGCAGCAGGATCACGAACACGGCACCAAGGGCAACCAACAGCAGAATGCCGTCGATCCCGCCGAACGCGTTGACGAGGTCGGCGGTCAGGCCGGCGGGCCCAGTGACGAACGCCTGCATTCCGTCCGGGGCACCGGGCTGCACGACGTCGCGCAGCTCCTGGACTTTCTCCCGAAGCTCATCGGAAGACGCCATAGGAACAATGAACTGGACGGCTTTGCCGTCTTCGGACGGAATAGGCCCGACGACGGCGCTCCCCAGCTTGAGCGCCTCAATGTCGGCTTTCAGTTGGGCTGCTTCGCCCAGCTGAGCCGGGGTGAAGGCAGCGTCGTTCTCAACAATGACCACGGCCGGAATCTCTTCGGAGTCCCGGAACTTGGCCTGCCAGTCGCCAGCTTCCGTGGCTTCGGCGCCCGCGGGAAGGAAGGATGCCTGGTCGTTTGAGGAGACCTCCTCCAGTCGCCCAAAGGTGGGGCCGCCAATGCCTGCGATGCCGAGCCACGTAATGACCAGCACCACGGGCACCAGCCAGCGCAGCCAGAACGGTACTTTCTGCGAGTTCATGAGTCCTTCTTCTCTGGGGATGCTTCAGGGGCTTTATTCCATCATAGATTATCTCTATGATGGAACTATTCCAAGAGCGCCGAGAAGCGAATGCCGGAATCCCCTACGGCTGGGAGTAATATCCGGAAGGCAGTAAATACGAGACGACGCTGGCAGGAGGGCGGACATGTCGGACTCAACAGTCCCGCGCCCTGAGGCGAGCCGCCCGGAAACGGGCCAGGATACGAACCGTCCCGAGACCGCCGCTCCCCAGGAACTTGTGCGGCTCCTCCAGGACTTCACCCTCGAAGCCAACCACTACGTGGACGCCGCAGGCGGGCGGAACGACATGCACCGCACGGACTTGAACGCACTCGCCGTCATCATGCGCCACACGGCGGCGGGGAAAGTGGTCACGCCTGGTGTTCTCCGCGCCGAACTCCGGCTCAGCTCCCCCGCCACCACTGCGTTGGTTGATCGCCTGCATGCATCGGGGCACGTAGTACGCGAACGTCTTGGCACCGACCGGCGGCAAGTCCAGTTGCAGATGACGCCCAAAGCGTACCGGGATGGCAGCGCCATGTTCATGCCGCTGGCTATCCGCATGGGCAAGGCCATGGCCGCTTACAGCCCCGAGGAACTGGAGCTTGTCACCCGGTTCATGACGGACATGGTGGAAGCCACCTTGGCAGCGCGTGAGGAAGCCACCCAACCCGAACCCAACTGAGTCGCATTTGTGCGCGTTTTGACCGCCCAAAACGCGCACAAATGCGACCCAGTTGGGTAGCGTTTCCCTATGAACGCGCAGCAGCCTGAAGATGTCTATACCCACGGGCACCACGAGTCGGTTGTCCGGGCCCACGCCTCACGGACGGTCGAGAACTCGGCCGCGTTCGTGATCCCCCATCTCACCCCCGGAACGTCAGTGCTCGACGTCGGGTGCGGACCAGGCAGTATCACCTGCGACTTCGCGGGGCTGGTTGCGCCCGGGCAAGTGATCGGCTTGGACCGTTCCGCGGATATCGTCATCCAAGCCACCGAACTGGCTACCGACCGCGGCGTGGACAACGTGACGTTCCAAACCGGCAACATCTACGACCTCGACTTCGAGGACGAATCCTTCGACCTCGTCCACGCCCACCAAGTCCTCCAGCACCTGACCGACCCCGTCGCCGCCCTCCGCGAGATGCGCCGGGTGGCCAAACCCGGCGCCATTGTTGCCGTCCGCGACGCCGATTTCCACGGCATGAGCTGGTACCCCGAAGTCCCCGAATTGGACGACTGGATGGAGCTCTACCAAAAGATCGCCCGACGCAACGGAGCAGAACCCGACGCCGGCCGTCGCCTGGTTTCGTGGGCCCAGCAAGCAGGTTTCACCCAGGTGGCGCCGACCAGCAGCAACTGGCTTTACGCCACCGCCCAGCAGCGCGCGTGGCAATCAAGGGTCTGGAGCGAACGCGTGCTGCACTCCGCGTTCGCCGAGCAAGCCCTGGAGTATGGATTCGCCAACGAGGCCGACCTCGCAAGGATCGCCGCGGGCTGGCACCGCTGGGGAGCAACCGATGACGGCTTCTTCCTCATTCCGAATGGTGAGGTCATAGCCCGGGCGTAGTCGCCACAAAAAATTCGCCCAACCATGTAGAAAAGCCCGCCGCAGTTCCGACCCATGAGTGAAAGCACCCACACAGGGCGCTCCTCACAAGGAGTTTGAGATGAAATACATGATCATGATGTTCGGATCGGCCGAGGGCATGATGGAGACCGCCGACCCGGCTTGGATCCAGGAAATGATCGGGTTCATGATCCAGATCGACAAGGACCTGACGGAGTCCGGCGAAATGGTGTTCAACGCCGGACTGGCCGATGGCAGCACCGCGAAGCTCGTCAAGCAGACCCCCGACGGCGTCATCACCACGGACGGCCCGTACGCAGAGTCGAAGGAGTCGCTGGTGGGCTACTGGGTGGTTGACGTGGCCAGCGAGGAACGTGCCGTTGAGATCTGTTCAAGCATCGTGAAGTACGCGCAGGTGGTTGAGCTTCGCGCAGTTCAGCAAGCTCCGCCGCAGGAAGCTTCGCCGGAGGTCTAACTGGGTTCCCCGCGGGATACGCGACTGGAGGACCTGCTGCGCACGTTGGCGCCGCAGGTCCTCGGCGTGCTGGCCCGGACGCATGGACAGTTCGACGCTTGCGAGGATGCCGTCCAGGAAGCACTCCTTGAGGCCGCCCTTCAGTGGCCCTCCGGGCTGCCCGACAATCCCAGGGCATGGTTGATGGCGGTCGCATCCCGCCGGCTGGTGGATATGTGGCGCAGCGAAAGCGCCCGCCGGGCCCGCGAGGACCGGGTCGCGGGCATGAACGTTGATTTCTCCTACAGCTCCGTATCAGAAGCCGATGACACCCTCACGCTGATGTTCCTCTGCTGCCACCCGGCGTTATCGGCACCGTCGCAACTCGCCTTAACGCTCCGGGCCGTCGGTGGACTCACGACGGCGGAAATTGCCTCGGCCTTCCTGGTCCCCGAAGCGACCATGGGACAACGCATCAGCCGCGCGAAACAGGGGATCCAGAAGGCGGGAGCCACGTTCAGCATGCCGCCGCCTTCCGAGCGCAAGGCAAGGCTCGGCGTCGTACTTCACGTGCTGTACCTGATTTTCAACGAGGGTTACGCGGCAAGCTCGGGTCCGTCGCTCCAGCGCGAGGAGCTGACCACTGAAGCCATCCGGGTTGCGCGCCTGCTGGTGGCCGTCGCACCGCGTGAACCGGAGGCCGTGGGCCTGCTGGCCCTGATGCTGCTGACCGATTCCCGGCGCGCGGCGCGTGCGCTTGCAGACGGAACACCCGTCCCGTTGGCGGAACAGGACCGACGGCTCTGGAACCAGACGCAGATTGAAGAGGGCATCGCGCTGCTGTCCTCCGTCCTGGGACGCGGGGCCCCCGGGCCGTATCAACTTCAGGCCGCCATCGCCGCTGTGCACGCGGAGGCCACCACCGATGAGGAGACTGACTGGCCGCAGATCCTCGCCCTGTACACAGTCCTAGAAGCAGTGGCACCCAGTCCCGTGGTCACGCTGAACCGGGCCGTAGCTGTGGCCATGGTGCATGGACCCGGCGCCGGGCTTGAGCTGCTGGCCGGGTTGGATGGCACGCTTGGCCGGACGCACCGCTTGGACGCTGTCAGGGGCCATTTACTGGAGATGTCGGGCTCCTATGTGGAGGCCCGCGCCGCGTACCTTTCCGCCGCCAAGAAGACCGGAAGCCTGCCTGAACGAAAGTACTTGATGGGAAAAGTAGCGCGGATGGACGAGCAATAACCCATATAGTCGAAACCATGGAACAGCGCATACTTGGCAAGACCGGCAGGTCCGTCTCAACTGTCGGACTGGGGACGTGGCAACTCGGAGCCGACTGGGGTTCTGTCACCGAAGAGGACGCCTTTGCCGTCCTGGAAGCTTCGGTGGAAGGCGGCGTCAACTTCTTCGACACAGCCGATGTGTACGGAGACGGCCGCAGCGAGCAGTTCATCGGACGCTTCCTCCAGGCACATCCGGACCTGGACCTCACTGTTGCCACCAAAATGGGCCGCCGTGTGGATCAGGTCCACGGGAACTACACCTTGGAGAACTTCCGGACGTGGACCGACCGTTCGCGGCGCAACCTGCAGCAGGACACCCTGGACCTCGTCCAATTGCACTGCCCTCCCACGTCCGTCTACAGCAGCGACGAAGTCTACGACGCCCTGGACACTTTGGTCAGCGAAGGCGCCATCCGCAACTATGGCGTCAGCGTCGAGCGCACGGATGAGGCCCTTGAGGCCATCAAGCGCGGGAACACCGCCTCCGTGCAGATCATCCACAATGCTTTCCGCCTGAAGCCCCTCGACGAGGTGCTGCCCGCAGCGAAGGAAGCAGGCGTTGGCATTATTGCCAGGGTGCCGCTTGCCTCTGGTTTGCTGTCCGGGAAGTACACGCCGGACACCGAGTTCCCTGAGGACGACCACCGCAATTACAACCGCGACGGTTCTTCGTTCGACGTCGGCGAGACATTCTCCGGCGTCGATTTCGCAACCGGTGTCAAAGCCGCCCAGGAGTTCAGCGGCTTAGTGCCCGACGGCGTCAGCACCGCACAAGCGGCCCTCGCCTGGGTCATCGCTCAGGACGGTGTCACCTCGGTCATTCCCGGAGCACGATCCGCTTCGCAGGCAGCCGCAAATGCCGAGGCCGGTGGGATGCAATCCGTCGGGGCAGGGTTGGCTGACGGCGTTCGGGATATCTATGACCGCTACTTCCGCGAAGCGATCCACCCGCGCTGGTAGCTGCCGGGCCGCCGTCGGGCGTTGGCTTTCACCAGCCGCTGCGCGTCGGCGTATGTCCCTTTCGGGCTTCCTCGGGCATGGACATTTCGGCGCGCAATCCGAGGAGCCGGATGGGACGGTCCGGCTCCATTTTGGCGGTGAGGTCCAAGGCCTGCGTGAGGACTTCATCCCTGTCAAAAGTCTCGGGGATCTTCCTGGCGTAGGTCTTGGTGAAGAACGGTGCGTAGCGGACTTTCAGGGTCAGCCCGATCACCGGGCGTCCCTCCGCTGCGACGTCTCCCAGGACCTGCGCCGTCAATTCCTTCACGGCGTCCTCGATTTGTGAGGGGTCGGTGAGATCCTGCTGATACGTGGTCTCCCGGCTGTGTCCGCGGGCGACCCACGGGGTGTCATCCACCTCGCTGGAACCTTCCCCGCGTCCCAACTGGGCGTACCAAGGTCCCATCTTGGGGCCGAATTCGGGGACGAGATCCTGGGGATCGCACGCGGCAAGCTCAGCCACCGTGGTGATGTGGTGTTTCGCCAGCCTTTGCGACACTTTGCTCCCGACACCCCACAGCTCCTTGGTGGGCTTTTCGCCCATGACGTCGAGCCAGTTGTCCTTTGTCAGCCTGTAGATGCCGGCAGGTTTGCCAAAATCCGTCGCATTCTTTGCACGGACCAAAGTGTCGCCGATGCCCACGCTGCAGTGCAGCCGGGATTGCTCCAGGACGGCGGCTTGGATCTGCTTGGCATAGGCTTCCGGGTCCTCAGTTTCGACGCCAACGAAAGCCTCGTCCCAGCCCAGCACTTGAACCGTGGCACCCGGCTGTGCGCGCAGGGTGGTCATCACCACGTCCGAAGCCGCCAGGTAGGCCTCTTGATCCACCGGCAGGATGATGGCGTCCGGCACCTTACGGGCTGCGATCCTCAGAGGCATCCCGGAGCCGACGCCGAAGGCCCTTGCTTCGTAGGATGCCGTGGATACCACGGCCCGTTCCGTAGGATCTCCCCGACCACCCACGATGATCGGTTTCCCCGCTAGCTCAGGCCGGCGGAGGACCTCGACAGCCGCAATGAACTGGTCGAGGTCTACGTGCAGTACCCACGGGATTCCGCTCACGGCACCAGTTTGCCCTATGGCCCGGGGCGGTGGCTGTACCTTCACCACCTTCTTTGAGCTGCGGGAGCGCGAGAATCAACCAACTCCGGGTGCATTCCGCCTCGTAGGCCGCCAAAGTAGGTGGTGACGGCGCGCGTCAGAAGAATTCACTTACCGGGCATAAGCTGAGGTGTGCAGTTTTCACTTTGGCTGGCCCTGGTTGGTGCCGGCACCCTGATCAGTTTCACTCCCGGCGCCGGCGCCATCTTCACCATGAGCAACTCGCTCAATTCCGGCTTCCGGCGCTCCATCTGGGGCATCCTCGGGCAGCAGGTGGCCTTGGTCATCCATATCGTCATCGTTGCCCTGGGCGTGGGAGTCCTGGTTTCCAACTCACCCGTCATCTTCAATGTCATTCGCTATGCTGGCGCCGCGTATCTGGTGTACCTCGGGATCAGGCAGTTCCTGCGCAAGCCGGATTTGGACGAGGAAAAGGTCGACAGCCAAAAGAACGAGTCGGCCCTGTCCATGTTCCAGCGCGGCATCTGGGTGAACCTGCTGAACCCGAAAGCCATCGTGTTCTTCCTGGCGTTCATGCCGCAGTTCATCAGGCCGGACCAGCCGCTTCTCCAGCAATATGCCGTGCTGACGGCAACGGTCCTGGTCATCGACATCCTGGTGATGTGGTTCTTCTTCGCTTTGGCGGCGCGGTCTTTCCAGCGATTTACCCACGACCAGCGTGGCCAGAAAGTACTCAACCGCGTCTTCGGCTGCCTGTTCGTGCTCGTGGGCATCCTGCTCGCAGTCATTCACTAGCCGGCAAACCTGCCGCAGCGAGGCAACCCGGAAGCGAGGCAACCCTGCCGACCCTGGTGCTACCGTCATGGGCATGGAGCCGGACTGGATCGAACACCGACGCGCGGACGACGGCGAGCACGTGGGTTGGATGAAGCCCATCGATGACGGGTTTGTTGCCGTGGATTTGCTGGGCCGTCCCCGGACCGACGTTGTGGACTGGTTGAGCGCCGAGGAAACTCTTGACGAACTCGGGCTGCGCTACCTCGCCGACCCTCACGAGTTACGGCTCGACGACGGCGGTTGGTTGCGCGTGCGGATAGCGGAAGTGACGCCGTCCGTGGTTCGAGTGAAGAAAGAGGACTGGGGCGACATGACAGCTCCCCAGATCTACTTCACGGTTTCGTTGCCTGTCACGGAGGACCAGCTTCGCCCCCTATCTCCTCGCTAGAAACGCTGCCCCTAGCTAAAAGACGTAGATCCCCGCACCACCAGCGAGCTCTCGAGCGTCACATGCGATTCCTCCAGCGGCAGGCCTTCCATCAACCCCCGCAGCTGCTCCCCCGCTTTGCGTCCCAAGGGCGTCGCAGGCAGGTGGACGCTGGTGAGGCTGGGGTTGCTGGTGGCCGAGTAGGGCAGGTCATCGAAGCCTGCCACAGCCAGTTCCTCAGGGATGCGCACACCTTCAACGCGGGCTTCCTGCAGCACGCCGTAGGCATGCGTATCGGTACCGCAGACGACGGCGGTGACCCCCTCGCGTTGCCACTCCGGCCAGGCAGCGGCGAACGCGGCGGCGGCAGCACCGACGTCGATCGGGGTGCTGATGACGTGCCCGTCAGCCACGGAAAGTCCACAGGAGGCAGCCTCTGCCAGGAAGGCGTCGCGCCGCAATTGGAAGGTGGTTGTACCCGTCACGCCGTCCACGTAGGCGGCCCGGGTGTGTCCTGAAGCGGCCAAGTGCCGGGCCAGCTCGCGGGCGCCTTGGGCGACATCGAGATTCACGGAAGGCGCGTAGGACTCAAGGCCCGGCGCGTCCAGCAGCACCAGCGGCCCCGCGGGTGACAGTTCCTCCAGGAACTCCGCACTGGGGGCACCTACCAGCAAGCCGGCAGGGCGGAGTGCCAGAAGTTTGCGGACGTCATCGGCCTGCGGTGATTCTCCGGCGTCGGTCACGGAGAGCAGCAGCTGGTATTCGGAACCCAGTGATTCCCGAACACCGGCGATGACGTTGGCAAAGAAGGGGTTGGAAACGTCCGGCGTCACCAGGATGACAATCGAGCTGACACCGCGCGCAAGGGAACTGCCAATGCTGTCCACCACATAGCCGAGTTCGGCGATGGCAGAACGGACGCGGGAAATGTTGTCCTCGGATACCCGCCCTTGCGTTTTTCCGTTCGCCACCAGTGACACGGTCGCCGTCGAAACGCCTGCCCGGGCGGCCACCATCGCAGCCGTCACGCGAGGTGAGCGGGGCGCGCGGCCGTGGCGCCGATCCAGGGATTCCATGCATCGATCGTAGCGTTCATAAACCGCTCTGACCTGCGAGAAGGCATCAAGCGCTTGACGTAGCGAGCAAACGCCGAGCGTTAAGCGTTTGACGTACCCCGCAAAGCAGTGCCAGAATTCCCCTGAATGCTTAGCGCCCTGCCCCGGGCAACTACCAGGCAGGCCCCAATGACGTGGAGAGAACCGTGGAACCCAACACCATGACACCGGCACGCAAGAAGATCATTCTTGACTGCGACCCTGGCCATGACGACGCAGTGGCATTGCTGCTGGCTCACGGCAACCCGGACATCGAGCTGCTGGCAGTGACCACCGTGGTGGGGAACCAAACTCTGGAAAAGGTCACCCGAAACGCCCTTTCCGTAGCCACCATTGCCGGCATCACGGGCGTCCCCTTTGCTGCAGGCTGCGACCGCCCCTTGGTGCGCACCATCGAAACGGCCCCCAGCATCCACGGCGATTCCGGCATGGACGGCCCGGAGCAGCCCGAGTCCGCTATCGAGCTGGACCCGCGCCACGCCGTCGACCTCATCATTGAAACCGTCATGGCACATGAGCCGGGCACGGTCACCCTGGTCCCCACCGCGGGCCTCACCAACATTGCGATGGCCGCCCGCAAAGAGCCGCGCATCGTTGAGCGTGTCAAGGAAGTTGTCCTCATGGGCGGCGGTTACCACGTGGGCAACTGGAGCGCCGTGGCTGAGTTCAACATCATCATCGACCCCGAAGCCGCGCACATTGTCTTCAATGAAAAGTGGCCCTTGGTAATGGTTGGCCTGGACCTCACGCACCAGGCGCTGGCCACGGACGAGGTAGTGGACCGCATCGCAAAAATTGGCACCAAGCCAGCCAAGTTCGTCATGGAACTCATGGACTTCTTCCAGAAGACCTACAAGGATGCCCAAGGCTTCGATTTCCCGCCGGTCCACGACCCCTGCGCAGTCGCCTACGTCATCGACCCCACCGTCATGACCACCCGTAAGGTCCCCGTAGACATCGAACTGCAGGGCAAACTCACCCTCGGTATGACCGTTGCAGACTTCCGCGCACCCGCACCGGATGACTGCCACACCTCCGTTGCCGTAGACCTGGATCACAAGAAGTTCTGGGATTTGGTCACCGATGCCATTGAACGGATCGGCGAACCAACGCACGACGTCGGCGCTGACGCCACCGCTGCAGTCAACGCCACGGCCGAGGCAATCCTGGCAGGGGAAGCCAAATAATGTCCTCCCTTACAACAGCATCCAAATCCACCCGCGGCAACGTCACCGCCCTCATGGTTGCGTTGCTGGCCGCCTGCGTGGCCTTCCAGCTCAATGCGTCCATGCTCAGCCCCGCACTGGTCACCATGGGCAACGAACTCAACACGGACCAAGCCACCATCGGCCTGTCCCAGACCTGGTTCTTCACCGCCGCAGCCCTCTTCTCCCTCTTCCTCCCGCGCCTCAGCGACATCGTTGGCCGCAAGAAGATCCTCGTTGGCATGATGCTCCTGATGGCTGTCGGCTCGGTCATCGCAGCAATGGCGCCCGACGTCACGTGGCTGTTCGTGGGCCGCATCATCCAGGGCGTCAGCGGCCCAACTGTTCCGCTCTGCCTGATCATGCTCCGCTCCGCGGTCTCCAATCCGCGCAAGTACGGCACCCTCATGGGCCTCATCACCGCAGTCAACGGCGGCGTGGCCGGCGTCGACTCATTCGTAGGCGGATACTTCGCTGAGAACTTCGGCTTCCGCAGCATCTTCTGGTTGATGGTTGCACTCGCTTTGGTAGCTACCGTCCTGATCGCCGTCCTCGCAGGCGAAAGCAAGCCCGCCGCCGGCACCACCATGGACTGGCTGGGCGTGTTCTTCATTGTCATCGCCGTCGGTGCCCTGCTGACCGCACTGAACGAGGGCGCAAAACTGGCCACGGCCTTCGACGCCGGCACCCTGACCCTCGCGATCGTGCTCACGGTGATTGCCGCCGTCGCGTTCTTTGCGTTTTGGAGTGTGGAAAAGCGCGCCAAGCAGCCCATGGTGGAAACAGTGCACCTGCGCCAGCGCTCCACGTGGGCTCCGCTGCTGACCACCACCCTCACCATGACGGGCATCTTCGCGGTCATCAACGGCATAGTCCCGGCCTATGTTCAGGCAGCTGATCCCGGTTTCGGCGTTGGCCCCACCGAGATGTCGCTCATCATCCTGACCCCCTATGCACTGCTTGGCTGGCTGTTCGGCCCCATCAGCGGCCGCCTGGCGCCTGTCCTCGGCTACACCAAAGTCCTGCGCATCGGCCTTGTCGGCAGCCTCGTGGCACTGGCCATCATCGCGTTCTTCGGACTCAACAACCTGCCCATGATGATCGTGGGCACGGCCTTGCTGGGCATCATGTACGCCGGTACGGTCAACATCATGCTGAACGGATTGGGCGTGGTTCTCTCACCCCAGGGCAACCCGGGCTTCCTGCCTGGCATGAATGCCGGCGCGTTCAACCTCGGCGCGGGCCTGAGCTTCCTTGTCCTTCCTGCGGTCCTGGTGGCCACGTCTTCACTCAATGACGACAAGGCTTCTTATCTGACCGTTGTGGTGGTGGGCCTCGCCATCACGTTCGCTGCCTTCGCCGCGTCGTTGCTCATTCCGAAGCCCGTGGACGCAGAAGTGACCGAGAACGACAAGGTGACCGCATGACCAGCGCACCCAAGGCGGGAATCGTCGTCGTCGGCTCCCTCAACGCGGACCTCACCATCTACTGCGACCGCCTCCCCCAACCCGGCGAAACAGTCCACGGCAACGGTTTCGCAGTGAACCCCGGCGGCAAGAGTGCCAACCAGGCGGTGGCTGCCAGCAAGCTCGGCGGGCATGTAACCCTGATCGGCGCTGTGGGTGACGACTCCAACGGCACCATGCTCCTTGAATCGACAGCCAGCGCCGGCGTGGACGTTTCGCGGGTCCGACGCTCCGACGTCGCCACCGGTGTCGCAGTCATTTCCGTGGATGCCAGCGGCGAGAACAGCATCATCATCTCGGCTGGCGCCAATGGCACCCTGAGGCCGTCGGACGTTACGCCCGACGCCTTCGAGGACGCGGCTGTGGTGTGCCTCTGCCTGGAGGTGGGGACCGATACGGTCATCGCCGCCGCCCAAACAGGGCACGACGCCGGCGCAACAGTTCTACTGAACCTCTCGCCTTACGCCGAGGTGCCGGAGCGTTTGGCCAGGTTGAGCGACGTGCTGCTGGTGAATGCGCACGAGGCGTCACTGTTCCTCGGCGCAGAAGCCGACGTACCCGACGCCGAGGCTGGCGTGGAGGCGTGGGAGCCGGTCCGGAGCCAGTTTGCGGACCGGGGTTTGCAGCGGGTTCTGGTCACTCTCGGCGCACATGGTTCCGTGGTCCTGGATTCGTTGGCACGTGGCACTGAAGACCAGATCACGCGCATTGCCCCGACGCGTGTTTCTGCGGTTGACACCACGGGCGCCGGCGATGCCTTCACTGGTGCTGTCGCTGCACGTTTGGCCGCTGGTGATTCCTTGGCGGATGCTGCATCCTTTGCCTCAGTGGCGGCCGCGTTGGCTGCAACGAAGAAAGGGACGCAGGCCGCATACCCGACCATCGCCGACGTCGAGCAGCTGCGGGACGCTTAGTCCCGGCGTTGCACCCAACTGGGTCGCAATTGAGCGCGTTTTGAACCCCCAAAACGCGCTCAATTGCGACCTACTTGGGTTAAGCGGATTTGCGGGCAGCGCGTTGGGCAGCGCGCTCTACGGCCTTGCGGCTCAGGGCGCCATGACCGGCCATGAGCCTGGGCACCACAACGTAAACAGCCGCGGGAACCACAAGGGCCGTCAGCAGCAGTGCCCGCAAGACCGGGTGCCACGAGTCCATGATGGGGCCCAGGAGCAGCATGCCGATGGACACGAGCGGGAAGATGGCCAGCCACGTAATCACCGCGCGAACGTGCACGGATGGCATGTGAGGGCGGGTTGCCGGTGCTGTGGGCTCGGTTGTGATCTCGGAGGTTGTTTGTGTGGTCATGGCATTCTCCAACTAAACGGTTGCTTTTGGCTTGGGATCACAATAACCCCGCTCGCCCACAATTACAACCATCTAGTTGGAAACTGGTAATATGACCCTATGGCGTGGGACACAGAGCGAACCAAAGGGCTGCTGCTCGAAGCAGCAACGTCCGAGTTTTGCGCGCGTGGACTGGCCGGTGCACGCATTGACCGCATTGCGGCAGAGGCGGGCGTCAACAAGGAGCGGATCTACCAATACTTCGGCAACAAGAATGCGCTTTTCGACGCCGTAATCGTCACCGCGCTGAGCTCACTCATGGATGAAGTTCCCATCGAGGGCAGCGGTCCCGAAGCAATGGCAGACTACGCCGGCCGGCTCTTCGACCACCACCAGAAGGATGCCACGGCACCACGCCTCCTGTTTTGGGAAGGGCTCGAACGGGGCGCGGAGGTTGTCGGACTGCCCAAGCGGATGGCCAACTGCGCCTCCAAGGTCAATAGCACTATCGCCGCCCTCCCTGGCATTTCCAAGGAAGACGCCGGGGACCTCCTCATCACCATCGTAAGTTTGTGCGACGCCGCACCCGTGCTCCCTGCGCTCGACGGACTCATGGCCGGGGACTATCCGGGCAGGGCCGAAAGGCGACGCGCCGCCGTCGTACGCACCGTTTACCTGGCCGCCGCAGCGCTGGCCGCCGAAGCGCGGGAAGCCACTCCCGCCTAGCGCAAGCACCTGCTGGAAGCGCCGGCGTGACAGCTTTGACAGGAAAAGTGACTCACTTGTGAAGTTCCCCCTAGCCAAGAGGGGGCGCCATGAATCATGCTTGCTGCATGTACTCAACGACGAGCCCATACCGCATCATCACGGTCTGCACTGGAAACATCTGCCGCTCGCCCATGGCAGCGCTCATGCTTACCGAAGCCTTCGAAGCGGAAGGGCTCGGCCGGCTTGTAGTGGTGGACTCCGCGGGCACTACAGGGTACGAGGTTGGACACCCCATAGACCCCCGTGCCGCACGCGTCCTGACCGCACAGCACCTCACGTCGGAGGACCACGTTGCCCGTGAGTGGCGGCGGGAATGGTACGCCGAACGTGACCTGATCCTCGCACTGGACGTTGACCATTTCGGCTGGCTCCAGGAAGGCGCGCCGGATCACTCCTCACTCGAAAAAGTTCGGATGCTCCGCAGCTTCGATCCACACATGGCAGGCCGCAGCTCCCTGGACCTGGGCATCGAAGACCCTTGGTACGGCGGGCACGCGGACTTCGATAACACGTGGACGCTCATCAAGGCCGCCATCCCCGGGATCGTGCAGTATGTCAAGGCAGCCATCAGCTCCGCGCAGTCCACGGCAGGCCAGGACCACCAGCAGGTAACCTCTATGACATGACCCCTGCACCTGTGATCATCGCTGTTGACGGCAGGTCCGGCGCAGGAAAAACCACGCTGGCCGTTGAACTGGCGGCCCGGTTGCGGCAGCACCACAAGGTTTCGCTGTTCCATCTCGAGGACATCTACCCGGGCTGGAACGGTCTCATGCCGGGCATCGAGCGGTACGTCGGCACGGTCCTGAAGCCGCTGAGTGAGGGCCAGGCGGCAGAATGGACCAGTTGGGATTGGGAGAAGCATTACGACGGCGGCCTGAACGTCACGCTGCCCGCCGAGATAGTCATTGTGGAAGGCGTAGGAGCGGCAGCGGATGCGGCCCGTCCCATGCTGGATGCCGTGGTGTGGGTGGAATCCCCCGGTGACGATCGCCGTCGTCGCGCTTTGACCCGTGACGGAAGCACCTACGAACCTTACTGGGACAGCTGGGCAGCCCAAGAGGACGAGTGGCTTTCAGCCGATGCAGTGATCGGCTCCGCCGACGTTCGCGTGCAGAACCTTGCGAACGGCAGCGCACCGGATGATGTCCTGCGTGCCCTCATGTACCTGCCTCCGGTTGCTGCCATTTTGTCGCCGGAACTCAGCGCCCGCCGAGGACTGCAATTGCGCTCCGAGCGCCTCGAGGCGACGCCCGACGCAGCGCTTCTCTTCGCTTCCCTGTACGGCAAGTCCACGAACGCGGTGTGGTTGGATTCTTCCAATGCCTCCGCGGTCGCCGGCCGTTCCCAAGCGGCCGCGCGCAGCCGCTTCAGCATCTTGGCTGACGACGGCGGCACCTTCGGCCAGTCGGTGCTTCACCGGTCCGGGACTACCCAAGTGACCGCCGGTTCCGCCACCGTGAGCACCTCCGGGCCGTTCTTCCGCTGGCTCGATTCTGTCTGGGGCCGCCGCGCCGTCCGCGCACCCCGCGGTTACGACGGCCAGTTCACGCTTGGCTGGCTCGGCTACCTCGGCTACGAACTCAAGCGCGAAACCGGCGGCAATGACGTTCCCTCCGACACCCCGGACGCGGCCCTGCTCTTTGCCGGTCGGGCTGTGGTGCTGGACCATCGCGAACAAACTGTCTGGCTGCTTGCCTTGGACGCTCCCGACGCCGAGGAATGGTTCCGGGAGGCCCGCGCCGCCGTCGAGGCTGCTGTCGCCGCTCTTGACGTCGCCGTTTCTGTGTCAGCCGGCACGGTTCCCGAATTCGTCAGCCGCGACTCTGCCACGGATTACAAGCGCAAGATCGCTGACTCCCAGCACGAAATCAGCGAAGGTAACTCCTACGAGATCTGCCTGACCACTACGTTGGAAGCCCCAGCCGGCGACTTGGATCCTTGGGCGGGTTACCTCAGCCTTCGACGCCGAAACCCGGCACCGTTCGCCAGTTACCTTCGGTTCGGCGAACTGGTGGTCGCGAGTACGTCGCCCGAGCGATTCCTCCGCATATTGTCCGACGGCGGCATGCGTGCGGAGCCGATCAAGGGGACACGCGGCCGGTCCTCCGACCCCTCCGAGGACGCTGCTTTGCGGCACGATCTTGAGACGTCGCTGAAGGACCGTGCGGAGAACATCATGATCGTGGACCTGCTGCGCAACGACCTCAGCCATTTTGCCATCCCGGGTTCGGTGACCGTCAGCCGGCTGTGCGCGATCGAGAGCTACGCAACGGTCCACCAAATGGTGAGCACCATAGACGCGCACCTTCGTCCGGGGGCTCCGCGGGCGGAAGCCTTGGCAGCAGCCTTCCCGGCCGGGTCCATGACAGGTGCGCCGAAGATCAGCACCATGGACATCCTCGACCAACTCGAATCCGGGCCTCGGGGCATCTACTCCGGCGCCATCGGCTACTTCTCCTTGAACGCGGCCACGGACCTTGCCGTGGTGATTCGCACTCTGGTGGTCAATCCCGATAGCGCTGGCGGGCGAACCCTGTCACTCGGCGTGGGTGGAGCTATCACCGCGGATTCCGTTGCGGACGATGAGTACGAGGAAATCCGGACCAAGGCATTCGGCGTGCTGTCCACGCTTGGCGCTGAATTCCCGGGCTGAGCCGCTAGTCCACAGTTGGGGACTACTGGAGCGTCGCAGTCAATCTGGCTACGTTATCCACATACTTCGCCAGCGGGGGTCTATCCATCCAGTCTTCCAACATAAGCTCCCGGGACACCTCGCGATAAGTGGACTCCACAGCCCGCATGAGGTTCACGGTTTCGGCGCCGAGGAGCATCACCGAGACCTCCATGTTCAGGGAGAAGGAGCGCATGTCCATATTGCTGGAACCAAGAACGGCCACTTCGTCGTCGATGGTGAAGTGCTTGGCGTGGAGGACATACGGCGCCCGGTACAAATAGATGCGAACCCCTGCATCCAAGAGGGCTTCGTAGTAGGAACGCTGGGCGTGGTGAACCAGGAACTGGTCCCCCTTTTCTGACACGAAAAGCTCCACGGCGACACCTCGCTGCGCTGCTGTGGTGATCGCATACAGCAGGGAATCGTCAGGGACAAAGTAGGGGCTGCAGATGGAGATCGTGTGCTGCGCCGAATAGATCAGGGTGTTGAACAAGCGGAGGTTGTTTTCAGTGGCGAAACCTGGGCCACTCGGCACTACCTGGGCTGTTACGCGACCAGGCGGAGGCTGTGTTGGCAGCCGCAGTTGGTCTTCCAGGGACTCGTCGGTTTCGCTGAGCCAGTCCGTCGCGAAGACGACATTCAAGGTAGCGACGATCGGTCCCTCAAGCCGGGACATAAGCTCAACCCATTTGCGTCCCACCTTGTGGTGCTTTGGGTTGTTGTAGGAAGGTTCGATCAAGTTCTGAGAGCCGGTGAAAGCGACCAGTCCGTCGATCACCATGATCTTGCGGTGGTTCCTCAGGTCCGGGCGCCGCCACTGACCGTGAATGGGCAAAAGCGGTAGCATCCGCTTCCACTGGATCTTGCTTGCCTTCAGTCTTCGGATCAGGCGGCGGTATCCCTTTACCCGAAGCGTTCCAATGTGGTCGAAAAGGAGCCTCACCGTGACACCGCGCTCGGTCGCCTTCTCCAGCTCAGTCAGAAGCTCATCGGTGACGGAATCGCTGCTCATGATGTAGAACTCCGCGTTGACGTAGTCCTTCGCGCTCCGAACCGCCTCGGCCATGGCTTTGATCGACTCCTCGTAACCGGGAATCAGTTCAACCTTGTTGCCGTCCACCATTGGCAGCGAACCAAGACGGTGGTTCAGCTCACCCGCCGACTTCACCCATTCCGGGCCTGAATAGACACTCACTGGATCTGCAAGGTCGGAAGTGACGGCACGCACGCGCCGATTCACTTCTTCCTGCTGTTCACGCCGGCGCTTGGACAGTTTGAAATTGCCAAAAAGGAGGAAGAGGACGAACCCTACGGATGGGATGAGGAACACAGCCAAAAGCCAGGCCATGGCCGTGGTGGGACGCCGGTTGCCGGGAATGATGCCCAAAAGGACGATGCGCATGATCACTTCCGCGATGGCCCACGCGCCTAACAACCAGGTCCACTCCTGGCCAAACGGAAAAGGAAAGAGCACCTGCAAACCCCCACGGTCCAAGAACAACAGTGACCACAGCCTATCCGGCAAAGTCGTGCGCCACGGCCCCGCACTAAGCTGGGACCATGACTTCACCTGCTCCCACGGTCCTGGTTTTCCTGGACCCCGCCTTCGAAAACGGACGCATTGCCGATTCAAGCCAGCCACAGCTCATGGCTACCGACCTTGGCGCGACCCGCGGCGACGGAGTGTTCGAATCACTCCTCGCTGTTCAGGGACGACCCCGCAAAGTCCAAGCCCACCTGAACCGGCTGAGCAGTTCCGCCGCAGCCTTGGACCTGGTACTTCCGGAGCAGGATGCCTGGCGCAAGGCGATCGATACCGCCATCAACGAGTTCCGCGATGTCCACCCGGCTCCCACGCCGGAGGAGGACGAGGTTGTGGTCAAGCTGATCGTGACCCGCGGTGTCGAAGGTGCAGCCAGCCCCACATGCTGGGTGCAGGCTTCGCCCTCACCTGCGGGCAGTCGCCGACAACGCGAGACGGGCATCGACGTCGTACTTTTGGACCGTGGCTTCGACACCGAAGCGGGCGAACGGGCGCCGTGGCTGTTGCTGGGTGCCAAGACGCTCTCTTATGCAGTAAACATGGCTGCGCTGCGCTTCGCGCATAAGCAGGGCGCAGATGATGCCATCTTCACCTCCACGGATGGCCGCGTGCTGGAGGGCCCAACCTCCACTGTTTTGCTGGCTCACCTTGAAACAGTCGACGACGGCGAAGGTTCCGTGAAGACCATACGCCGCCTCATCACGCCGCAGCATGACAGCGGAATCCTGCCCGGCACCTCGCAGGGCGCACTGTTCGCAGCGGCAAAAGCTGCCGGCTGGGAGCTCGGCTATGGGCCGCTTGTGCCGCAGGACCTGTTTGATGCCGACGCCGTATGGCTTATCTCCAGCATCCGTTTAATTGCCCCTGTGAACCACATCAACGGCAAGGAAATCGGCACACCGTCTGTTCGGAAGCAGCTCACAGCCGAGCTCAATGAGCTGTTCGCAGGCATCGAGTAAATCGCTGGGCTTCCAAGGCTTTTCGCTGATGAAGCCCCGCTAGAACCTAGCAGGTCACAAGTAGAGTAATTGCTCGCATGACTCAATGATTAGAAACTCTTGGGCTCGACCATGAGCGCCCAGTGCGTTCAATCACGTTTCTTATCCTCCTTGAAATGATCATTCGTCATGTGATGAATCTTGTTCTCGTGTTAGTTGGATCACGTCCCGCTAGTACAACTACTTCAGACTTTGCTGGCTAACTTCCCGGAGGGAATATGGGACTCAGCTCCCCCACAGAAGCCGAAGCATCGGCAACCGAGGCACAGTCCCAGACTGGCGCCTCACAGACAGGACTTCGCCGGTCCATGGAGGCCCGGCACCTGGTGATGATCGCCATGGGTGGCGTCATCGGCTCTGGCCTGTTCGTTAGTTCCGGATACACCATCTCCACCGCCGGCCCCTTGGGCGCCGTGATTGCCTTCCTCATTGGCGCCGTGGTGGTCTACCTGGTGATGGCATGCCTCGGGGAGCTCGCTGTTGCGTTCCCCGTCTCAGGTGCCTTCCACATTTATGCCGCCCGCACCATCGGCCCGGCTACTGGCTTTGCCACGGCCTGGTTGTACTGGCTCTGCTGGGCTGTGGCTCTAGGTTCCGAGTTCACCGCAGCGGGCTTACTCATGCAACGCTGGTTCCCGGGCGTCGACGTCTGGATCTGGTGCTTCGTCTTCGCCACGGTCCTGTTCACCCTCAATGCCATTTCATCGCGCGTCTTTGGCGAATCGGAGTTCTGGTTCGCGCTGATCAAGGTTGCCGCCGTCGTCGGCCTGATCATTCTGGGCGGAGCCGCATTGGCTGGCTTCCACCCTCTGGCCGCTGGCGAGTATCCGTCCTTTGGCGAGAACTTCAGCACGCCGGACGGCCTCTTCCCGAACGGATTCACCGGCGTCTTCGTCACGTGCCTGGCGGTCTTCTACGCTTTCTCGGGCTCCGAGCTGATCGGCGTTGCCGCTGGAGAAACCGCAAACCCCGGGGCGAACATCCCCAAGGCAATGCGGACCACCGTCATACGACTCATGATCTTCTTTGTTGGTGCGATCGTGGTCATCGCCGCCACCATTCCCTACGAACAAGTCAGCGTGGACGAGAGCCCGTTTGTCACCGTCTTCTCCATGCTCGGCATCCCATACGCCGCGGACATCATGAACTTCGTGATCATCACGGCACTGCTTTCCGCGGGCAACTGCGGGCTTTTCTCCTGTGCACGCATGCTTTTCTCGCTGGCCGACGAAGGCCACGCCCCCAAGGCCTTCCGTAAACTGACCAAGCGCGGGATCCCCATGGTGGCCCTCTGCGTCAGTATGCTGGGTGGCCTGGCTTCGCTGATCAGCAGCGTTGTTGCCCCGGCCACTGTCTACTTGGTGCTCGTTTCCGTGGCCGGTTTCGCGACCGTTGGCGTTTGGATGTCCATCGTCGCTTCACACTTCATCTACCGCCGGACGTTCATCAAGAACGGTGGAGACCTCAGCACGCTTCCGTACAAGGCTCCGTTGTTTCCGCTGGTACCGATCCTCGCGTTCGCGCTCTGCCTGGTATCGCTGATCGGCATCGCGTTCGACCCCAACCAAGTAGCTGCACTCTTGTTCGGCGTTCCGTTCGTGGGTGCCTGCTACGCCATCTTCTACTTCAAGTACGGGCGACGCCGGTCGCTCAAGAAGGCTGTGGACGCTTAGGACCTTCTGGTCCCCGGCTTCCTGACCTTCTTTGGAAGTCAATCAGCCCTTGGGCAACCGCCTCCGGTTGCCCAAAGGCTGATTCAATGACAAAGGGGGTCACGACCCCACGCCTCGTGCCGCCACCACCCACATTGAATCCTGGATGGCTCCGACACGCCCGCCAAGCGGTGTGTCACGGCCCTGTTGGACGCCAAAGTAGGTGGTGGCGGCACGCCCTGGTTGGATCCTCCGAGAACTTACGACGGCGGCCCCCGCCTTGCCTGCCCGCGCTGACCTTCGCGGTCTCCTGACCTTCTTTGGAAGTCAATCAGCCCTTGGGCAACCGCCTCCGGTTGCCCAAAGGCTGATTCAATGACAAAGGGGGTCACGACCCCACGCCTCGTGCCGCCACCACCCACATTGAATCCAGGTTGGCTCCGACACGCCCGCCAAGGGGTGTGTCACAGCCCTGTTGGACGCCAAAGTAGGTGGTGGCAACACACTCGGCTAGCGATGGGATCTATTTCTTGGCTGCGCGTACCGGGTGCTCGCTCAAGATAGACAGACGGTTGAAGGCGTTGATCCCTATTGCCGCCATGCAGAGGACGCTGATCTGCTCGTCACTGTAGTGCTGACGTGCCTGTTCAAAAAGCTCGGGGCTGGGCCTCGACGAGCTCATACGGGTGGTCTGCTCAGCCATCTCCATCGCCACCACCTCAGCGGGTTCAAACAGCTGAACTTCCTTGTAAACGGCCACGAGGGACAGCCGCTGTTCCGTCTCGCCGTATTTGAGGGCGCGCCGGTGATGAAGGTCAAGGCAAAAGGCGCAGCCGTTGATCTGCGAGCACAAGTAGTTGATGAGCTCAAGGGTGCGGCGCGGGATGCCAAGCCGGTCAGCTTCGTCCACGAGCTGCTGGGAATAGTGGCTTAGGGTCGCGTAAAGATCCGGCTGCTGCTTGTCCAGATAGCCGGCTAGACGTGGTTTTGTTTCCTGTTCAGGCATGGTTGGAGCCTAACGCAACGGGGGTTCCTGTCCCCGCTTCAGCTCCTGAATGCGGAGGCGAAGGAAGATGATCGCCAGCGCCAGGGCATAGATCACCAAAGCTGCAACGCCCACTGTCACCAAGACGTAGAGAATGCCAAAAGCTGAAAACAAAGAAGGCCCCCCAATTACCGGCCCGGCCGGTGCCGACCAGGGTTTCAGATGCTAGCAGCCCCTATGCCAAACCCGAGGGACGTGAGAGAGGGCCCACCCCAAACCCGAGGGACGTGAGAGAGGGCTTACTCGCGGGCGTCGCGGGCGCCTGGGGTGTCGGCAGCGAGCCGTATGCCGTGCTCCGCCAGCCACACCGGGTTGAAGGCCTTGCTCAAGTAGTTCGTGCCGGCGTCGGGCGCTATGGCCACCACCACCGAACCGTGAGGTGCTGCTCGAGCCACCCGCACAGCCGCGGCAACAGCGAGCCCGGAAGACGGACCCAGCGCGAGTCCTTCTTCATCCAGAAGCCTGTGGACGGTGGTGTAAACCTCGTCGTTGGGGATCCGCAGGAAACGGTCCACGATGGCGCGGTCGAAAGCCTTAGGCCATTCAGCTTCGGGCCAGGAGTTGCCCACGCCGTCCACCAGGATCTCGCCGGGATGGCCACCGCTGTAGGCGGAGCCGTAGGGGTCGGCACCAACAACTTCCACGTGCCCGCCGGGTCGTGAGGCAGCCACGCGTTCCTTCAAGAACCGGCCGTTCCCGCTGATGGTCCCGCCGGTGCCTATCCCCGCTACGAAGTGGGTCACCAGGCCACCTGTCTGTTCCCAGATCTCGGGCCCGGTGGTTTCATAGTGCGCGGCCGGATTGGCAGGGTTGTCGAACTGCATGGGCCGCCACGCGCCGGGCGTCTCGGCGGTAATCCGCGCTGCCACGGCGCGTGCGTTCTCCGGCGATTCCGACGGCGCGTTCCAGTCCGTGAGGATCACTCGGGCGCCGTAGTTGTGCAGCGCGGCAAGCTTCTCCTCGGAGATCGTGTCGCCCGTAACCACCACCACCGGGTGTCCGGTCAGGTGTCCGATGAGGGCGAGCCCGATCCCGGTGTTGCCCGACGTGCTTTCCACAATCGTGGCGCCCGGTTGCAGCTCGCCAGACCTTTCCGCCGCCCGAACCATACTCAGCGCGGTGCGGTCCTTGATGGAGCCACCAGGGTTCTCGGACTCGAGCTTGATGTGGATGGTGCTGCCCAGGCCGTGACCCAGTGATTCCAGCTTCACCAGCGGGGTGTTGCCCACTTTGTCCAGGACTGAGGCGTCCAGCCCGTCCGGAATCGAGACAGCCGCGTGCACACCATGTTTGCGGATCGCTGTACTCACCACGGTTCCTCCCCTGTCTCCAAAAATTCCCTGGCTACGGCATCCCGCAACTCCAGACGCGCCCGCGCCACCAAGTCAGGAGCCGACGGCCGGTCGGCAAGCACATCGGCCAGTCTTCCCACGACGGCGCCCGTCCCCGTTCCGAGCGGCTGCGCGGCTCCCGCTTCAAGCAGCAGGTACGACGCCGTCAACGCCTCGATAACCAAGAGCTTTTCGGCAGCCTCCAAAGACTTTTCGAGCTGCTGCAGGGCAAGCGGGGCAAGCGTCGAATGGTCCTCGACGTCGGCAGAAAGCGTCGGCGCCCCGAGCGTCGCCGGTGCGGCGAGGAACTTGAGTTCGGCCAACAGTCCAGCGGCCGAGTACCAGAGCAGCCCGGGAAGTTCTTCTTGGGCCAGACCTTCCCCGGAGGATGCCGCCTGCAGGTGGCGGGCCCGGATAGCCCGTTGTGGTGGATACAACTTGGCGATGCGGCGTTCACTGGAAATCCCAACGTGGGCCAAAGCCAGCCGCAGGCCCTCGAAGGCGAGAGTCAGTTGCATCGGTTGGAAGTTCCCGCCGGACACCATCTGCCCGGAGTCGAGATCGACCAGGGGATTATCGCCGCGGCCGTTTAGCTCCACTTCCAACGCAGTACCGAGCTGCGTCACCAGGGATCGAAATGCCCCGTGCGTCTGGGGCGCGGCCCGGAACGATAACGCATCCTGCACCGAAACTTCGGGACGAACATCCTCCAGCCACCCACCGCTCAGAAGGCGGCGAACAGCGGCAGCCGACTCCCGCTGCCCGTCCACCGCCTTGGCCGCCTGGATTGCCAGCGAGAACGGGCTGAGGTTCCCGCCGCCGTCGTACCTTGCGATCGTCTCCAGTGAGAGGGAAAGTGCGACGTCGGCCAGTTCGGCCAGGTGCCGCAACCGCACCAAGGCGAGGGTTCCTACACCCACCGAGTACGCATTGGCACTGACCAGGGCCAGGGCCTCACCCGGCGCGAGAACAAGTGGCTGGAGACCGGCGTCGGCGAGCGCTTTGGCGCCGGGGATCAGCGTGCCATCCGCGTCGAACGCTTCGCCCTCGCCCAAGGCAACGGCGGCGACGGCGGCAAGTTGGGTCAGGTCTGACGAGCCCACTGAGCCTTCCCGGGGGATGGCGGGGAAGACTCCGCGGTTGAGCAATTCGGCGTAGAAGACTGCTGTTTCGGGTCGCACGCCGGAACCACCGCGGCTGAAACCGATAAGCCTGGCAAGGATGACGGCACGGGCAGCAGCTCGGTCAAGATACGTGCCCACACCGCTGTTGTGATACCTGACCACCTGCACCTGATACGCCAGGAGCGACTTCTCCTCCACAGCCGTATCCCGGCCTGACCCTAGCAGTGTGTTGAGCCCGTACACACGCTTCCCGGAGGTCGCGGTGAGCTCCACTAGTTCCCTCGACTTACGCATCAAAGTCAGCGCTTCCTGGTTGAGTTCCACGTCAAACGAGGGATCTTCGGCGGCCAGCGCCATGTCCGATGCCAGCACCGGAGCCGCACCGATCAGGAAGGTTCGCGGTTCAGCCGACACCATCAGAAGTCCAAGAGATTTTGCCGGAAACCACCGTTGCCGTAGCTCTTCCTCAACAGGCCACGCCGCCGCAGTTCAGGGGTGAGCTTGTCCAGGACACCGTGCACGGTCACAGGGTCCACGAAGCCGGAGAAGAGGAAACCGTCGCCACCCACTTCAGACCCTGTCGACTCCAGGTAGTCGGCGATTTCGCCAACCGTACCAATGATGGAATCACCCGCTCCTCCGCTGCGGGCCTGCAGGATCTGTCTCAGTGTGGAGCCCGGAGGGGCCGCCTTGGCGAAATGCTCCAGCGTCCCTTGGTTGCTGTTGGTGCTCAATTCGGGCAGCGGAGCGTCGAGGTCGAACTGTTTGAAGTCGATCACTGAAAGGTAGGAGATGGAGTTGAGTTGGCTGTCGATGTCGCGTTGGGTGAGTTCACGCCTCTGTGCCCGCAACTCCTCTGCTTCTGCCGTGGAACCAACAATGGTGGGCTTCAGGACGAAAAGAACCTTGACGTCGTCGGGATTGCGGCCTGCTTTTGCAGCTTCCGCGCGGATGGAATCCCGGTAGGACTTCATCCCGTCAACGCCGCGTGCCAAGGCAATGGCCACGTCGGCATGCCCACCTGCGAAGGCCTTACCGCGCGGCGACGCACCAGCTTGCACCAGAACGGGTTCTTCCGGCAAAGGCGCAGTGTTCAGCGGACCCCTGACCTTGAAGAATTCGCCTTCGTGGTTAATGGGGTGCACCTTGCTGTGGTCCGCGAACACCCCCGCCTCAACGTCCTCAAGCACGGCGCCGGGTTCCCAACTCCGCCAGAGCCGCCTGACGACGTCGACGAATTCCTCCGCTTTCTCGTAACGGAGGTCGTGTTCGATCTGCTGGTCCAGCCCATAATTCTGCGCGGCGAGGTCGCTGCCGGACGTGACTACGTTCCAGCCGAGCTGCCCTTCTGAGAAGTGTTGCAGCGTGGCCAGGAGCCGGGCGGCAGTGAAGGGCGGGTAGAAGGAAGCGCTGACCGTCGGGACGATCCCTAAATGCTCAGTGGCCGAGAGAAGGTACGGGACCAGCGCCAGCGGATCATGCTTCGGAGCGAACGACGCGTGCGCCAGGGAGACCTCGGCCGTGCCGCCGTAAGTATCCGGGACGGTGAGGGAATCCTCGATGATGAACAGGTCCAACCCGGATTGCTCAAAGGCCCGGACAGCCTCCTGGTACAGGGCGGGTTTCTTCCAGTCATAGCCCAGGCTGTAGCCGGGAGTCCCCCAGCCCTGGACACCAAAACCGTGTCCCACGAACCATCCAAAGTGCAGCATGGGCTTGAGTGTAGAACTGCTCTGTCCGTTCACCGCGACCTGATTTCATGCGAAGTTACAGGGGGTCGTACTGCGTCAATTATGCTCCCGGGGCGTCACATTTGGGCGGGCCTCATGAAGGTTTGGATTTCCACATACGACGACCGCCTTGTTCCGCAAACAGCATGGGTCAGGAATGATCGCTGTATGAGTTCACCCGCCCGTTCTTCCCCCAAGTCTTCCGCCAAGGACCGGCTTTCGGGCGTCTGGGCGCTCAAGGGCTACAAACGCGAATGGCTCCGGCACGACGTCGTGGCAGGTGCTGCCCTCTTCGCCCTGCTGGTACCCGCCGGTATGGCCTATGCGCAGGCGGCCGGCCTTCCACCGGTCACCGGTCTCTATGCCACTGTGGTCCCGCTGCTGGTTTATGCGATCGTCGGGCCTTCCCGCATCCTGGTCCTCGGCCCCGATTCTTCCCTCGCCCCCATGATTGCCGCGGCAATCGTGCCGCTGGCAGCGGGTAGCAGCGAAAAGTCGGTAGCGCTCGCCGGACTCCTGGCCGTGTTAATTGGGGTGATCATGCTGGCCGGGTCGGCCCTCAAACTCGGGACCATCACAGGACTGCTCTCCAAACCCATCAGGCTCGGATACCTGAACGGGATCGCTTTGCTGGTGGCCCTTTCGCAGCTGCCGGCATTCCTGGGGATAGAGGCCGACGGCGACATCTGGCAAAAGCTTGCGAAGGTCACCACCGGGGTGCTGGGCGGCGAGGTCAACATCACCGCGCTGCTGCTGGGCGTGGGTTCGCTGGCGCTGATCTGGATTCCCCGGCTGCTGAAGTGGAAAGTGCCGGGTGTGCTGCTGGCGGTGGTCGGCTCGTGCGTCGCAACGGCCGTTTGGAGCCTCAACGACGACGTCAAGGTCACCGGAGTCCTGCCGCAGGGCCTCCCGATGCCCGCGCTCGGCGGCATTGGCTGGGCGGACGCACTCACGCTGCTTCCCGCTGCGGCAGGGATCGCCCTCATGGCCTTCGCGGACACCGGCGTCCTGTCCCAAACATTGGCAGCCAAGGAAGGCAAGAAGGTTTCCGGCAACAGGGAAATGGCAGCACTTGGGGCAGCCAATGCTGCCACGGGCCTGCTGGGCGGATTCCCCATCTCCGGCAGTACATCGAGGACCCCTGTGGCTGTGGACGCTGGTGCCAAGTCCCAGATGACCGGCGTGGTGGGTTCGGTACTGGTGCTTGCTTTCATGCTGCTGGCTCCAGGGGTGACCGAGTACCTTCCGTCCGCCACCTTGGCCGCCGTCGTGATTGCCGCAGCGATAGCCCTGGCGGACCCGGCCGGCGTCCGGCGCCTGTTGAGCCTGAGCCGGAGCGAATCCGTGGTGATGTTGGCTGCATTCCTGGGCGTCCTTACAGTGGGTGTGCTCCAGGGAATCGTGGTGGCCATAGCATTGGCGCTCTTGGACTTCGTGCGGCGGGCCTGGGATCCATACCGAACAGAACTCGGTGCCGAAGAAGGGCTCCCTGGGTACCACGATCTTGAACGACACCCCAACGGCGCACGCATCCCCGGGCTCCTGATCCTCCGTTTCGATGCACCGCTGTTCTTCGGCAACGGGCAGGTTCTTGCAAGCTTTGTCCGGGAACAACTGGACGAAGCTTCGGATAATATCTCCCACGTCATCCTGGCGGCGGAACCCATCACAGGCATCGACACCACGGCCCTGGACGACCTCGTCACGCTGGATGAATGGTTGGCCCGTCACGGCGTGGATCTGGTGTTCGCCGAACTCAAAGGTCCTGTGAAGGACAAGCTGATCCGCCTCGGAACGGCAGCCCGTTTCACGCCGGACCACTTCTTTCCTACAGTCGGCGCCGCCGTCCGCACGCTCAGGGACGAAGAGTGAAACGGCCGCCGATTACGCAACATGACGGCCGCCCCACCACTCGCAAGTGCGGCCGGATGCCCGTGGATGTTACGTTTTTCTTGAGTAATGAGTACCAGCGCAAAGCCCTGACTTGCTGGTCGGCAACCCTCTCTCCGGCGGGGTGCCTCAGGTGACTACTCGGCGTATCGACAATTCGTACTGCAAGCGTGACTGAGGAGCACCAGCTATGCCTGAACCCACTGAAGAAAAACTCTCCTACCGCCTGGTGACAGGCCCGGACACCCGCGACTTCTGCGAGCGCATCCACAATGCCCTCGCCGAAGGTTACGTCCTCCACGGGAGCCCGGCAGCTACGTTCAACGGCACGGACGTCATCGTTGCCCAAGCCGTTGTCCTGCCGACCGCGATCGCCACAGCGGATGCCGCAGTGGCCAATGCCGTTGACCAGTTGGAGAACTACGACGACGAAGAAGCGTTCGAGGGCCACGCATGAGCTACGCAGGTGACCTGACCCCGCACGACGCGTGGGCCAAACTTCAAGACGGTGCCATCCTGGTTGACGTCCGGACCGAGGGCGAATGGGCCCACATTGGAATCCCTGACACCAAAGCTACCGAGAACGACCCCCTGTTCATCCAGTGGAACTTGGCCGGCGGAATTCCGAACTCCCGCTTTATTGAAGACCTTCAGCAACAGGCTCCCGAGGACGACGGCGTTGAGCTCGTTTTCCTATGCCGTTCCGGGCAACGCTCCATCTCGGCGGCCATCGCCGCAACCCAGGCCGGCTTCACTGCCTACAACGTCCTGGAGGGCTTCGAAGGCGAACCGGACCGCTACGGTGAGCGCACCGTCAATGGTTGGAAGAACCGTGGCCTGCCGACGAATCTGGGGACCGAGTAAGTGACTTTTAATCCCGACGCCGCCGGCTGGAGCCCTGACACCCAGGCCGTCCGCGGTGGCCTTGACCGCACCAATTTCCAGGAAACGTCCGAACCCGTTTTCCTGAACTCCGGTTTCGTCTACGAATCCGCTGCCGCCGCCGAACGTGCCTTCACCGGCGAGGACGAACGATTCGTCTACTCCCGTTACGGCAACCCGTCCGTGGCCACGTTCCAGGAGCGGCTGCGGCTGCTCGAAGGAACCGAGGCGTGCTTCGCGACGGCGTCCGGCATGTCTGCAGTCTTCACCGCCCTGGGTGCCTTGCTGGCTGCCGGTGACCGTGTGGTTGCTGCCCGCTCGCTGTTCGGCTCCTGCTTCGTGATCCTCAACGAGATCCTTCCCCGGTGGGGCGTGGAGACGGTCTTTGTTGACGGACCCGACCTTGAGCAGTGGCGCGAAGCCCTGTCCGAGCCCACCACTGCGGTGTTCTTCGAGTCACCGTCCAACCCCATGCAGGAGATCGTCGATATCGCTGCCGTCAGCGAACTGGCCCATGCCGCCGGGGCGACTGTCGTCGTCGACAATGTCTTTGCCACTCCCCTGCTGCAACGCTGTGGTGAGCTGGGTGCAGACGTGATCGTGTACTCCGGGACCAAGCACATTGATGGCCAGGGACGAGTCCTTGGCGGCGCGATCCTAGGCACCAAGGAATTCATCGATGGTCCGGTCAAGCAGCTCATGCGGCACACTGGCCCGTCGCTTTCGGCGTTCAATGCCTGGGTGCTGACCAAGGGCTTGGAGACTATGGGACTGCGAGTGAATCACAGCTCGGCTTCTGCTCTGAAGATCGCAGAGTGGCTCGAGCAGCAACCCGCCATCAGCTGGGTCAAGTACCCGCTGTTGAAGTCCCACCCTCAGTACGAGCTCGCTGCGAAGCAGATGAAGGCCGGCGGTACTGTGCTGACGGTCGAGCTGCTTCCTTCGGCCGGGCGTACAGCCAAAGACGCTGCGTTTGCCTTGCTCGATGGCCTCCGTGTCATCGATATCTCCAACAACCTTGGCGATTCCAAGTCCCTCATCACGCACCCGGCAACCACCACCCACCGGGCCATGGGGCCTGAGGGCCGTGCGGCCATCGGGCTCTCCGATGGTGTGGTTCGCCTGTCTGTCGGGCTTGAAGACGTGGACGACCTCATCCTGGATCTGGAGAAGGCACTCAAACAGGTCTAACCTTGCTGCCATGAGCGGGAACCATCCCTATCGCCGTGCCGGATCCGTGATCGTTGCCGGCACGGCGGTGTGGTTCGTCGGGATTTCGCCGGTCTCACGTGTCTACATCACCCCCGATGACGCCGAACGCCTCCGCATGCTGCAAGCCGGCCAGCGCGGCTGGATCACAGGTCAGCACATTACCGCGGCCGGGACCGTCGCAGTGCCCATAGGATTCGCGGCGTTCGCCCGTGCCATTCCAGCTATGGGAGCTCCGCGCACGAGGGCGAAGAAGTGGGCCTACGCCGCTGCGGCCGCGCTGCTGGCCGGTGCACCGTTCTTCGTCTCCAGCGTTGCCCGGCGGGCTTCCGACATTGAAGGGTTCGCCTACCGCCGCGGTTCCAGCGCTCCGTTCCTGTTGTATTCCGGGCTGCATGTTGTGGCGTTGGCTGCGCTCGGCGGGAGCCTTCTTTCTTTACCTGCCAAACGGTGGATCGGGGTCACGGCTGCGGCCGCCGCACCCATCTACGGAGCCGTCCTTCTGGCCAAGAAGGACATCCCACCGCTCTTTTTCTACCTCGTGGAGGGGACCGTCGGCGCCTACCTGATGGCCTGGGAAGAGCCGGCAGCCGACAAGCCTAGGGCCGCCTGACCCGGGTCAGCATGGGCGAGGGTTCCTTATGGGCATCGGCGGCAGTGCCGCGCACCGTCACCTTCGCAGCATGTGCGACGACGGCGGCCAGGGCTTCGTTGGTGGGCGGACTTCCCGTCTGGGTTTGCCCTTCGCGCTGCCTTTTGTTGTAGCGTTCGGCGGCTTCCAGTTGTTCGTGGGCACCATTGCCCCGCGCCAGTAAGTCCGAAATCCCGGCTTTGACGAGTTCCAACTCGTTTTGGTCGTCCAGGACCGGGCTCAGGTAATCAACCAATGCCCACACGACGTCCGCCGCTGGCTGAGGTAGGAAGTCACCGAAGTCCAGGAGATCTCCGCGCAGACCCGAATTGCTGGCCTGCCAACTCGCCATCCGCAGGAGTGCCGTGGGCACCGCGGTGGGTTCCACGCCGTCGAGCATTTCCAAGGAGGCCGTCTCCACCAAAGCCCGCACCAGCACCGCCATGAGGGCCGCGTCCTCAGCGCGGAGGCAGACGTCGGCCACGCGGACCTCAACAGTGGGGTGGTTCCTGGAGATGCGGGCGTCAAAGTAGATCATGCCTTCATCCATGATCACGCCCGTTTCCAGGAGGCGCTTCACGATGCGTCGATAAGCAGTAAGGGAGCCAAAGACGGAGGAAGGGCCGGACGTCGGCCAGCGATTCCAAGCCTGTGTGCGGTAGCTGTCGAAACCAGTGGGAAGCCCCCGCCAGTAAGGCGAGTTGGCGGTTAGGGCTGTCAGGACGGCCAGTTTGTCCCGGATGTGGTCCAGTACCACCACGCCTTCCTCGGGCGACTCCACTGATGTGTGCACGTGGAATCCGCACGTCAGCTGCTCCGTGGCAATGATGCCGAAGCGATCCAGCATCGCGGCATACCGGGGGTCCGGAGTGGTGTGAGTATTCGAGGCCAAGGGAGACGTGGCGATTGCGGCAACCCGCGCTCCATGCTGCCGTGCGGCCTCGTTGGCCATGGCCCGGCCACGGCGGATCTGTTGCAGGAGCTCGCCGTAACTATGGCATGGGCGGGTCTGTGTCTCGATCTGCTCCAGTTTGAGCTCGTGGCTGAGGCCCGTGGCAGTGCGGGGTTCAGCGTGGCCCGCAAGGAGTGCGTCCGCGAGGGCCAGGGGCTCGCCCGTCACAGGATCGACGATGAGCAGCTCTTCCTCAACCCCGAAAGTGCGCATGCTCCATTCTGCGTCAGGAGGGCTGGTGAGGACAGGGCTTGTGCTTCCGGGACTTTTCGCACCCGTTCCCGCCATTCGCACCAGAGTTACTTGGAGCATATGGCGGGAACGGGCGCGCCGAAAAGGAAGAAAGGGTGCGCGGCCGGCCAGCAGGCCCTAGTCCTGGAAGTACTCGATCTTCGCACCGATCGTGTTCAGGCGCTCGGCGAGGTCCTCATAGCCGCGCTCGATCACGTAAATGTTGCGAAGCTCGGAGGTTCCCCGGGCCGCCAACATTGCCAGAAGGAGGCAGGCCGCAGGTCGCAGGGCCGGCGGGCAGCCGATTTCAGCGGCACGCCACTTGGTAGGCCCATTGACGTAGATCCGGTGCGGATCCAAAAGCTGCACTTGGGCGCCCAGCTTGTTGAGCTCCGTCAAGTAGATTGCACGGTTCTCGTAGACCCAGTCGTGGATCATGGTCTGCCCCTCGGCATTGCCTGCAATCACCGCAAAGAACGGCAGGTTGTCGATGTTCAGGCCCGGGAACGGCATCGGGTGGATCTTGTCCTGCGGCGCGCGGAGCTCCGAGGGCTTGGTAGTCACGTCCACCAGCCGGGTACGCCCGTTGCGAGCCATGTACTCGCCGGAGATTTCGAGGTTCTGGCCCATCTGCTCCAGGGTGGCAAGCTCGATTTCCATGAACTCGATGGGAACCCGTCGGATGGTGACCTCGGAGTTGGTCACGATGCCTGCGGTGATGAGGCTCATTGCCTCGATGGGGTCTTCAGACGGGAAGTACTCAATGTCTACATCAATGGCTGAGCGTCCGGTGATCTTCAGTGTGGTGGTTCCGACGCCGTCGATGTCCACGCCCAGGCCCTGCAAATAGAAGCAGAGGTCCTGCACCATGTAATTGGGGCTGGCGTTCCGAATGATGGTGGTGCCCTCACGGTGGGCGGCCGCCATGATGGCATTCTCCGTCACGGTGTCGCCGCGTTCGGTCAGAACGAAGGAACGGTGGAGTTCGTCACCGGGAGGTGCGGTCACGGAGTAGAAACCGGACTTCGCTTCCACCTCGAGGCCGAACTGGCGAAGCGCCTGCATGTGCGGTTCCACAGTGCGCGTACCCAAATCGCAGCCACCGGCGTAGGGCAGCAGGTATTCGCTGGTTTCGTCCAGAAGCGGACCGAGCAGCATGATGACGCTGCGTGTGCGTCGGGCTGCGTCAACGTCCATGGATTCAAGATCCAGGACCTCGGGGCGGCGGAGACGGAGGTCGCTTCCGTTGAGCCACGTGCATTCCACACCGATGGACGTCAATACCTCGACGATCCTGTTGACTTCCTCAATCCGTGCCAGCCGGCGCAGAGTGGTGGTTCCGCGGTTGATCAGGCTGGCACACAAGAGGGCGACACCGGCATTCTTACTGCTGTTGACGTCCACTTCGCCGGATAGGGTCCTGCCACCCTCCACGCGGAGGTGGGTCATCTGCGGCTTGCCCACTTTGACGATGGAGCGCCCAAAAATGGCTTCAAGGCGTTCGATCATCCGGAGGCTGAGATTCTGTTTGCCCTGTTCCATCCGGGCGATTGCGCTCTGGCTGGTTCCCAGCTCAGTAGCCAGCTGCCCTTGCGTCCAGCCTTTTTCACCCCGGGCGTCGCGGAGCAGGAGGCCTACATTCTCGGCGGTAGGTTGCGTCATACCCAAAAAAATATCACAAATGAGCTAGAAGTGAAGAGCAAAACAACGAATCAGCGGCATACATCACACCGTACCCGTTCTGTGCGATATAAAGCACGACGACGGCGGCTTACTTCTCGTGAACGCTTTCCCTCAGTTTCATCAAGGGCAGAGCTCCCCATTGTGCCCTAACGAGGGTTAGCGAAGGATGTACGGGAAAGCTCAGGGGGAAATATGCCTTTCTACGGCGCCGACGTCGATCAACTCAAAGCACTATCCAAAGCGCTCGCCAGCGGAGCATCGCTGCTTACTAGCCGCGCCCGGGAGCTCGACTCCTTGATCGCCCAGGGCGGTTACTGGCAGGGGCAGGATGCCAAGCGTTTCGCTTCCGACTGGCAGGGCCACCTACGCCCCCTGCTTGAAAGGACCTCGCGCGGGATAGAAGAAGCGTCCAAGTCCGTGCTCACCAATGCCGACGAGCAGGCGGGCGCGTCCACCGAGGGCGCCGGCGGCAGCTCAGGCAGCTCCAGCAACCCGGGTACCGACGCAACAACGAAGACAGCGGCTGCCACGGACCCCACCCAGCCCACGCCAGAAGAAATCCTGGACCAGTACCAAGTCAGCGACGCCGAAACCACCAACTGGCCCGGCGACTGGGATCCGCTGCGGTTCGTGGTGGACCAGAAGGTGGTGACCGAGAAGGAAGCGGAACTCCTGAATGGCCTGGGCCCCTTTGAGCTGAACGCTTTCAAGGGCATCCACGACGACGCCTTCAGTGTTGCCGACGAGCGCTTCCCCAGCGAAGATCGCAACGACGACCAGAACGATGCCTTCCGCCACGCTTATTGGAATGCCCTCATGGTGAAGGAGTTCGGCGCGGACTGGGCAGAGGATTACGCTACGGCTCACGAACAGCTCCCCGGGAATCCGGCTCCCCGCGAGGCCATGGATCTGTATAACAATGAAGTTGGGCGCAACGTGGCCATCGCCAATCCGGACGCCAGTGCTGAGGAGCTTGCAGACTTGATCGAGGACGCGGTCAACAACGGAGACACCGTGGTGGTGGGACCTGACCTATTGCCGCACCCTTCAAACGAGGTCCCCGCTGACCAGACGGGTGATGCAGGCAATGCCGAGCCCGCCCCTGGCGAGGATCCGGAGTTCAACGACGAGTCCAGGACGACATCGTGACTCTTCCATGCACCAACAACTTACGACGCCGCCCCAAGACTGCAGCGCTCCGCGTCACCGTTACCACCTTGCTCACCTTTGTCCTGGCCTGTGCCTTGGCATCCTGTTCCCTCGGAGGATCCGTCATGCCCGAAACGAACGATCACCTCAACGATCAAGTCCTGGAGTCCGCCAAGAACGGCACATCGCTCAAGCTGGCCGACGCCACGGACTTCGACTGGGACCAAGCAGGTTTTGTCACGTCGGGAACCCCGGCCAAGGACATTGAGGAGGCTTTTGGCGAACCCCTCACCAAGGAGAGCCGCTATACCGCTTCACCGGCACTCTTTGTCTTCCTGAAAGACGGCAAGGTGACTAAAGCGGTCCGCATTGTCCCGGACGCATTCTCCGGGGCTGACGCCAGGAAGAAGTACGGCCGCGACGTTGTGCTCACTCCGCCGGAGGGGAAGAAGGGCTTCCTCAACTGGCGCGAGTAACCCGCGAAGAAGAACTAGACCCGCCAGTACCCGAGCGCATCAATCCGGTGCTTGTCCACTCCGAGTTCTTTCCGCAGGTGCTTGACGATTGCCCGCGTGCTTGAGGCTTCGCATGCGATCCAGAAGAAGTCTTCGCTAACGGAAACAGTGTCCGCTGTGAGTGCGCCGCAGACTTCCTCCACCAAAGCGGCGCCGTCGCGTTTGCGCGGAATCCAGGTGACGACGTCGGAATCGGAGGTACGCACCTCAAGCGAGGGGTCGGCGTCGTGCTGGTATTCCAGCCAAGCGGTCACTGGAGCCGCGCCCGCAGCAACGCGCTGGCGCTCGTCCAGCAGCGAGTTGACTGCCGGGATGGACGCAGGGTCCCCCACCAAAAAGATCCGGCGCGGAGCGGGATGCGGGAAGGTGAAGGAACTGCCTTGGACAGTGGCGTCGATGGTGTCGCCGGGCTGCACGGAACGGGCCCAATCAGCCGCGACGCCGTCGTGCATCGCGAAGTCCATGCTGAACGTACCATCCGCGGGGGAGGCGTTGACCAACGTGTAGGCGCGCTGGTGAGCCTTGCCGGAATCGTTGAACCAGAGCCGGATCCACATGGTGGGATGCTGGCCGCTGCGCTCCAGTAGTCCGCCGTCACGCACGTGCACGCGGAGGAAGTCCGGGGTGATCTCGTCCCGGCCCGTGACCTCCAGGGTGAAGTCCTTGGCGCCCATGACTTTGAGGACGACGCCTTCCCAATTGCGCTTCAAGCAACACTCCTTCACGAATGTCCACGATTTGTGAACGGGGCCAAAGCCATTTATCTTGAGCTAAAGTAAGCCTAACCTAAGCTCGAAAGTGGCCAGAGATTATGACGCCTGCCCCCACGCACCAACCCGCCCCGGCAGGCGGCCCCGGAACGTACCGCGATGAGTGGGGAATCCCGCACTTGTGGGCGGATTCCGCCGATGAACTCGCCTTTCTCCAGGGTATGAATGCGGCCACGGACCGCTCGTGGCAGATCGAGCTGGAACGGTGGCGCTCGGAGGGCCGCGCAGCTGAGGTATTGGGTGCAGACGTGGTGGTCTGGGACCGGTTCGCCCGGCAGGCCCGGCTGGATGACACCGCGCGTCGCTGCTTTGAGAACCTCGACGCCGCCACTCAGCGCTGGTGCGGACAATACGTGGCGGGCATCAACCATGCCCTGTCAGACGGCCGACGCGGAGGGCCCGAGTTCGAAGAATCCGGCAGCATCCCCGAGCCGTGGAATCCGTGGACCCCGCTCGGCGTCTTCCTGGTCCATCACATCCTGTTTTCCACCTTCCCCAACAAACTGTTCCGGGCCCACGTCGCGCGGACACTCGGCGACGACGCCGTGAGCTTGTTCAGCATCGAAGCACCGGTTTGGTCAGGCAGCAACGTTTGGGCAGCGCATGGATCGACGACGGCCAGTGGGCTTCCCTTGATTGCCGGCGACCCCCACCGCCTCATGGAGCTGCCCGGCGTCTACCAGCAAATACGGCTCGCCTGCCCGGAGTTCGATGCGATCGGATTCGCGTTCCCGGGTGTTCCCGGCCTCCCCCATTTTGCCCATACGGGCAGCACCGCTTGGGCCATCACCAACGCCATGGCCGACTACCAGGATCTTTTCATCGAGGAGTTGCGCCGGGTCAGCGACTTCACGGGTGAGCGCATCGAGGCGCGCGGAGCGGAAGGCTGGGAACCCGCCGTCGTGAGTTCCGAAACCATCCGCGTCCGCGACGGTGAGGCTGTGTCCGTTGAGATTATCGAGACCGATCGGGGTCCGGTCATCTCGGAAACGCCCGACGGCGGCGCCCTCAGTTTGCGCTTCCCGGCCAGGGTTCAGGGGCGGCTGGGGTTCGAGGCCCTCCTGCCGTTGCTACGGAGCCAAAGCGTCTCCGAGGTGGAGGCTGCCTTCGATGCCTGGGTTGAGCCCGTCAACAGTGTGGTGGCCGCCGACGTTCACGGGTCTGTGAGGCACTTCGTTGCCGGGCTGGTCCCGCAGCGCAATCCGGCCAACCGGCGCCTGCCCGCACCGGCCTTCTCCGCCCGTCATGAGTGGGAGGGCCAGTACGTGATCCTGCCTCGCACCGAGGTCCAGCAGTTTGCCGTGAGCGCGAATGACCGCGCGGCAGGAGGCGGTGACCAAGTGGCCATGGAGTTTGCACCTGTGCATCGTGCCCGGCGCATCCGGGAATTGCTGGAACTGGCTCCCGGGCCTCTGTCCGTAGACAATATGCAGGCCATCCACACGGACACGCTACTGGGTCCGTGGCCGTTGTTCCGTTCGATGCTCTCCGGCCTGGACGTCCAGGATCTCTCCAAGGAGGCGAAGGATTTGCGGGTCCTCCTGTTGGACTGGGATGGCCTCATGGAGGCCGGCAGCCATCGCGCCGCCGTTTTCGCTGCGTGGCGTGGTGCGCTGATCCAGCGCCTGGCGCGGCATTCCGCGCTTGCGCCCTTGAATGAGCCCACAGGTTACTCACCATTGTTCGGGCCGTGGTTGTCAGTGGCGTCGCGTGTCGGTTTTGCCCTTGAGACCCTGCTGGTCCGTGGCTCCGAGCTTGGCATCAGCGTCGGAGTGGAAGCTGCCGCGGCGCTCGAAGACGCCGCGTTGGAGGAATCCATGCTGAATGGTGCTGCCTGGGGCGACCGGCACAAGCTCCTGCCGGTGCATGTCCTTCCTGGCCCGCTCGCAACGTCGGCACCCACTGCCGACCTCAGTGGAGATACCGGGTGTGTACTGTGCACCGAGAGCCTCCCCGGCGTCGATGACCGTAGCTTCCGCGGGCCCGTGGCCCGCTACGTGTGGGACCTGGCCGATCGGCAGAACAGCCGCTGGATCGTGCCATTCGGCGCCTCCGGCGTGCCTGGTCACAAGCACTTCGCCGACCAGCTCCCGCTCTGGACAGCCGGGGAACTCGCCCCGGTGGTCACTGATTGGTCGCTTCTGACCAACGACACGCCCTGACTCATTCCTGTTCCCGCATCAGTCCCACCCACAGCCCGACCCACAGCCCGAAGGACACCATGACCACCACCACCCAGGACTTTTCCGTCCGCACCACCGTCTACTCCGAAGACCTGGAAGGCTGGGGTGCGCTCCGCATTGTTCCGTTAGTACCCATCGAGGACATCGACCTCATCTTCGAATGGGTGACCCAGCCCCGGGCAAAGTTCTGGGGAATGACGGAGAACTCCCGCGAAGAAGTCCTGGGGATCTACGAGTTCCTTGACTCCCTGGAAACCCACCACGCGTTCCTGGCCATCCTGGACGGGGAGCCTTTGGCCCTCTTCCAGACGTACGAGCCGCTGCACGATCCCGTCGGCGAGGCCTACCCCGCCCGCGAGGAAGACATCGGCATGCACCTGCTGCTGGCCCCGGCCACTCGGCCCATTCCGCATTTCACCCCGCGGCTGGGCACGTCCTTGATCAAGTACATGTTCTCCCTGCCGGGCAAGGACCGGATTGTGGTGGAGCCGGACTCCCGCAATGCCAAGGCCCTTCGTCGTCTGGAAGCGACGTGCTTCGAGCTGGGACCCATCATTCAGTTGGCGGAGAAGGAGGCCCAGCTAGGGTTCCTGACACGGGCGGGCTTTGATGAGATCCAGGAGCAGCGGGCCCGCTAGCGCCAGACGAAACTCCAGGTTCCCGCACCCACAGCCGCCAGCACTGCACCGGCTGCGATGACCAACCCGCCAAGGACCACCCACGCGTCCAGCAGTGAGTACGTGGATTCGCGTGCCCACGTCCGTGGCCCGCCGCCGAAGCCGCGCGCTTCCATGGTCACTGCCAGTCGGGATGCCCGCCGAACCGCCTGAACCAACAGACCGAAACTCTGGCCGAGCGTGGCCTTCAACCGCTGGAAGGGGCTGCCTTGGGAACCCACTCCGCGGGCGCGGCGGGCCATTCCTATGGTTTGCCATTCCTCCGCCATGAGCCCTACAAGCCTCATCGAAGCTAACGATCCGAGGACAAAGCGGTGCGGCAGCTTGGCCTTCTGCGCCAGCGCATCGGCCAGGTCGGTGGGGTCGGTGCAGGTCATCAGCAGGATCGCCGGCAACGCGATCGCCAAACCGCGCAGCATGAAACCGAGCCCCAGCTCCAGGGAACCTTCGCTGATGGACCAGAGTCCGACGTCGAGCAGTACAGCGCCGTTGTCCGCCGCCACTATTGCAGTGCTCCAGCCGCCGATCGCTGCCGCAATGATCAGGGGCCAGGCCCGCAGCCACAAAAGCCTGATGGTGAGGCCGGCAAGCGGGAAGAGAGCCAGTTCCGCAAGGAGCGCCGTCGACGCAGAGACCCAGTCGATCGACAAGGCCAGCACCAGGGAAATCAGGAAGACCGACACGAACTTCGCCAAAGGGTTGGCACGAGTCAGCAGGGCGTGGTTGCCGCGGATGTTCAGTGCATCCCTCACGCTGCACCCGCTTCCTGATGCGTTGCTCTGCCTTGCGGTATCGGACCGAGCCGTAGTTCGGTTCCGCCGAGTACAGCACTGAATTCCTGATCGTGGGTTACGGAGACCACCGCGGTTCCGGCGTCCAGCAACTCGGAAAGGAACGACGCCAGCTCGGCCCAGGTATTCGCGTCCTGGCCAAACGTTGGCTCGTCCAGAACAAGGACTTTGGGGTGCGCGGCCAGCACCGTGGCCACCGAGAGCCGGCGCTTTTCCCCGCCGGATAACGTATACGGATTGGCGTCGACGAGATGGGTGAGCCGCAACCGTTCCAGCAACTCGTCCACGCGCTCCTCGCCGTGGCCCAGATGCTTCGGACCAAACATCAACTCATCCAGGACCTTGCCCGTGACGAACTGATGTTCCGGCTCCTGGAACACCGTCCCGATGCGGGAAATCAGCTGGTCTGCTTTCCACTTGAACGGATCAATGCCCGCCCCCTCGGAAAGTTCGACGGCGGCACTCACTTTGCCGTCCACGGGCGCCAAAAGGCCTGCCAACGTGAGCGCAAACGTGGACTTCCCGGCACCATTGGGACCCGTAATGGTCAGGGCTTGGCCTGCCCGGACCTGCGCACTGATGTCCGTTTGCACCGGAACAGGCGGGATGGTTTTGAAACCCTTGCGCCGTGGCTTTAGTCGGGAAACAGCAAGGTCCTGGGCTGCGAGGAGAAGCTGCGCGGCGTCTGGTTCTTTACGGCGGGTGCGGGTTGCCGGAACGTACCCCGGCACCCAGACGCCAGCCGACATCAGCAGGGTGCGGGCCTCGGAAAGGACCTGGTCGGGAGGGCCGTCCAAGAGGACGCCGCCGGCAGCATTCCCGGTCCCTGCGTCCGTGCTGGATCCTGCGGCCGACCCTGGCTGCAAGACCACAATCCTGTCCACCAGGTCTTTCCACACGGACACACGGTGTTCCACCACAACCAGCGTGGCGCCGGTCTTGTCCAGGCATCGCCCAACAGCATCACGGACCTCCAGCACCCCTGCAGGATCCAAGTTGGCCGTTGGTTCGTCCAACAGGATCAGCCCGGGCCGCATCGCCAAAATGCCCGCAAGCGCAAGGCGCTGCTTCTGACCGCCTGAGAGCGCCGCCGTCGGGTGATCCAACGCCAGACCTCCGCCGGCAGCGGTACGCAACCCGACGTCGTCGAGCGCTTCATGGACACGGGACCAAATCTCGTCCCGCGGCACGGCAAGGTTCTCTGCACCGAAGGCAACGTCGTCGCCAACCCTCGACAAAACCACCTGCGTCTCGGGGTCCTGCTGCATCAGTCCCGCGCGTCCACGCTGCTCGCGGGGCGCCACGCCGTCGATCAGCAGGGAGCCGGTCTCATCCGAGTCATCTTCCTCATCCCCCAGCACCCCGGCGAGGGCATGAAGGAGCGTGGATTTGCCGGCACCCGAAGGTCCGAGCAGCAGTACGCGCTCCCCGGGTTCGATCCGAAGGTCGAGGCCCTGAATGGCAGCTTGGGCACGGCCGGCATGCCGCCAACCCCAGCCCTCGGCTGAGATGGCGGCAGGCCTCACCGTGCCGCTTTGCGTGGCCGACATCAGCTGAAGACGGGCTCCGAAGCGGCCTTGCGCGAGGCGAAGGAACTCAGCACGCCGGTCTTGGCCAGGCCGCGTGTCGCCACCCAGGAGAGTGCGCCCGCGATGATTGCGCCGGAAATTGTGGTGAAGGTGATGTAGGCCAGCTTGTCGACGGCTTCATAGGCGATGTTCCAACCCCACGGGAGGAAGGAGTCGTTCAGGCCGCAGAAGAGGCCCGCGCCCGCACCGGCGAGGAGGGCAGTGGGCAGGTTGAACTTCTTGTACCGGACGGCGGCAAAGATGAGTTCCGCGCCCAGGCCCTGCAGAACGCCGGAGATGAGCACGGTGGTGCCGTACTGCGAACCCAGGATGAGCTCACCGGTGGCGGCAACAGTCTCACAGAACAGGGCTGCACCCGGCTTGCGGATAATGAGCATGCCCAGGACCGCGGGGATCATCCAGCCGCCGGCAATCAGGCCGGTGAGAGGCGGATACGTCGCGTTCATGGGGATGGATACCAGTGCGGCGCCTTGGGACCATGCCCAGAAGATCACGCCTCCCGCGATGGCGATCAAGGCCGCCACAACGATGTCTACAACACGCCAGTTATAACTGGTCTTCTTCACGTTTACCGTGGTCATTTTCTGCCTCCTGAGGTTACAGGAGGGGAAAGTGCTCCCCGGAATCCGGCTGGCCTGCGCCGCCCGGATCCGGACACTCTGAGAAGCTCGACTCCCTTGCGCCGGTACTAACCGGATCAGGTTCGAGGGTCTGCGGCTGTCCGCACTCTCAGCGCCCTCGCGTCTCCTGCATCTCTGCAGAGTCCGACGGCGGCGCTCCCCTGTCGTTATCAAATCTGCCCTGATGGGCTGGTTCAGTTTACACCTGAGTCTGTGGCGGGTGTTGGTCTGTTGCCGGCAGGCGGTCACAATCGGCAGTGGTGGTGCGTTGCGAGGCCCGCTCTGCACGCTTACCCCACACCATTCCCTGCACACCAGGCCTCACAACGAGACGGGGGCGCGTTGCGAGGCCCACTCAGCACCCTTATCCCACACCATTCCCTGCACACCAGGCCCCACAACGAGACGGGGGCGCGTTGCGAGGCCCGCTCTGCACCCATCCCCCACGCCATTCCCTGCACACCAGGCCTCACAACGAGACCTGAGAGAATGAACCAGCAGAATCCACCGCGGCAAAGGGGCACCTTCATGACTGACCTTCCCCAGCAAGACCTCCCCCTTCCCACAGAAGTGCCCCAGCCGCGCCTGGCCGCGAGCGTCATCCTCCTCCGTGACGCCCCGGGCGGACTCGAAGCCTTTGTCCAGCACAGGGTGAGCACCATGGACTTCGCCGCCGGCATGGTGGTCTTCCCCGGTGGGCGGGTGGATGCCGCGGACGAGTCCGGCTGGGACTACCCCTCGGACCTGCTTCAACGCCACGCGGCGGACTGGCAGCAGAGCTCCATCTGCAGTGGCGCGGGCGAAGCCACCAAGAACGCCGGAACGGTGCTTTCCGCCGCAATCCGTGAAGTCAAGGAGGAAGCCGGGCTCAGCATCGATGCCTCTGACCTCCGCCCGTGGGCCAACTGGATCACACCGACAGACATGCCCAAGCGATTCGACACCTACTTTTTTGTTGCCAAGCCCTCCCCGGGGGCCGAACCCCGGCACCAGACCACGGAGGCCTGGCAATCGCTGTGGATGCCGGTAGCGGACATTCTTGCGGCGGAGGCCGCGGGCACCCTGAAGCTGATGCCGCCCACGTACTACCTGCTCAAAGAAATCGCCGGGTTCGCCACAGTGGATGTTCTTTGGTCGGCCGAACACGATGTTGTTCCGGTTCTGGCACCTGTCGGCTCCATGGCTGCGTTCCTCAAGGAGCGGGAAAACCGCCGCTAGCGCTTGGAACGAGCTGGAGCCGGTTAGGCTGGGAGCATGAACCTCTTCTTCAAGCTGATCGGCGCCGGTGTAAGTCTCGGAGCAGGCTTCGTAGGTACCAAACTTGTCAACAAAGGGTGGGAAAAGGCCACGGGCAACAAGCCACCCTTGGGCAACGACGACATGGAATCGAGTCTTCGCTCGGCCCTGACTTTCGCGCTGATTTCAGCCTTCGTCAGCACACTCATCCAGGTCCTGGCGAGCAGGGGCACGCAGCGCGCCATTGCACGCTTCGCCAAGACCCACGACATCGTCTAGGCAACCGCACCACAACACAACGCCGGGATCACCCATAAGGGTAGTCCCGGCGTTCGTTGTTTCTGCTGCTCCTAGCGCTGGCTCCCGGGCTCTTGCCCCGCGGCCGCCCGCTGCACAACCGCTTCAAGTTCATCCTTGGTGAGCATTTCGCGATGCCCGTGCTTGGTGCGGTAGGCGGAGCGGCCCACCATGTGAGCGGAAACCGGGGCCGTCAGGAGCTGGAAAATCCACGCCACCAGAAGGACTGGCCATACCCACCAGGTCCGCATCTGGAGGCCGATCGCAGCCAGCATGAGGAACAACCCCAGAACCTGCGGCTTGGTGGCCGCGTGCATGCGGCTCATGAGGTCCGGAAATCTCAACAAGCCAATAGCGGCGCCGAGGGACATCAGTGCGCCCACCACCAGGAACAGTGCAGTGACGGCGTCGATCACAAAATCCAAGCCGGTGGCATCAGGACTCATTGCTCTGCTCCCTCCGTTCGGCTACGAACCGGGCCACGGTCACCGAGCCAATGAACCCGATCACCGCGAGGGCCACCAGCAGCATCAAGTTGTTAAGGTGCTTGTTCATTGCCATGTCGATTGCCAGGGCGGCACCCAGGATCGCCAGCAAGACATCCGATGCCAGAACCCTATCCAGCAAGGACGGACCGATCGCGATCCGGACAATTGCCCCTGCCGCGGCGAGGCTAAGGATTACAGCCGTTGCCACGAGAACGATTTCCTTCATAGCGTTGCCCCTTCCATTCCCGGGCGCTGTTCTGCATTGAGGGCTGCGACTTCTTCGCGCGTGCCCATGATGCGGATCAATCTCGCCTCAATGACTTGGGTTTCCTCGCGGATCTTGTCGATGTCCGCTTCCTCATAAATGTTGAGCGCGTGCAGGTACAGCGTGGACGTTGAGCGGTCCACTTCCACCACCAGTGAACCCGGGATCAACGAGATCACGTGCCCGGTGGCTGTCACCATCAGGTCTGAATGGCTCCGCAACGGAACGGCGACGACGGCGCTACGCACCGTGGGTCCTTTGGCTACAGCCAGGTACAGAACCAGGAAGCTCGCTGCCACCACTTTGCCGAGGAACATCAGAGCGAAGGGAATAGCGCGCAGAATGTTGAACCTGCCACTGAGCTCCACGGGCGGGAGGTAGAACAGTTTGGCCACCAGCACGGCGATCAGGGCACCGAACAACAGGTTGCCCGGGCTGAAGTCCCGCCACAGCGCGCCCCACACGATGACCAACCAGACGAGGAGCGGCAACTCCGTGCGGAAGGAAATGGGTTTTCGGCTCACTTGGCATCACCCGGCTGTGTCTCAGCTGACGGTGCTTCGCCCGTCCGCGGTTCGTCTGTTTGTGCCAACGGCGGCACCTCAACGGAATCGCCCAGGACCGAGTGGATGTACGCTGAGCGGTCCAGCATGATCCCGGCGGAACCGTCAGCAACTTTGAAGAGCGGCCCCGCGAATACAGTGAGCGCCACCCCGAACACCACCAGACCCGCCGTGGAGCCAACCATGGTGCGGGGCAGGACACCCACATTGCCGGGGGTCATCAGCACAGGGTCCGGGTATTCTGCGTCCTCGGGTTTGCGCCAGAACGCCCTGTTCCAGACACGGGCGATGGCCAGCAATGTCAGGAGGCTGGTGACAACGCCACCCACCACCAGCACGATTGCCAAGGGTGTCCCCAACTCCACGCCGGCCTGCAGCAGCCCCAGCTTTCCGAGGAAGCCGGAGAACGGCGGAATGCCCGCAAGGTTCATGGCCGGAACAAAGAACAGCAACGCAAGCAATGGCGAGAGCTTCGCAAGGCCACCCAAACGGTCAATGGACGAGCTGCCGCCGCGCCGCTCTATGAGACCTGTGACCAGGAACAGGCTGGTCTGCACGGTGATGTGGTGCGCAACGTAGAAAACCGCAGCACCCAACCCGGCCACGGAACTCATGGCGAGGCCAAACACCATATAGCCGATGTGGCTAACAAGCGTGAAGGACAGGAGACGTTTGATGTCGCTCTGGGCCAAGGCGCCCAGAATTCCGACAATCATGGTGAGTAGCGCCACCACCATCAGCGGGACGTTGAGGGTATCCCCGGGGAACAGCAGTGTTTCCGTGCGGACCATGGCGTATACGCCCACTTTGGTCAACAACCCGGCGAACACGGCGGTGACTGGAGCGGGCGCCGTCGGATAAGAGTCTGGAAGCCAGAACGACAAAGGGAAGACTGCTGCCTTGATGCCGAACGCCACCAACAGCATCACGTGCAGAAGGTTCTGCGTGCCCTGATCCAGTTCGGCAAGTTTGATGGCAAGGTCCGCCATGGTGATGGTTCCGGTGGCACCGTAGATCATGGCGATAGCGATGAGGAACAGCACGGACGACACCACGGAAACCACAACGTAGGTGACGCCCGCCCGGATGCGCGGTCCGGTTCCGCCCAGTGTCATGAGGACGTAACTGGCCGTCAGGAGGATTTCGAAACCGACGTAGAGGTTGAAGAGGTCACCGGTCAGGAACGCATTGGACACGCCCGCCACCAGGATCAGGTAGGTGGGGTGGAAGATCGAGACCGGCGCTTCCTGGTCGCCGTCGGCCATGCCCTGGCCGGTCGCGTAGATGAGCACCGCCAGGCTGACCACAGTGGAAACCACCAGCATCAGCGAAGAGAATTGGTCCACCACGAGGACCACGCCCCACGGCGGCAGCCATCCGCCCAGCGTGACGGACGTTGTGCCGCCGTCCCACACGGAGACCAGGAGCAGGCATTCGAGGAGGAGAGTCGCGCTCAGGATGCCAATGCTCACTACCCGCTGTGCGCTGTGGTGCCGGATCAGCAGGAATGCCAGGGCAGCGCCAAGGATCGGTAGGAGGACAGCTAGCGGCGACAGGTTTGCGAGATTCACGCGCTGCCTCCTTCCTGGTTCGAAGCCGTGTTGGGGGTTTCGGTCGCGTCGGGCCTGTCCTTATTTGCAGGGCTGGCCGGGGTGATGGCGAATTCGGACGTTTCCAGCGGGACGATGGCGTCGTCCTCCGCATCGAAGCTCGGAGTCTTGGCCACGCGGACGTCTTCGAGGTCATCCTGGATTTCATCCTGGCGAGCCAGGACCCATGTGCGGTAAATGATGCCGAGCATAAAGGCGGTGACAGCGAACGAAATGACGATCGACGTCAGGATCAGGGCCTGGGGCAAAGGATCGTTGTACGTTTCCGGGTTCGTTTCCTTATCGAACAAAGGGGCAAGGCCTGCGTACCCTCCCGTGCTCAGGATCAGGATGTTGGTGGCATTAGCCAGCAGCATCAAACCCAACAGCACGCGCGTCAGGCTGCGTTCCAGGATCAAATAGATCCCGCAGGCGTACAGGACGCCCATGACGATCAGCAGGGTCAGGTTGATGCTCATGCGTTGCCCTTCCCGGACGCAGCGGATTCGGCGGCTTCCTCGGCGAGGTCGGCATGCCCGGCTGCATCTTCCTCAGCCAGCGGGGCACCCTTGCCTTCAAAGTGTTCGTCGATCTCGGCACCGAGGCTCCGAAGGACATCGAGCGCCAACCCCACCACCACGACGTAAACGCCAATGTCGAAAATGGTGGAAGTGACGAACTTGACGTCACCGAAGACCGGTAGCCAGAACTCGATAATGGCGCTCTGGAACACCTGTCCGCCCAGGAAGAGCGGCACCACACCGGAAGCGGCCGCCGTCGCCAGTCCTGTCCCCAAAAGGGTCCCCGCGCTGACGGTGGCTGCCTCGCTCAACTCGAACCGCCCACCCGCTAGGTAGCGGATTGTCAGTGCGAGCCCGGCGGTGAGGCCGCCGGCAAAGCCGCCGCCCGGAAGGTTGTGCCCGGCGAGGAGAAGATAAATGGAGAACACGATCATGGAGTGGAAGATCAGTCTGGTGACCACTTCGAAGATGATCGAGCGGCGTTCGGGGGCCAGGGTACGGCCGGCAACCAGCCACGCATCGCGGCTCACGTCGGTGAACTTCTTCGCCACGGCCAAGGTGGCGCCGTCGCGGGAGTCACGGTCGACGCCGGTGCGTCGCCCGACGCTGCCTTCCGGCACGGCCTCCGAAGTCTTGATCCGGTCGCCGCGGCTGCGGACGAAGATCAGGCTGGCTACACCCGTGGCAGCAATCGCGAGCACCGAGATCTCACCGAACGTGTCCCAGGCGCGAATATCCACCAGGGTCACGTTGACTACGTTCAGTCCCCCGCCGCCTTCATACGCCAACCGCGGGAAGTCCAGTGAGATGGGGGTGGCAACGCGCGCGCCCATGGCGTAAATCGCCACGAAAATCATGGTGATGCCAAAGGCCGCACCAATGATCACGCGGATTACCCTGAGCCGACCCCCGGTCCTGTCCCTCAACTCAGCGGGCAGGCTGCGCATGGCCAGCACGAAAGCAACCAGCACAATGGTTTCCACCAGCATTTGGGTCAGTGCGAGGTCCGGTGCGCCTTGGAGTGCGAACATGAGGGCAATGCCGTAACCCGTGACGGACACCATGAGCACGGCGAGGAAACGCTTGTTGGCCCGGACGGCAGCCAGGGCACCCACCACGATGCCGATGCCTGCCACTACTTGCAGTGGCGAGTTCGGGTCGATGAAGTACATGCCGTCCGGCAGTGGCTTGTTCGCCACGATCAGCGCCGTCATCGGAACCGCGAATGCCACGCTGAGGATCACCGCGAGGTAGAAGTACAGCGAACCACGCTGCGTGCGGCCTGTCACCCAAACCGCGATGTCGTCCAGCGCGCCGATGGTGTTCTGGTAAGCCCTGTCGCCGTCCACCCAGTCCGGGACCAGGCTTTGGGCACGGGCAACGAGGTTGCGCCAGTAGAACATCGCGGCGCCGGCCGCGAACGTCAGCGTGGTCAGGCCCAACGCGGGGGTGACGCCATGCCACAAAGCCAAGTGTCCGGCGTCGACCGCGTCCGGACCGTCAGCGAACAGCGCTGCGTAAGGCTGGATCCAGGTGTCCACGGGCGTTGGCCATAATCCATAGACGATAGTGAGCAAACTAAGGATGGCCGGTGCTGCCAGGAATGCCGGTTTGATGGGCTTGAACGGGGTAGGTTCCACGCCGGGCTTGACGGCAAAGGCTCCCCACATGAACCGGGCGCTGTAGGCGAACGTCAGGATCGATCCGATGACCAGGCCCACCAGGATCAAGATGCCCCACGCTGGAGCGCCATCACCGGTGCCGTAGTGGACGAAGGCTTCAAACACTGACTCTTTGGCTACGAAACCTGCCAGGGGTGGCACACCGGCCATGGACGCCGCTGCGATACCGGCCACAACACCCAGCGCCCGCGACGAACGGAAAACGCCGGAAAGCTTGCGGATATCGCGTGTCCCGGACTGGTGATCGATGATGCCCACTACCAGGAACAGCGCGGCCTTGAACAAGCCATGCGCCAGCAGCAGTCCGAGTCCGGCCAGGGCAGCGTCGGGACGTCCTAATCCCACCACCATGGTGAGGAAGCCGAGCTGGCTGACCGTGCCGTAGGCAAGGATCAGTTTGATGTCTGTCTGGCGTAGGGCCCGGTAACCACCCACGAGCATGGTGGCCAAGCCCAGCCCCAGAACCACGGGAAGCCAAAACTCCGACGCCGAAAACCCGGGAGCAAGGCGAGCCACGATGTAGATGCCGGCTTTGACCATCGCGGCAGCGTGAAGATACGCGCTCACGGGGGTGGGCGCTGCCATGGCACCTGGAAGCCAGAAATGGAATGGGACAAGCGCCGATTTGGTTACGGCGCCAGCCAGGATAAGTACGACGGCGGTGGCCACCGCTCCCTGCATCGGTCCGGCCATGAGCGGCCCGGCTTGGTCCAGTATCGTCGAAATGCGATAGGTTCCTGCGGCCTGCCCCAGGATGATGAGGCCGACGAGCATGGCGAGGCCACCCGCGGTGGTGACCATGAGTGCCTGCAGTGCAGAACGCCGCGCCGCCAGACGTGTGCGGGCGTAGCCGATCAGCAGATAGGAAAGGATGGTGGTGAGCTCCCAGAAGATGAAGAGCATCAGCAGGTCATCGGAGGTCACCAAACCGAACATGGCTCCGGCAAAAGCGAGCAGTTGAGCGCCGAATCCGCCCAGGCCGGCATCCTTGTTCTTGAAGTACCTGGCGCAATAAACCAAAACCAGGGATCCCACTCCGAGGATCAGTAAGGACATCACCCAGGCCAAGGGATCCATACGGAAGGCGAGCTCAAGCTTCAGGCTGGGAATCCATGGGATGACTTCTTCTATGCCACCACCGGAATATACAGGGCCGTACTGGAAAAGCAGCCAAATGAAGGCACCTACGGGAACCGCTGCAAGAGCATAGAAGGCATTCCTGCCGAGTTTGCTGAAGATCAAAGGCGCCACAGTTGCCGCTACAAAGGTGATGGCGAGAACTGTGATCACTGTTATCTCCGCAAAGTCAGGAACATATTGTCAAAAGTTGGAGCAGGCGGTCATACGTTGGGTTCGGTTTAGCTAGTTTATCAAGGCGAACCGACAGTTTTTGGCATGGGAAGCTGACTGCGCGCATGGCTTAAAGCCGCGTTCTCCACATAGCGGTCTGTCATCTACCCGCCGTTCTCCGCTGTCGCTATAGCATTCAAGCTATGAACGCGGCCGCAGTTCCCGAAGCCTCCCACTCGACGTCCGAGCTTGCCTCAGGACCCGTCGCTTCCAAGAAAGGACAGATCCTTGCTTGGGCATCCTGGGACTGGGGCTCAGCTGCCTTCCAAGCGGTGATGACCACCTTCGTCTTCACCGTTTACCTCACGTCCAATGCGTTCGGCGGAGAAGATGCGGCATCGGCCGCGCTCGGTGCTGCCCTCGCCGTTGCCGGCCTCGCCATTGCCTTGCTGGCTCCCGTCACCGGGCAGCGTTCCGACGCCGGGGGACGCCGCAAGATGTGGCTCGGTGTCAACACCGCCGCAACAGCTGTCCTGACAGCGCTCTGTTTCTTCGTGTTCCCCCAACCGGAGTTCCTGCTGCTAGGGGTATGCCTGATAGCACTCGGCAACATTTTCTTTGAGTTTGCCGGCGTGAACTACAACGCCATGCTGGCGCAGATATCTACGCCCCGGAACATCGGCAGGGTCAGCGGCTTCGGGTGGGCCATGGGTTACCTGGGCGGCATCGTTGCGCTCCTCCTGGTTCTTCAGCTATTCGTGCAGCCCTCCTTCGAGTGGTTTGGCGCTTCAACGCAGGACTCCTTGAACATCCGGCTCGTTGCCATCTTCTCGGCACTGTGGTTCTTCATCTTTGCCCTTCCCGTGATGTTCGCTGTTCCTGAAGTTTCCGTGAAGAAGAGCACCGCGTCGCTGGGTTTCATTGCGTCCTACAAGTTGTTGTTCCGCCGCATTGGGGCCATCTATCGGACCAGCCCCCACACCATCTACTTCCTGCTTTCCAGTGCCATCTTCCGTGACGGCTTGGCGGCAGTATTTACTTTCGGCGGCGTCATCGCCGCGGGGACGTTCGGCTTCGAGCTCAAGGACGTTATCTTCTTCGCTATCTTCGGCAACGTCGTGGCGGCCGTCGGTGCAATCATTGGAGGCTTCCTCGACGACAGGATCGGACCGAAGGCAGTCATTATCCTCTCGCTGATTGGACTTCTCGTCGCAGGCACGGCCATTCTGGTCCTGGGTAACGGCGACTACGTTTTCTTTGGCAATGACTGGCCAGGTGCCACTACGTTCTGGGTCTTCGGCCTGCTGCTCTGCTTGTTCGTGGGACCGGCACAATCGTCCTCACGCGCATATCTTGCAAGGCTTGCCCCCCACGGAGAATCCGGGGAGCTTTTCGGGCTCTACGCGACCACTGGGCGGGCCGTCAGCTTCCTCGCACCGACGCTCTTCACGCTGTGTATCGCCATCGCCTCGCCGCTTGTGGCAGAAGGTGAAGCCCAGCGCTGGGGCATCCTGGGAATCATGGTGGTCCTTCTGGCCGGCCTGTTGGTGATCCTCCCAGTGAAGCCACCGGCCAAGGTGGAAATAGCCGTGGTCCCTGAGCGTTAACTACATAGGACTGGCTGAGCATTATCGCCGTACCAGACCCATACAACAGAGTTAGGGTGTAGCTATGAACGTGGATGAGACTGAACTCCCGGGCCTCGGGATCCGCAAGGATTTCGTCACGGCGTCGGGCCGTCGCATCGGTGTGGTGGAACTTCGCGAGGGTGAGACCGAGCTGTTCGTGTCCACCTGGGACGACCCCGACACGTGCCAAGCCTCCATCCCGTTGACAGCAGACGAAGCATCGACACTGGGGAACCTCTTGGGCGGCCAGCACATTGCCATGCGCTTGGCAGAAGAACATCGCGAGATACCGGGCATCGTTACCCGCCAGTTCTCCATCACCCCGGATTCACCCTTCGTCAACCAGCCCATGGGCAAGGCGCAGATCCGCACCCGGAGTGGTGTTTCCATCGTGGCGATCATGCGCGAAGGTGAGGTTGTCCCCTCGCCGGCACCCGACGTCGTACTTCACACCGGTGATTTGCTCGTAGCGGTCGGCACGCAGGAAGGTCTTGACTCGGCAGCCGACATCCTCCGCAACGGCTGACCGGAATGGATCCGCTCGCACTAGCCCTCGTTGAACTGGGGGCCGTCGTCTTCTGCCTCGGTCTCCTTGCTCGATTAGCGGGCCGAATAGGCATGTCCCCCATCCCGCTCTACTTGGTGGGAGGCTTGGCCTTCGGTGCCGGCGGGTTCGTCAAGTTGGACGGAATGCACGAGTTCGCCCATCTTTCCGGTGAAATCGGCGTTATCCTCCTGCTGCTTATGCTCGGATTGGAATATACGGCGTCGGAGCTCGTCACTGGCCTTCGGCGATCGTGGCAGGCCGGCGTTCTTGATTTTGTCCTCAACTTCCTTCCGGGCGCGGGACTCGCCGTGCTTTTGGGTTGGGGACTTGTGGGGGCCATCGTCATGGGTGGCGTCACCTATATCTCGTCGTCCGGAATCGCCGCCAAGGTGATCACTGACCTCGGCCGGATCGGTAACCGCGAAACTCCCGTGGTGCTGTCAATCCTCGTTTTTGAGGACCTCGCAATGGCCATCTACCTCCCGATCCTCACGGCGATCCTGGCCGGCGTGGGGTTCCTGGGCGGACTGCAGACTGTGGGAATTGCCCTTGCAGTAGTCACCGTGGTGCTGGTCATCGCCCTCAAGCACGGGCACCGGGTCTCGCAAGCAGTGCACAGTGAAAACTCCGAGGTCTTCCTACTGAACGTGCTCGGTCTCGCCCTCCTGGTGGCCGGCATCGCTTCGGCGCTGCAGGTGTCCGCCGCAGTGGGTGCCTTCATGCTGGGCATCGCAATTTCCGGTGCCACTGCCCACAACGCCACCAGAATCCTCGAACCGTTGCGGGATCTCTTCGCAGCGATCTTCTTCGTCGCCTTCGGGCTGAACACCGATCCGACGTCCATTCCGCCCGTCCTTGGTTGGGCCCTGGTGCTGGCCGTCATCACCGCAGCTACCAAGATGCTCACAGGATTCTGGGCTGCCAAGCGGGCCGGCATCGCCGTCCCGGGCCGTTTCCGCGCTGGCGCTGCCCTGATTGCGCGCGGTGAATTCTCCATTGTCATCGCTGGTCTGGCTGTTGCGTCCGGGGCAGTTCCGGACGAACTTGCGGCACTCGCCACCGCGTATGTACTCATCATGGCCATCCTTGGCCCTCTGGCTGCCCGCTTCGTGGAACCAGTGGTCAAGGCCATTCGGAAGTCGCCGGGAGCTCCCCCGCGGACACAGGAGCGCGCACCAGCGTAGCGAGTCTCCAAAGTGCCGAGAGCTACCCCCTCGGCAAAGGCACCAAACGAGGCTAGATGGACGTCCGGTGGAAGTTCTGGTGGCTGCGGCTCGCGGTGGGTCCTCGCTGGCCCTGGTAACGGTTGCCGTATTCGCCGGAACCGTAGGGGTGCTCGGCCGAGGACGTCAGTCGGAAGAAGCACAGCTGTCCAATTTTCATGCCGGGCCACAGCTTGATGGGCAGAGTTGCCACGTTGGAGAGCTCCAATGTCACGTGACCTGAGAAACCGGGGTCAATGAATCCGGCCGTGGAGTGCGTCAGCAGCCCGAGGCGCCCAAGGGATGACTTCCCTTCGAGACGGGCAGCGATATCGTCGGCCAGGCTGACGGTTTCGTAGGTTGAGCCGAGTACGAACTCTCCGGGGTGCAGGATGAATGGCTCGTCGCCTTCGACTTCAACCAGCCGGGTCAGTTCGGGCTGTTCCTCGGCAGGGTCGATGTGGGCATATTTATGGTTGTCGAAGAGCCGGAAAAACCGGTCAATCCGCACGTCAACGGAAGATGGCTGAACCATCGCGGGGTCGTACGGTTCAAGAACAATCCGTTGGGAGTCTATTTCGGCACGAATATCGCGGTCAGAGATCAGCACAGCATCAAAAATACCCCATGCATCAAATACCCCATGCATTGTCCGCGCCGCCCCATGGGACTATAGTTCCCGGACATGTAGAACCGCGCCCGTACTTGGGGGCAACGAGCATTCGCGGGGTAATTGTGAGAAAACTGGCTGCGCCTGCCGCTATCGTGCTGGCTGGCGTATTGGCTCTGGGGGTGGCCGCCTCCAGCCAGATTCTCCCGTCAACGCAGACGGTCCCCGGGCCCACCGCCACACCTTCCGCCGTTGTCCCTTCAGGGATGACGGCACCAAAGGAAACCACGACGGCGGACCCCGCACCTTCAGCGCCCCTCCCGGCGGCCGGCAACGCCTCGGACCCCACCACAGTGCCCGCGCCGGACCCCGGAACGCCGGAGTCGACACCAAGCGTCGGCGCGGGAACCGACACGGACGGCGGGCCCGTCGCTATAGATCCGGTGTTTGAGACGCCACCCCCCGTGCCCAACATCGGGCCCTCCTGGGGGCCTGACAACCCCTCGGACCCCGGCGCCACCGAGCCACCCGTAGCGGAGCCGTCTCCACAAGAGACTGTCGGTCCTGTTCCAGCCGCACCAACACCATCCGCCCAGGCCGCCGGGCCTGGACCGTCTGCCTCTACAACCGAAACGCCTGCACCAACTCAACCAACTTCCCCCAGCGAAACATCGCCATCAACCGAAACGCCTGCACCAACAGGAAGTCCGTCCCCCACTCCAACGCTCGAAACCGCCTCACCAGCCCCGACGGCGACGCCCGAAGCGACACCAACCCCTACACTCACCCCCTTCCCGGGCAAGAGCCCGAGCAGCACCGTGGATCCGGAGAACGGCGCGCTGGCGCTCCTCCCGGACAGCAACACAGCTGCGATCCTGACGGTGTTCAACGCGATCAACAGCTACCGTGCATCGCTCGGCCTGGCTCCTGTGAAGTACCACGCCACGGTGGCCAGCCTGGCTCAGGACTGGTCCAACAACATCGCGACGCGTGAGGTGATCCAGCACCGCGCCAACTTCTGGACTGATCCCCGGGCTCTCAACCCCAACAACGGGGCGGGTGAAGTCATCGCTGTCCGCTGGGACCGTGACGCAGCGCAGCTTGTGGAGTGGTGGAAGGGTTCTCCCGGTCACGACGCCCTTCTGCGTGATCCCCGGTTCAACGTCATGGGCATCGGCATCACCTACACGGACGGCAACTGGCAGACCACCCCCAACCGCTACACGCTCTGGGGCGTAGTGAATTTCTTTGGCTACACATCTTTGCCGGCAGGGACCACCACAAGCCCGGGCGGTACAGTCCCGCCACCAACCGACCCTGTGGGTGTCTGCGAACCGGGCAGCAAGCACCAACCGCCCACCCTTAACTTGAGCGCGGCCTCCATCAGCAGCGCAGCCGACCTCGTGTCGATCGCCGGCGACGGCTCGGTGGTTGCCTACCCATCGTGGGGTGGCGGCAGGTACGGCGGCGGCAAGAGAATCGGCGTCGGCTTCACAGGGCTCAAAGACCTCTTCATCACGGACTGGGACCGCGACGGCGTGTTTGATCTGATCTCCCAAAGACTCGACGGCGCCCTGCTGGTGTACCCCGGCCTTCAGACAGGTGGGTTCAAGGATCCCATTGCCCTTGGCCAGGGCTGGGGGACCCTGAACATCACCGTGGGCACTTGGTGCGCCAACAACCGGCTTCCCCAGATCGTTGCCATGGATTCGGGCGGCAACCTGTACCTCTATAAGAACGCCGCCCTTGCCTACATCCGTGCCCAAGCGGCAATCGGCACGGGATTCCCAGCGATCAGGCTAAGCATGGTGGACTACAACGCCGACGGCTTCCAGGACCTCCTCACCACTGAGGCCAATGGAACCCTCAGGCTGTACCGCGGGAGCGGGCTGGGCACACCCAAGCAGGAATCCCGTCCGGTAGTGGGCGCGGAATGGACCGACTACACGGGCTTGAGGGCGCTTCGCGGCGTAACGGGTCCCGACTCGACGGGTGTTGCCGGACTGGACCGCAACGGAGTCGTTGAATATTGGGATCTCAACACAGGACGGCTTACCACGCCGGTGACCATCGGCATCGGCTGGGGCGGGCTGAAGTTCGCCCAATAGAAAGGCATGCCACCCCAACCTGCGTGTCGGCGTCGTGCGCCAATCCGACGTCGCGCGTCAATCCGGCGTCGCGCGTCCACAGCCGCGGCTAAGCGTCCGAGTGGGACTCGATGGCAACCTTGAGTTGTTCCAACTGCGCCACTTCGCCCTCCAGCGCCTTCTGGAATATGCCATTCATAAGCTTCCGCAGGCCCTTGGGGTGGTACTCAAGGGCGAACCGGAGGCGGGTGGTGTTGCCTTCGGTGCTGAGGTAGAAACCTCCGGTAGGCCGCGCGGGTCCGGCCACCACGGCGTAACGGACTTCGGCTCCCGGGCGGGCTTCGGTGATCCTGAAGTCGGCGGCTACGGGGCGGCCGCCGGGGCCGGAAACCGTCTGCTGGTAGAGGGCGCCTTTTTGGCCGCGAATGCCGGAGCGAAGCGCGATACTGCGCACACCCGAACGCCATAGGGAGTTGTTCATCCCGTCCATGAGGAATCCGTAAACGGTCATGGCGTCCTTGCTGATCACCACTTCATTGGCAGCGAATGCCATGGATACCTCTTTCGGCGTACGGTCGAGTGTCGTAGCCCGGTTCCCCATACGCTGCAGCTAACACCTTCAGAATAGTCAGCGGCGGCCGCCAGCAACACATGACTGCCGAGCCTTGACCGAATGGTTATCTCCCGATTTTCCCGGGGTACTGCTGACAGGAGTCCGTGGGCCGGGTAGAGTGCCTGCGGCTGGCTACAAGCAAATTGGGGGCGTAATGCGAGGTCGAAACTACTCAGGTTCCATGAGGAACGCACGACGACGGCTGGCGGCTTGCGCTGCTTTGTTCAGTCTGGCCGTGGCTGGCGGCGCGGTAACTGCGGCTCCTGCCACGGCTGCGCCGACCACCGCGGTGCCAGCCACTGCGGCCGTTAAGGCACAGAGCAACGCACGCGCCGCCGTCGTCGTTCAAAGTGCAGTACCGGCCACTGCGAATCCACTGCCGAGCGTCGATCCTGTGGGCGACCCCGCGAACTACTCTGTCCTGGTTAACAAGTCCCGGCCCTTGAATCCTGTGAGCTACGCGCCCGGCGACCTAGTCAACGCCCGCGGCTCCGGCCAGTACCTGCGTGCCGAGGCTGCAGCCTGGCTCAATGGGTTGTTCCAAGGTGCGGCTGATGCCGGCACGGGCGGGTTGGCAGTGGTGAGCGGTTACCGTTCCTACGCGCAGCAGCAGCAGGTCTACTCCTATTACGTCAGCATCTACGGCCAGGCACAGGCAGACCTGATCTCCGCACGTCCGGGGCACAGCGAGCACCAGACGGGGCTCGCCGTCGACGTCGGGAACGCCAACGGTTCCTGCGGCCTCAGCACCTGTTTCGGGGACACTCCAGCCGGGATCTGGGTGGCAGCGAATGCCCACAAGTACGGCTTCATTGTCCGCTACCCCAACGGCTACACGAACGTCACTGGCTACAGCTATGAGCCGTGGCACCTGCGCTACGTCGGAGTGGATCTCGCAACCGACATGAAACGCCGTGGCTTCCCCACCATGGAGCAGTATTTCGCCGGCAACCCCACTGCGTATGCCAGCATCACCTCCGGCGCGGACCTGGTTGCTGCGGACTCGTCCGGGCGGCTGCTTCGCTACCCTGCACACGGCGGTGGTGGCTATAGCATCCCCACGGTGATCGGTTCCAACTGGCAGGGCTTGAAGCAGGCCTTCGTGGTGGACTGGGACGCTGATGGCGTCTACGACATTTTGGCGCAATGGGACAACGGCACCTTGGGCTTATTCAAGGGTTGGCCCGGCGGTGCGTTCTCCACGCAGATCGTGGTGGGAACAGGTGACTGGGACAAGATGACTATCACCGTGGGCAAATGGTCCGCGGCGCAGGGGTATCCAGGCATCGTGGGCTACTTCCCCGATGGCGGTCTCCGGTACTACCCCAACACCTCGGGTAGGGCGTTGACCTACCGGGTGGACATTGGAAGTGGCTGGGCGGGCATGGGCCTGACCATGGCCGACTGGAATGCCGACGGCGCCAACGACATCCTGGCCACCACAACGTCCGGGCACTTGCTGAGTTATCCCGGCAACGGCGGGGGTGGCTTCGCAGGCCTGCCCACCACAGTGGGTTCCGGGTGGGGAACCATGAAAGCACTGGTTCCGAGCTTCGGTTTATCCGGTCCGGGCACGCGCAGCATCACTGCCCAAACCGTGGATGGCTACCTCGTCGATTACCGTCTGGGGACCGGGGCCTGGGGCGGTCAGCGCCAGGTGGGCAACGGCTGGAATGGCATGAAGCTGTTCAAGTAGGCGTCCGGTGCGCCGGTCATGGGGAGTCCTGCAACTGCGCTAAGCTAGGACTCGCTCGGGGAGTTTTTCCGGGCAATGCGGGCGTAGCTCAATGGTAGAGCGCTAGCTTCCCAAGCTCGATACGCGGGTTCGATTCCCGTCGCCCGCTCCAGGAAAGCCCCGGATCCAGTGATCCGGGGTTTCTCTTTGCCCGAGGACTGAACCCTGTCCAAGAACAAAAAAGCGCTCGACGACGTCACTCACCAAAGGGGGCCACTTACCCGTCGACCGGGAGGCCTCGTAAGCCTAAACTCTTACGTACATCCACCTATCCGGGAGGTCCTCCAATGACTCTCACCGACGATGGTGAGGCGGGTCCACTCGCCGTCATCAACCGCCTGCTGGAAGCCACGAACAAGCACGATCTTGAAGCCCTGGCTGAGTGTTTCGCGCCGGGCTACGTCAACGAGACACCGGCCCACCCCACCCGGGGATTCACGGGACGGGACACTATCCGCAGCAATTGGGAGCAACTGTTCACCGGCGTACCGGACATCGCAGCCCGCATGTTGGCGCACAGCGTGAGCGGGACCAGCGTGTGGACTGAGCTGCACCTGAAGGGCGCCCGCCGTGATGGCACCCAGCATGAGATGACCGGAGTCATCATTTTCGGCGTGGATGAGGGCATCATCAGCAGTGCCCGCTTCTACCTGGAGCCAGTGGAGAAAGTTGCGACCGTGGACGACACCGCGGATCGCGTCACTCATCGTGTAACGCATGGCCGCCCGGCGGTTCAGCCGGCGCAATAGTCCGACGCCGGCCGGCCCAGTCAGCCAGAGGCCTGCGGTCCAGCACGCGTGACTCCGGCCACAAAGCAATGCGGGGAGGTGTATCGTCAGGAGTCAGGAGCCATTTCGGCTCCGCTCTAAGGGAGCCATCATGGGCGACAAATCACCGCGCCAAACTGCGTCAAAGAAATCCAGCAAATCCATCAAGGAAAAACGCGCGGATAAGCGGGCTTCCGAGTCCTCCGCCACCGAGGCCGCCAAGCCCTCTACCGGCAACAAGAAGTGACCGCACCTACCGGCCCGCTGAGCATTGGTGTTCTTGCTACTTCGCTGAAACCCAACGAGCGACGCCTGCCGATCCACCCGCAGCACTTGGAACGCATTGCTCCGGAAGTGCGCCGGCAACTTCGCTTTGAGTACGGCTACGGCGAGCGGTTCGGTGTCCCGGACAGCAAGCTGGAATCATTGGTGGGCGGGCTCGGTACACGCCAGGAGTTGATTGCCAACAACGACGTCATCCTCCTCCCCAAGCCGCAGGCCCAGGATCTGGCCGAACTCCGTGACGGGCAAACGTTGTGGGGCTGGCCGCACTGTGTGCAGGACCGGGCTATCACCCAGCTTGCCATCGACAAGAAGCTCACACTCATCGCCTTTGAGGCCATGAACCACTGGGCGGGCGACGGCGGCTTTGGCCTGCACGTCTTCCACAAGAACAACGAGCTCGCCGGCTACTGCTCTGTGCTGCATGCCCTGGCATTGACTGGTTCCACCGGTGATTACGGCCGCCGCCTCAGCGCTGTGGTCATCGGTTTCGGGGCCACTGCCCGTGGTGCCGTCACTGCGCTGAATGCCCACGGCGTCCACGACGTCCAGGTGCTCACCAACCGGGGCGTCGCCGCCGTCGGGTCTCCGATCCATTCAGTGCGGATCGTGCAATTCGACCATGACAGCAAGGCGCCGTTCCTCAGCGAAGTCATCACGGACAAGGGGCGCAAGCCCTTGGCACCGTTCCTGGCCGCGGCGGACATCGTGGTCAATTGCACCCTGCAGGACCCGAACGCTCCGCTGACCTACCTCCGCACGGAGGATCTGGCGGAATTCCAGCCGGACAGCCTGATCGTTGACGTGTCCTGCGACGAAGGCATGGGCTTCAGCTGGGCGCGGACCACCACTTTCGACGAGCCCATGTTCCGCGTGGGCGGGCACGTTAACTATTACGCCGTGGACCACAGTCCGTCATACCTTTGGAACTCGGCCAGCTGGGAGATCAGCGAAGCCCTGCTTCCCTTCCTGGACACTGTTGTGGCCGGGCCGGAAAACTGGGATGCCAACGAGACTGTCTCCCGTGCCATTGAGATCCGTGAAGGTGTTATCCGCAATCCGGACGTCCTGGAGTTCCAGGGACGCTCGGCGGAATACCCGCATCTGCCAGTGGCACAGCTTCAGCCAAGATAGCCCGCACAGAATGAAGCGCCCCCGACTGTCGGGGGCGCTTCATCCTGGTTAAGCCGTCTGAGGCTCCTGCACGATCCGCAGCACCCGACGCCGATCGCGCAGGTCCACTTTGATGTGCAGGGATGACTTCCGGGCCAGTACGACGGCGACTACCGCAGCCGCGATGGCCGGTACGCCACCGGAGATCAGGACGGCAAGGTGGGGACCGAGGTGCTCGGCGAGCCAACCCATCATGGGGCCGCCGATTGCCTGCCCACCGATCAGCACCACGAGGTACAGGCTCATGACGCGGCCGCGGATGCTCATGTTGGAGCTGGTCTGCACCATTTGGTTGGCCGCTGTGAGGAACATGAGGCACCAGAATCCGGCGAGGACCATGGTGACGCTGAACCACACCATGGACGGCATCAGCGAGGACACACAGAGCATGAGCCCGTACAACCCCGCCGACGTCACCACCGAGCGCAACCGCAACTGGCGACGCCGTGTGGACGCTACCGCTCCCATCAGCGCACCGAGCGCAACCATGGCGTTCAGCAGGCCGTAGCCTCCGGCGCCGGCGTCGTACACGTTGTCCGCGAAGGCGGCCAGCAGCACCGGCAGGCTCATGGCAAAAACTGCCACGAACCCGGCCATCAACCACGGCCAGTAGATTGTGGGCTTGCTGAGCGCGTAGTTGAGTCCTTCGCGGAGCATTCCCTTCTTGCGAGGGGTCGGCTGGCTGAGGTGCAACTGATCCTTGCGGAGGATCAACAGCATGGCAACAGTGGAGCAGCAGGCTACGGCGTTCGCCGCGAAGGCCCATCCGGCACCCACTGCGGTGAGCAGCACACCGGCCAGGGCGGGACCGATCAGTCCGCCGAGCTGGAATGTGGTGGAGTTAACGCTGATGGCATTCCGGAGGTATTTGGGTCCGACGAGCTCATTGACGAAAACCTGCCGGGCCGGCTGGTCCAGAACCGTCACGAAGCCCAAAAGCAGGGCGATGACGTACACATGCCACACTTCGACGCGCTGGCTCAGGGAGAGCACCGCCAACGCGGCCGCGAGCACGGCGGCCGCGGATTGGCAGATGATGAGGATCTTTCGCTTGGCAAAGCGGTCGGCAATCATGCCGCCCCACGGGCCAAGGAAAAGCGAAGGCATGAACTGCAATGCCACAGTAATTCCGACGGCGGTGACGGAACCGGAAAGCTGCAGCACCATCCAGTCCTGGGCGATGCGCTGCATCCAGATCGCGATCACGGCGATGAAATGACCGATCGCGAAGATCCTGAAATTGGGGACCTTCAGGGAGATGAAGGTATGCCGCCAGGGCAGCTTTTCACTCACGACGGCGAGTGGCTGGGTGACGGTGTCCGCGGGCTGAGGTGCGGATAGGGAATCGATGACGGGCTGGCTGACGTTTGCCGCTGAAGGCGGTGGGGGTGCCAAAGGTAGTCCTCGGATGGAGAGTTTCGGTGGGATGCGTTTAACGCTAGGGTTGCGAGCAGCAATTATGGAAGCGTATTGCGCCTATAACTAGCATTGCGGAACGCAATGACCATGCTGCAAGGGCGCAGTACTCCGGCCCGGCGCTGACCTGCGCTTTAGGAGTTCCGTGTTCGAACCTGTCCAGCTCCGTTCCTTTTTGGCCGTCGCAGAAACGCTGAGTTTCACCAAAGCTGCGGAACGCCTTGGGCTCGCACAGCCCACCGTCAGCCAGCATGTCCGCAAGCTTGAGGCCGCTGCCAAGCGGGTGCTGGTTGCCCGCGATACCCGCGAGGTCCGGCTCACCGACAACGGCGACGCCATGGCCGGTTTTGCCCGCAGCATCCTTGCCGCCCACGACTCCGCCGCCCGCTACTTTTCCGGTTCGGCCATGAGAGGGCGCCTCCGGTTCGGCACCGCAGACGACCTCGCCATCACCGGCCTCCCCCGGATCCTCCGCGAGTTCCGACAGTTGTACCCCCAGATCAACTTGGAGCTCACCGTCAGCCAAAGTGACCAGCTGTACAAGCGACTCAATGCCGGCCAGCTGGACCTTGTGTTCGTGAAATGGGTGGCCGGAGCAAAGGAAGGCACGGTGGTCCGGCACGACAATTTCGCCTGGGTCGGCGTCGAGCAGACCGTACTGGAACCCGGGGCGCCCGTCCCGCTCATCGCCTACCCAGCGCCAAGCCTGAGCCGAAAACTAGCCATTGACGCACTGGAAGCCGAAGGCCGGACCTGGCGGATCACCTGTAGCACCAAGCAGATCAGCGGAGTGCTCGCGGCCGTTCGTGCCGGCATCGGAGTTGCCGTGATGCCGGCGTCGCTGGTGCCCGAGGACCTGAAGGTCATCACGCAACGTTTCGGGCTCCCGCCGGTAGGCGACGTCGACTTCACCCTGATCCGGAATCCCCTGGCCAACGCCGAGGTCATCGATGCCCTCACGCAGGCCATCATGGGGAGGACGCTGAGTAAGTCGAACTAGTGGGCGTGCAGGCTCGGCCCCGTACTGGGACGCCGCCCGGCCCACCATCGGATCATCCGGAGGTCATTCAGCGTGAACCGCCCCTCGGGCAGCGCGGCTCTGATGCGTTCGTCGTCGAAGGGGAGCGCCGGACGCAGTCCGAACGGAAGCTCCGGCGCGAAGGGCGCGGGTTCGCTAACCCCTTCGGCGAGCATATGCGCTTGTGCTTTGGCAACGAGCGGCACCACCATGGTCCACTCCGTTAACTGCGCGAGCACCCGGATTGCCCATACTGGAGCGCGAACGTACAGAGGCCGCCCACCTGCAAGCCGCGCGATCCTGCGGACAGCAGTTCCCAGCTCAAGTTCTTCGGCTCCAAGTAGGGTCACAGTAGGGCTGGCGACACGGCCTTCCATGGCAGCAATCAATGCGTTGACAGCCTCTTCCACTGGAACCGGCCGAACTGTCCGTTCGTGAAAGCCCACCGTCGCGAAGATCGGAAAGGTACGCACGGCGCGGGTGACGTGGTCCACCATATGGTCACCTAGGCCGTAAATCATCCCCGCTTTGAGGATGGTGTGCTCGATGCCGGATTCCCGCAAGAGCTCCTCGGCCGCCCACTTGGTCTCGTGGTAGGCCGAGCCACAGTCAGGCCGGGCCCTTAGGAAGCTCAGCATTACTATGCGCTGCACGCCCGCTCGTCGGGCCGCCTCAATGACCGCCCGGGTGCCATGGACGTGTACACGATCGAAGGTCTGGTCGCCGACCTCCCGATTGATCCCGGCACAATGCGCCACTACGTCGCAGCCAGCGAAGGCAGCCGCCAAGGCATCCACATCATTGATCTGCACGCCCATCCGCCTGGAGATGACAACAGTGTCCGGACTGTTGAGTCGCCCTGCCAAGTGACGCCCTACAAAGCCGGTTCCACCGGTAATGGCTACACGCATATTCTTGCTCCTTCGCTTATTAGCAATGAAGCTAAACTGTATATAGCAATTGTGCTATATTGCAAACATGGCAGATACAGCATCAGACATCTTCGCCGCGCTCGCGCACCCTACAAGGCGGCAGATTCTGCAGGACCTTAAGGACGGCGAGTTGGCTGCCGGTGAGATCGCTGCGCGGTTCAGCGCCACGGGCCCCACCATTTCCCGTCACTTGAGCGTGCTCCGGCAGGCCGGCCTGATTGCGGAGCGGCGCGATGCCAATCGCATCCTGTACTCACTCGTCGGCGAGCGGCTTGCGCTCTCAGTCGGCGACTTCCTCTCCACCGTCTGCCCCGAGCAGATTGTGTTGCGCGAGGTCCGGAAGCGCACCACCCTCCGCCCGTCAACGAGCACATCTGAGGCCTGAATCAACAGGCGTAGTAGGCTCACCGAATGATTCACAAGCTCACTACGCCGTCGGCAAGCTTCCATACCTCCTGGCTGGAAAGTTATGACGAGTGGGGAACCTTGGACCAAGACGGTTCTGCGGCCTTCGTGGCAGCGAGATACGACTTGGATCTTCGCGACAGCAGCGACTTCGCGAAATGGATTGAAGTACTGCATGAATTGCCCAAGCAGAGCTTCCGGCCTCCCGAGAGGCTGGCCAACCAAAGCACCATTTGGGTGGTTCGGGATGCTACCTACCTGGGCTCCGTCAGCCTGAGGCACGCACTCGCAACCGAATACTTGACCGAAGTTGGCGGACACATCGGCTACGGAATAAGGCCAAGCGCAAGAGGCCACAGCCTCGCCAAGTTTGCCTTGAAGGGTGCCATGGAAGAAGGGCGCACGCTCGGAATGGAGCGCGTCCTGGTGACCTGCAAGCAGCCTAATGTGGCGTCCGCCCGCACCATCGAGTCGTGCGGAGGCGTCCTTGAGAGCGTCCGTCCTCCAGCGAGCTTCGCCCCGGCGCTGGGTGTCACCGAATCGATCCGACGCTACTGGATCGATCTGTAGCGCGGAGAAGTGCGCGGTCACTGTCATTGCTGACTTGGCGCGTTCGCTGCACGTTCCGCGCTTTGCACCAGTAACCTCTGGTGCGCACGGCGGGAACGGGTGCGGCTTTGGTGCCCAGGGGGTGCGCACGGCGGGAACGGGTGCGGCTTTGGTGCCCAAGGGGGTGCGCACGGCGGGAGCCGGGAACAAATGTGTTCAACAGGCGATACGTCCTTACCGGGTAAGCGCATTCCCGATATCCTGTGACCATGATCGACCTCACTACGCTGGCTGACCTCACGCCAGGCATCTGTTCCGTCACTCTCCGTTCGCAGGGGATAGACGATGTGGTCCGAATTTCTTCGGACGCAGGCTTGGCCGGGATCGAGTGGGGTACCGATGTACACGTCAGCGATTCCGAGTCAGCGGCGCACGCCAAGGAAGCCACGGTGGCGGCCGGACTCAGCGTCCTCTCGCTCGGCTCGTACTACCGCTGCGGCGCCTTCGAGGACTTTGGCCGCGCGCTGGACCTTGCCACAGGGCTTGGCGCTCCCCGGATCCGCGTGTGGGCCGGGGAACTTGGCTCTGCCGAGGCCAACGAGGACCACTGGGATGCAGTGGTCCAAGACACCCGGCGTATCGCCGATCTGTCGGCCGCCCGCGGCATGGCCATCGCATTCGAGTACCACGGCAACACCCTTACCGACTCCCCCGCCACTACCCTCGACTTACTGAACCGGGTGAATCACCCCAACGTCGGCACCTACTGGCAGCCCGCCGTCGGACTTTCGGATAAACAGGCGCTTGAGTCCCTCCACGAAGTCTTGCCGCACCTGGCGGGCGTGCATTGTTTCTCCTGGGGACCCGAAGCCGAGCGCTTTCCACTGCGGAACCGGAAGCTGCTGTGGCAGACAGTCACCGATGTCCTGCGCGGCAACGGCAAGGATATGGACATCATGCTGGAATTCGTTGAGGATGACCTGCCGGAAAACGTCCTCAACGACGCCGCTTTCCTGCACACGATCACACTGGGCGAGGACTAGCGCCGGCTGCTCAGTCCAGCCCATCCGCTGAAATAGGGCCGTTGTGCCTTGACCTCCACGACGGTTATGACTTCTGACCTGGTCAGACTTGCGATTCCACCGGAGTTTCCGTGCTGCGGCGGAGTTTCACCGCGCCGCTGACCGGCGCGGTGTCAGGGTCGCCGGCGGCCAGGCGGCCGATGTCCTCCAGCGGCAGGTGCACCGTGGACAAGGCAGGGCGGAAGTCGCGGAGGGTTTCGATGTCGTCAAAACCCGCGATAGTGGCATCCCGGGGAATCCATACGCCTTCGGGCCGGAGCGCAGCGGTAACGCCAATGGCCATGACGTCGTTCACGGCGAAGATGCAGAGCCGTTTTTTGGAGGCCTTGATCCGCTCGGCGAGTGCGGGCCCGGCGTCGTATCCTCCAGCGCGGTTGAAGCCGGTACGGATGATCTCTGCTGCGGGTCTTCCAGCGTCTGCGAGACCCCGCTGGAAGCCGCGGACCCGGTCGTCGGAGGTGTACAGCCCTTCGGGACCCGCAACGATGAGGAATTCACCACCATGCGTAGCGGCCAATTCCACAGCAAGGCCGGCTGCGAGCTCCTCATTGGGGACTTCAACCACGTGGTAGCCCTCTGTAGTGGAGGCGCCAACCACCGGGTGGCCAATAACCCCCACATGTCCGCCATTGCGGCAGTAGCGGTCCAGTTCCGCGGCGAGTTCGATGTTGCCTTGCTTGTCCTCGGCGCGCACGGACCGCGAGCCGGCGATCACGATGGAGTCGGCACGTCGGGCGGCGAACGCGGCCACTGCTTCTTTTTCGTCCTGCGCGGCGCCGGATGTGCTGGCCAGCAACACCATGCGGTTTTGCTGGCGGGCTGCTTCCTGGACCCCGCGGGCGATGGCGGAGAAGTAGGGGTCGGCAATGTCGTGAACAATGAGGCCGATCAATCCCGAGCTCGACTTCGCCAGGGCCTGCGCCTGCGCGTTGGGAACATAGCCGAGCTTGTCGGCGGCTTCGCGGACGCGCTCCGCGATGTCCTCAGCCGGCTTACGGGACGAGCCGTTCAGGACCCGGGATGCGGTTGCGAGGGAGACCCCGGCCAATCGGGCAACTTCACTCAGTGTGCTGGCGGCCACGGGGCCCTCCTTTTCTGCAAGCGTCGGGACTGGCGCTAAGAAAATTATGGCAGTCTTCCACCATTTTTGGGAAAGCGCTTGCCAACACGGCGCGCCATGGTGCATGATCGATTGCAGCGGGAATGCGCTTTCCCACATCAAGAACTGCAAGCACCGGCAACCGCAGAGCGACCGGCACACAAGGCACTGGAGAAAACATGGGCTACGAAACAAAGACGATCCGCATCGCCATGAACGGCATCACCGGCCGTATGGGATACCGCCAGCACTTGCTGCGATCCATCCTGCCCATCCGCGACGCCGGCGGCTTCACCCTGGAAGACGGCACCAAGGTTCAGGTCGAGCCGATCCTCGTTGGCCGCAATGAAGCCAAGATCCGCGAACTAGCCGAACTCCACAAGGTTTCCGAATGGACCACGGACCTCGACGCAGTCATCGCCGATCCCACCGTGGACATCATCTTTGACGCCTCCATGACCAGCCTCCGCGCCGCCACCCTGAAGAAGGCCATGCGCGCCGGCAAGCACATCTTCACCGAGAAGCCCACGGCAGAGACCCTCGAAGAGGCCATCGAGCTTGCACAGATCGGCAAGGAAGCCGGCGTCACTGCAGGCGTTGTGCACGACAAGCTGTACCTCCCCGGCCTGGTCAAGCTCCGCCGCCTGGTGGACGAAGGTTTCTTCGGACGCATCCTCTCCATCCGTGGCGAATTCGGCTACTGGGTCTTCGAAGGCGATGTCCAGGCTGCGCAGCGTCCGTCCTGGAACTACCGCAAGGAAGACGGTGGCGGAATGACCACGGACATGTTCTGCCACTGGAACTACGTCCTTGAAGGGATCATCGGCAAGGTCAAGAGCGTCAACGCCAAGACTGCCACGCACATCCCCGCACGTTGGGACGAAGCCGGAAAGGAATACACGGCCACCGCTGACGACGCCTCCTACGGCATCTTCGAACTCGAAACCCCGGGGGGCGACGACGTCATCGGCCAGATCAACTCCTCCTGGGCCGTCCGCGTCTACCGCGACGAACTGGTTGAGTTCCAGATCGACGGCACGCACGGTTCCGCCGTCGCCGGTTTGAACAAGTGCGTTGCGCAGCAGCGCGCCCACACCCCCAAGCCCGTCTGGAACCCGGACCTGCCCGTCACCGAATCCTTCCGCAGCCAGTGGCAGGAAGTCCCGGCCAACGCTGAACTGGACAACGGCTTCAAACTGCAGTGGGAAGAATTCCTGCGCGACGTCGTGGCCGGCCGCGAGCACCGCTTCGGGCTGCTTTCCGCAGCACGCGGCGTCCAGCTGGCCGAGCTCGGCCTGCAGTCCTCCGCTGAGCGCCGCACCATCGACATCCCGGAGATCACGCTCTAATGACGTCACTGATTCTTCCCACCAACGACGGCGGCACCCGCGAGTACCGCCTTCAGGCAGCCACATCGTGGGCCAAGCCGACCGCTCCTTTGACGGCCCGCCACGCCTATGCAGCAGCCCACGTCATCCCCGAGGTCGCTGCGGACAACACTCCAGGCGCACCGGCGCAGCTCGACTGGGACGCCACCCTCGCTTACCGGCACGAGTTGTGGTCCTACGGCCTGGGTGTCGCCGACGCCATGGACACCGCGCAGCGCGGCATGGGCTTGGACTGGGCAGCCACCCAGCAGCTCATCAAGCGCACCGGCGCAGAAGCCGCATCCGTTGTTGCGGCAGGCGACGCCGCCATTTCCGGCAAGTCCGTCCGCGATCTCGTCTCATGCGGCGCGGGCACCGATCAGCTGGACATCGCCACGCTTCCCGAGGGTGCAGCTGGTATCCAGGCCGTCATCGACGCCTACCGTGAGCAGATCGCCGTCGTCAGTGAGGCCGGCCCCAAGGTCATCCTCATGGCGTCCCGCGCCTTGGCCAAGGTTGCAAGCGGTGCTGACGACTACCTGCACGTCTACTCGACACTCCTGCAGGAAGTGGATCAGCCCGTCATCCTGCACTGGCTCGGCACCATGTTCGACCCCGCACTGGCCGGATACTGGGGTTCCGACGACGTCTCCGTGGCCACCGAAACGTTCCTCAGCCTGATCCGCGAGCACGCGGACAAGGTTGATGGCGTGAAGGTTTCGCTGCTGGACGCCTCGCACGAGGTGGCTCTCCGCGCCGCACTTCCGGAAGAGGTCCGCCTCTACACGGGCGACGACTTCAACTACCCGGAGCTGATCGACGGCGACGAGACCCACCACTCGGACGCCCTGCTGGGCATCTTCGCCGCCATCTACCCTGCCGCTTCGGTGGCATTGCAGAAGTACGACGCCGGTCAAGGCAGCGAAGGGCGCGCGATCCTGGACTCCACCCGTGAGCTCGGAAAGCACATCTTCAGCGCACCCACTTTCTACTACAAGACCGGTATCGCCTTCATGTCCTGGCTCAATGGCAAGCAGCCCGGTTTCCAGATGGTGGGCGGCCTGCACTCCGGCCGTTCGGTGCTGCACTTGGCCAAGACCTTCGAACTGGCCGACCAAGCCGGCCTGCTGAAGGATCCGTCACTGGCCGCGTTCCGGATGTCTGACTTCCTGCGGATCAACGGGGTGGGCGCATGAGCGCGGACTTCTCCCGCCTGTCGCTGAACAGCGCCACCACCAAGAAGTGGACGCTTGCTGAGGCTGTGGATGGTTGCGCCCGCGCCGGCATCCCCGCGATCGGTCCGTGGCGTGACCGTGTGGCCGAGGCCGGCTTGGATAAGGCAGGCAAGCTCATCAAGGACGCAGGCCTGCGGGTCTCGTCGCTGTGCCGCGGCGGCTTTCTCACTGCGGCCGACGCTGAAGGGCAGGCCGCAGCCCTCGCCGACAACTTCGAGGCCGTCCGCGAAGCAGTAGCGCTGGACACCCAGGAGCTGTTCCTGGTGGTTGGTGGGCTCGCTCCTGGTGAGAAGGACGTCGTCGCTGCACGCCAGCGCGTCGCCGACCGCCTGGAGGAACTAGTCCCGTTCGCTTCCGAGAACGGTGTACGGCTGGTGCTGGAACCCCTGCACCCGATGTACGCCGCAGACCGCGCGCTCATCTCCACCCTTGGCCAGGCCCTCGATCTCGCCGCGCCGTACGACGCGAAGGCGGTCGGCGTCGCCGTCGACACCTTCCACGTCTGGTGGGATCCGGAGCTGAGGGCTCAGGTTGAACGTGCCGGCCGCGAAAACCGCATCGCTTCCTACCAGGTGTGCGACTTCAACCTGCCGATCGCTGCGGACGCGCTATTGTCCCGCGGCATGATGGGCGACGGCGTCATCGACTTCGCGACCATCGGCACCTGGGTCAGGGACGCCGGATACACGGGCGACATCGAAGTTGAAATCTTTAACCAGGACATTTGGGACGCCGACGGCGACACAGTCTTGGAAACCATGAAGCAGCGCTATGCGGAGCTCGTCCTCCCGTTCGCGTAACAACGTGATCCTCCCGCGGATGCCCTAAGCTCCGCGGGAGGATCGCTCCAAAAGCCAGCGGGTTCCTGCCAAGGTCACGGCGGGGGCCCGCTTTTTTGCGCCACCCATCTTCCTCCGGGCCACAGCTAGCACGGCGGAGGTGCGGCCACCACCCACTTTGATTCTGAAACTGCCCGGACACGCCGCATTGCGGGTGTGTCGCCGCAGTCCCGGGTCCGAAGAAGGTGGTGACGGCGCACCCTCTTTCCAGCATCTCGTGGCCGAGTCCTCTCCATCCGCGCCACGCGTAAATGCCGCGACACTGGGATTCCGCCGGCGGGAGTCGCTTTCGGAGGCGCAATGGGCTTTGCATGACGTTCGCCATCCCCGCTGCCGGAAAAGGCTCGACGGCGGGGGCCCGCGAGCGCCGCCGTCGCATCTTTTAGCGTGCTTGGCTGCTGCGAAGGTACGGCCACCACCCACTTTGATTCTGAAACTGCCCGGACACGCCGCATTGGGGGTGTGTCGCCGCAGTCCCGGGTCCAAAGAAGGTGGTGACGGCACACCCCTATTTGTGTCCGCTATAAGTCGTGGAGTGCGCAGGTGAGATAAGTGGTACACAGCTGAAACATTGTGTCGACGAGAGGAAACAATGGCCGCCTACGCTGGTTTTACCTGGACAAAGACGTCCACGAAACCACTGAAAGGACACCACCATGATGCTCTTGAAGACCCTGAATTTTTTCCTCGACGCCAGCGGCAGCCACAGCGGCCCATCCGGCGAATCCAGCCCCGAGCACTCCCCCGCCATTGCCACGAAGCGCCTGACCTCAAGCGCCTGGGAGGGCTGGTGGGATGACGCAGATCAAGGCTTTCCCGCCGAAGCCTGAGCCTTCAACCCGCCACTGGCCCGGATTCAGGAGGCTCGCGCAGCGAGCTGCACTTTGGCCTTCGGCAGGCCGATAAGGGTGACCAACCCGCCGTCGAGCCCTTCCAATTCCAAGCTGATGTTCCGCGAGCCGTCCTGGGGTTCGACGGAGTTGACTTGGAAAACCTCACCACTGATCCGGACGCTGTCGCCGTTCTTAATGGCCTTGAGCTTCTTGCTCCTTGCACCGGGTGCCATGGCCAGATCCTCCATTGCCGCTACCTGTTCTTTTTCGGCTCGTCACCGTGGGTTTCGCGAAGTTCCTCACCGCGGCGAACTACTTCTTCTTCCTTCTCCTGCATCTTGTCGCTCTTCTTGGTATCGCGCGGCGGAAGCTGGATGCTTTCTTCGGCCTCAATGCCGCCCTGCAGTTGGCGTCCGCGTTCCATCTCGGCGTCGAACTCTGCACCGAACAGTAGGGACATGTTCAGGATCCAGAGCCACAGCAGCATGATGATGACCCCTGCCAGGGCGCCGTACGTCTTGTTGTAGTTGCTGAAGTTGGCAACGTAGAAGCCGAAGCCCAGCGATGCCAGTGCGAAAATCACCAGGGCGATCAGGGAGCCCATGCTCATCCAACGGAACTTGGGCTGCTTGACGTTGGGAGTGAAGTAGTAGAGCACCGCGATGATCGCGACCACGATAATGATGAGGACCGGCCACTTGGCGATGTTCCAAACGGTGAGGGCGGTCTCCGACAACCCGATGGCGCCTCCGATAGCCTCGGCCACGGGGCCGCTGAGGACCAGCATGGCTGCGGCGATGGCTGCACCGACGACGGCAACGATAGTGACGGCGAGCATCGTGCCGCGCAGTTTGACGAAGCCGCGGCCCTCGTCCACTTCATACACCCGGTTCATGGCCCGGCTGAAAGCTGTGGTGTAGCCGGAGGCCGACCAAAGCGCCACCAGAATACCGAAAACCAACGCCAGCCCTGCCGTGTTGGACTGCGTGAGTTCCTCGATCGGCTGGCGCATGGCGTCAACGCCCTGCCCCGGCGCGAACTGTTGGACAATGTCCAGCAGCGCCGATGTTGTGCGTCCGGCGTCGCCAAAGATGCCAATCAGCGAAACCAGGGCCAGGAGCGCGGGAAACAGCGAGAGGACAGCGTAGTAGGTCAGACCTGCCGCCGCATCCGGACACTGATCCTTGGTGAACTCCCGCAACGTCCTCTTGGCAACGTACATCCACGTGGGCTTCACCAGGTCATTGGGACTGTCCGGCTTGCGTGAGTCCTCGGGGGACGGAGCACTCTGCGCCTTGGCTGTGCTGGTGTGGGCTGAGTCTTGTGTAGTCATGGGGCACTCGTCCGTTTGGGTATTTTGCGCGAACAACTGACCCATCAATAGTAAGCATGCTGATGATTCATTCGGAAGAACCCACGCCGGTTAATCCACGCCGATCAGGACCTTCGGCCCCGGAAGATTATCGCGGACCGCATTGGACTGGCCTAAGCCAGCTTGCTCGCCAGCAGGAACTCGAACGGCGACTCAATCACTGACCGGATCACTTGGCCGGCAGCGCCAAGGAGCGTTCCGGAATGTTCAAGGGCAGACACTGTCAGGTTGCCCGGATCCAGCAGACCCGGCGCGTAGCGCTCCAAACTGCTGAGCAGCGCCGGCCTGAGCCATTCCGCAAGCACGGCAAAGTGCCCGCCGAGGACTACGGCTTCAATATCCATCAACCGGGCAGACGAGGCGAGCGCGACGCCCAAGTACCTCCCGGCGTCGTGAACCGCCCGCGTGGCCCGCGGTTCCCGGGCAGCCAAGGCCGCCAGCAGCAGTTCCGTACGCCCACCCAGCGATCCTTCGGGGATGCCGGCCGCCTCGAAAATGGCTTCCTGGCCGGCAAAGGTTTCCAAGCACCCCGCCCCACCGCAGGAGCAAGCAGGCCCGTCAGGGTGGACGACGATGTGGCCAAGTTCGCCGGCTGATCCGCCAGGTCCGGTGTAAAGTTCCGAACCGATAATGACGCCCCCGCCAACACCCACCTCCCCCGAAACATAGAGGAAGTCCGGCCGACCTGCGCCATACCAAAGCTCTCCGAGTGCTGCACTGTTGGCCTCGTTGGACAACCTGACGCCAAGCGGTGCGCCTTCCAGCAGGTCCTGCGGATTCAGCGCTTCGTGCTCCCAGTGCAGGTTTGGAGCGGACAACACAAGGTTGCGCTGCTCATCCACCAAACCCGGAACCGCCAGCCCGCCGCCGAGGATCGAGATGTCCGCAGCGGCCGCAGCGGCTATTGCTTCGTCGGCCAGGCAACCCAGGCGTTCCATGACCTTTTCAGGCGCCAGGCCCCGGTTTCGCGATTCAACAGTCGAGTGGAATCGGAGATTTCCTCCCAGGTCCACGAGGCCCACGGCCAAGTAGTCCACGTTGATCTCCATGCCCACTACGCCACGGCGGGCGCTGAGTTCCAAGCCCTGGCCGGGCCGTCCCCGCTCCCCGTCCCGGTAAAGGCCCACTTCCGAGACCAGCCCGGACTCAACGAGGTCGGCGACCAGGCTGGAAACCGCCGCTTTGGTCAGTCCGGTTCCCGCGGCCAACTGCGCGCGGCTGGGCTTGCCTTCTCCTGTTCGGGCAATGGAGTCCATCACCAATGAAAGATTTCGACGGCGGACGTCACCTACGCGTCCGGGTGCGGTCTGCTCATTCACTGGCGCGGGACCTCCTTACAGATTCTAAGAAATTTTTGCCGGCTTCCATTGACCATGATCCATCATCCACCATATAGTTCAGATTGAAAACTAATTGGAGTGCTTTTCTTCAAGTTCTTCCCCAGTGCTTTGCAAAGGAGCAAAATGACCCCGCAGCCCACCCCGCAGGACCGCTTCACCTTTGGCCTTTGGACCGTTGGATGGACCGGCGCCGATCCGTTCGGCGTCGCCACCCGTCCCGCCCTGGATCCGGTGGAAGCTGTTCACAAGCTCAGCGAGCTTGGCGCCTATGGCATCACGTTCCACGACAATGACTTGATTCCCTTTGATGCCACGGCGTCCGAGCGGGACCTGATCCTGAAGAACTTCAAGGCAGCCTTGGCAGAGACCGGCCTGAAAACGCCTATGGTCACCACCAACCTGTTCAGCCACCCGGTGTTCAAGGATGGCGGGTTCACCTCGAACGACCGGTCCATCCGCCGCTTTGCATTGAGCAAGATCCTCCGGAACATTGACCTTGCTGCGGAACTGGGTGCCGAGACCTTCGTGATGTGGGGCGGCCGCGAAGGCAGCGAATATGACGGTTCCAAGGATCTTTCCGCAGCACTGGATCGCATGAAGGAAGGCGTGGACACCGCAGCCGGGTACATCAAAGAGAAGGGCTACGGCCTTCGGATTGCCTTGGAGCCCAAGCCAAACGAACCCCGCGGCGACATCTTCCTGCCCACCGTCGGCCACGGCCTGGCGTTCATCGCGCAGCTGGAACACGGCGACATCGTGGGCCTTAACCCGGAAACAGGCCACGAGCAGATGGCCGGCCTGAACTTCACGCACGGCATCGCCCAGGCCCTGTGGGCGGGCAAGCTCTTCCACATCGATCTCAACGGCCAGCGCGGCATTAAGTACGATCAGGACCTTGTCTTCGGCCACGGCGACCTCACCAGCGCTTTCTTCACCGTGGACCTTCTGGAGAACGGCTTCCCCAATGGCGGTCCGAAGTACGACGGTCCGCGCCACTTCGACTACAAGCCGTCACGTACCGATGGTTACGACGGCGTCTGGGAATCAGCCAAGTCCAACATGTCCATGTACCTCCTGCTGAAGGAACGCGCCCTGGCCTTCCGCGCAGACCCGGACGTCCAGGAAGCACTCACCACGTCAGGCGTCTTCGAATTAGGCGAGGCGACGCTGAACGCTGGCGAGACCACCGCAGACCTGCTGGCTGACGCCAGCGCGTTCGACACGTTCGACGCCGATAAGGCCGCCGAGCGCTCATTCGCCTTCGTCCGCCTCAACCAGCTGGCCATCGAGCACCTGCTCGGCTCCCGCTAGGTCACTCCCACCCACCGTCATCCCGCCGCCGGGCTCCCCAAGGTCTCTCCTTACAGGGGTCCTTGACGCCCGGCGGCGGTCCCCATAAGGAATGAGCGCATGCCTCTCGTAGCCGGGATCGACAGCTCCACCCAGTCCTGCAAAGTGGTCATCCGGGATTCAGCCACTGGCGCCTTGGTACGTCACGGGCGGGCCTCCCACCCGGAGGGCACCGAAGTTCACCCGGACCATTGGTGGTCAGCCCTCCAGGAAGCAATCGCACAGGCAGGCGGTTTGGATGACGTCGACGCCGTGTCTGTTGGCGGTCAGCAACACGGCATGGTGTGTCTCGATGAGTCCGGAGGCGTTGTCAGACCCGCATTGTTGTGGAATGACACCCGCTCGGCCCCGGACGCGGAAGCGCTGATCCTTGACGCCGGCGATGGCGATGCCACGGCAGGCGCGTCCTACTGGGCATCGCACACCGGAACCGTCCCGGTGGCATCGCTGACGGCCACCAAGCTTCGATGGTTGGCCCGAAACGAACCCGCTAACGCCCAACGGACAGCAGCGGTTTGCCTACCCCACGATTGGCTGTCCTGGCGGTTGGCCGGACACGGGCCCGGAAGTGGGCCGGCCGCCTTGGATCTCCTCCGCACAGACCGTTCGGATGCTTCCGGCACGGGCTACTACTCTGCCAGCAGCGGCGGATACCTTCCAGAAGTCCTCAACAACACGCTCGGCCACGTTCCCGTGTTGCCCGTTGTCGCCGGGCCGTTGGAGGCCGCGGGAAAGACCCCCGGCGGGGCACTCATCGGGCCCGGTGCAGGCGACAATGCAGCAGCAGGTCTGGGAGTAAGTGCGAGTGTCGGGGACGTAGTGATTTCAATTGGAACGTCGGGGACAGTCTTCGCGGTTTCAGATGTCCCGGCGCTTGATGCAAGCGGGCTCGTGGCAGGCTTCGCGGACGCTACCGGCAACTACCTGCCGTTGGCCTGCACGCTCAATGCGACGAGAATCTTCGATGCCACAGCTGCACTACTGGGCATCACCCTGCCGGAGCTCGGCGACTTGGCACTCTCTGCTCCGGAGGGCGCCGGAGGGCTGACCCTCGTCCCATACTTCGAGGGCGAACGAACCCCTAATTTGCCGGAAGCCACCGGCTCCCTCCACGGCATCACCGTTTCCAATTACACTCCCGCCAACATGGCACGGGCCGCTGTAGAGGGTGTGTTGTGTTCGCTGGCCGACGGGCTGGCCGCCTTGCAGGAACAGGGGGTCTCCGCCCAGCGCATCATCCTGGTGGGTGGGGGTGCGCAATCGACTGCGGTCCAGCAGATCGCCGCTGCAGCCTTCGGTGTGCCGGTGTTCGTCCCCGAACCAAGAGAATACGTGGCAGACGGCGCGGCCCGGCAAGCTGCAGGCGTTCTGACAGGGAGCTTGCCGGAATGGCCACTCGAGGGAACAGAGGTTGTTCGCGGAAATATCGCCGAGAGTCCCGAATTCCTGACGAGGTACCGCCACTACGCTGCCAAGGTGGCCAAAAGCTGATCGACGTCGCGGGTGCTCTATCGTGACAGGGTGAGCACTGAAGAAACCGCACCGCCCCGGCCTCCTGTCATGGAGGACGTTGCCCGAGTGGCAGGTGTCTCCCACCAGACCGTCTCCCGGGTGTTGAACAACCACCCCAATGTGAGCTCCAAGACCCGCGAGCGCGTGGAGCAGGCCATCACAGAGCTGGGGTACCGTCGGAACACCGCCGCACGAAGCCTGGTAACACGGCGATCCCAGACCATTGGCGTACTCGGCAGCGAAATGGCGCAGTACGGGCCATCGCACACGCTCCTCGGAGTCCAGCAGGCGGCGAGGGAGGCGGGCTATTTCGTCAGCGTCGCAGCCCTGCGCGAAGTGACGCCGGAGACCATTAAGGACGCCATGGCGCACTTCATGGACCAAGGCGTCGACGGCGTCGTAGTAACGGTGCCCCACCCGGGGACCTTTGATGTCCTCAAAGACATCACCGCCCAAGTCCCCATGGTCGCTGTGGGATCCATCGGCGACGAACACCTCACGGGTGCCACTGTGGACCAGCGGCAAGGCGCGCGTCTCGCCGTCGAGCATCTCTTGGAACTGGGGCACCAACGGATCGGACACTTATCCGGGCCCTCCGATTGGATTGACGCCGCTGCCCGTATCGAGGGTTGGCGGGATGCCCTAACAGACGCCGGGATTGAACCTATGACGCTCATCGAGGGCGACTGGAGCGCCGAATGCGGCTACCGCGAAGGCTTGAAAATCGCCGCCGACCGCTCCGTATCGGCTCTCTTTGTCGCAAATGACCAAATGGCCCTCGGCGTTCTCCGAGCGTTCCATGAACTCGGCGTCCAGGTACCGGAGGACATCAGCGTGGTGGGCTTCGACGACCAACCGGAGTCGGCATACTTCATCCCGCCGTTGACAACGGTGGCCCAGGACTTCGAGGAGCTCGGCCAGCGCTGCATCGCCTTGCTACTGGACCGGCTGGAGAGCGGCACCACCGGCACGCCTGCCACGGTGGCGCCCCGGCTGGTAGTCCGCTCCACCACGGCTCCCGCCTCCAACTAGGTCGCAGCAGTGCGCGTTCTGAGCGCTCAAAACGACGTCTGCTGCTACCTACTTGGGTGCGCCTTCGCCTGACCTCCGCCATGAGCACCTGTTCCACATGGTCCCCTCTTGACATCAAAGTTGTGAGCGCTAACAATTGCATCAGACCTTCTTCACTTTTCCACCCCGACCCCCGGCAATGAGGCCTTGGCCAGCCGGATGGAGACCCCATGAATACCTTTGAAAATCTCCCGCTGGACGAGCAGTTCGTTGTCGGCGTGGACTATGGCACTTTGTCCGGCCGCGCCGTCGTCGTGCGCGTTTCGGACGGAGCAGAACTCGGCAGCGGCGTGTTCGAGTATCCGCACGCCGTCGTGACGGAAAAACTCCCGGGTACCGGCCAGCGCCTCCCAGCCGACTGGGCCCTCCAGGTGCCCAATGACTATCGCGACGTCCTGCGCAATGCGGTACCGGCCGCCGTCGCCGATGCCGGAATCAACCCGGCAAACGTGGTGGGCATCGCCACCGACTTCACCGCGTGCACCATGGTTCCGACGACGGCGGACGGCACGCCGCTGAACGAACTGGAACGCTTCGCCGACCGGCCGCACGCGTTCGTCAAACTGTGGCGCCACCACGCGGCCCAGCCGCAGGCGGACCGCATCAACCAGCTCGCTGAAGAACGCAGCGAGTCCTGGCTTCCCCGCTATGGCGGCCTGATCTCCTCCGAATGGGAATTCGCCAAAGGGCTGCAGCTCCTCGAGGAAGATCCCGAAGTCTACGGCGCCATGGATCACTGGGTTGAGGCCGCGGACTGGATTGTTTGGCAGCTTTGCGGCAGCTACGTCCGCAACGCCTGCACGGCTGGCTACAAGGGCATTTACCAGGATGGAAAGTACCCCTCCGAGGACTTCCTGGCTGCCCTCAATCCTGATTTCAAGGACTTTGTCAGCAGCAAACTCGAACACACCATCGGCCGCTTGGGCGACGCCGCCGGTTACCTCACCGAAGAAGCCGCGGCTTGGACCGGGCTTCCGGCGGGAATCGCCGTGGCAGTAGGCAACGTGGACGCCCACGTCAGCGCGCCGGCCGCGAACGCTGTTGAACCAGGCCAGCTCGTAGCGATCATGGGCACTTCCACCTGCCACGTAATGAACGGGGACGTTCTCCGCGAAGTCCCCGGCATGTGCGGAGTCGTCGACGGCGGCATCGTGGACGGCTTGTGGGGCTACGAAGCAGGCCAGTCCGGAGTTGGCGACATTTTCGGTTGGTTCACCAAGAACGGGGTCCCGCCGGAATACCACCAGGCCGCCAAAGATCAAGGCCTGGGCATCCACGAATACCTCACCGGACTCGCAGAAAAGCAGGCCATCGGCGAGCACGGACTGATCGCCCTGGACTGGCATTCCGGCAACCGATCAGTGCTGGTTGACCACGAACTTTCCGGCGTGGTGGTGGGCCAGACCTTGGCCACCAAACCCGAGGACACATACCGGGCTCTGCTGGAAGCCACGGCTTTCGGGACCCGCACCATCGTGGATGCGTTCCGCGATTCGGGTGTTCCCGTCAGGGAATTCATCGTGGCCGGTGGTCTCCTGAAGAACAAGTTCCTGATGCAGGTCTACGCTGACATCACTGGCCTACAGCTTTCCACCATCGGATCCGAGCAGGGTCCCGCCCTGGGCTCGGCAATCCACGCCGCTGTTGCTGCCGGGAAGTACAAGGACATTCGTGAAGCAGCCGCCGCCATGGCAGCTGCACCCGGCGCCGTTTACACTCCCATCCCCGAAAACGTGGCCGCCTACGAGGTCCTCTTCCAGGAATACAAAGCTCTCCACGACTACTTCGGCCGCGGCACCAACAACGTCATGCACCGCCTCAAGGCCATCCAGCGCGCCGCGATCCAGGGTTCAGCACAACAGGGTTCAGCACAACAAGGCCAGGCCACCCAGTCCGGCACCTTGGAAGGAGCCACAGCATGAGCACCCTTCTGGAAACAATCGCGAAGGTCCGCAAGGAAGTCTGCGAGCTGCACGCCGAACTGACCCGGTACGAACTTGTGGTTTGGACCGCCGGCAACGTTTCGGGTCGGATCCCGGGACATGACCTCATGGTCATCAAGCCATCGGGCGTCTCCTATGACAACCTGACGCCCGAGCTGATGGTGGTCACCGACCTCTATGGCACACCTGTGAGGGGCATCAACACCGGAAGCGCCGGGACCGTGGACTGGGGCAACCCGGACCTCTCCCCGTCATCGGATACCGCCGCGCACGCGTACGTCTACCGCCACATGCCGGAGGTGGGTGGCGTGGTCCACACGCACTCCACCTACGCAACGGCCTGGGCTGCCCGCGGCGAGGAAATCCCCTGCGTGCTGACCATGATGGGCGACGAATTCGGGGGGCCCATTCCGGTGGGACCGTTCGCGTTGATCGGTGACGATTCCATCGGGCAGGGCATCGTGGAGACGCTCAAAAACTCCAACTCTCCCGCGGTGCTCATGCAGAACCATGGCCCCTTCACCATCGGCAAATCCGCCCGCGACGCCGTCAAGGCTGCGGTCATGTGCGAGGAAGTGGCCAGGACAGTCCACATTTCCCGACAACTCGGCGAGCCGCTGCCCATCGACCAAGCCAAGATTGAGTCCCTCTACGACCGATACCAGAACGTTTACGGCCGCTAAAGCGCCGCCGCTAAACCATTCGGACCACCACACTCCAGGAGCACCCCATGCCTACCGCCGTCAATACTTCCGCTAACAACACTTCCCTCGACCAGTACGAGGTCTGGTTCCTCACGGGCAGCCAGCACCTCTACGGCGAGGACGTCCTCAAGCAGGTCGCAGCGCAGTCGCAGGAGATTGCCAACGTCCTCAATGCCAACAGCAACGTTCCGGTCAAGCTCGTGTGGAAGCCCGTCCTCACCGATTCCGACGCCATCCGTCGCACCGCGCTGGAAGCCAATTCAGACGATTCCGTGATCGGCGTGACCGCCTGGATGCACACGTTCAGCCCCGCCAAGATGTGGATCCAAGGCCTGGATGCCCTCCGCAAGCCCCTGCTTCACCTGCACACACAGGCTAACCGGGACCTTCCCTGGGCTGACATCGATTTCGACTTCATGAACCTCAATCAGGCAGCCCACGGCGACCGCGAGTTCGGATATATCCAGTCGCGCCTCGGCGTGCCGCGGAAGACCGTCGTCGGGCATGTCAGCAACCCTGAGGTTGCCCGCCAGGTTGGTGCGTGGCAGCGCGCCTCGGCCGGATGGGCCGCCGTCCGCACGCTGAAGTTGACCCGCTTCGGCGACAACATGCGCAACGTCGCCGTCACCGAAGGCGACAAGACCGAAGCCGAGCTCCGCTTCGGCGTCTCCGTGAACACGTGGTCCGTCAACGAGCTCGCCGACGCCGTCCACGGCGCAGCAGAGTCCGACGTCGACGCTTTGGTTGCAGAGTACGAGCGCCTTTACGACGTGGTTGACGAACTCAAAGCAGGCGGCGACCGTCACGAGTCGCTGCGTTACAGCGCCAGGATCGAGCTGGGTCTCCGCAGCTTTCTGGAAGCCAACGGCTCCGCAGCCTTCACCACCTCTTTCGAGGATTTGGGGGCGCTGCGTCAACTGCCGGGAATGGCCGTCCAGCGCCTCATGGCCGACGGTTACGGCTTCGGCGCCGAGGGCGACTGGAAGACCGCGATCCTGGTCCGCGCCGCCAAGGTGATGGGCGGCGACCTGCCCGGTGGCGCGTCACTCATGGAGGACTACACGTACCACCTTGAGCCCGGCTCCGAGAAGATCCTGGGCGCGCACATGCTGGAGGTCTGCCCGTCGCTCACCGCCAAAAAGCCGCGTGTTGAGATCCACCCGCTGGGCATCGGCGGCAAGGAAGACCCTGTCCGCATGGTGTTCGACACCGACGCGGGCCCCGGCATCGTCGTGGCGTTGTCCGATATGCGCGATCGGTTCCGCTTGGTGGCCAACGTGGTGGACGTCGTCGATCTCGACCAGCCACTCCCCAACCTGCCCGTAGCCCGCGCACTCTGGGAGCCAAAGCCCAACTTCGCTACCTCGGCCGCAGCGTGGCTCACCGCCGGCGCCGCGCACCACACGGTATTGTCCACGCAGGTGGGCCTGGACGTATTCGAGGACTTCGCCGAAATCGCCAAGACCGAACTCCTCACCATCGACGAAGGCACCACCATCAAACAGTTCAAGAAAGAACTTAACTGGAACGCCGCGTACTACAAGCTGGCCGGCGGCCTGTGAGCACCGAATTCACCCTGAGTGCGGGCGGCTACACCGCCGTCGTGACCGCCCGCGCGGCTGCGCTGCGCGTCCTGCAATTTGAAGGCCGGGACCTCGTGGTCCCGTTTCCGGAGGGCGGCCCGATCCCTGACTACCGTGGCGTTATTGCCGCGCCGTGGCCCAACAGGATCGCGGACGGCGCGTACAGCTTGGACGGCGTCGAGCACCAGCTTCCTATCAACGAACCGGAGCGGGCTACTGCGCTGCACGGGCTTGCGTTCCCGCTCGATTGGGCCCTGAAAGAGTCCGACGCCGGCTCGCTCACATTGACGTGCACGGTAGGGCCCACGCCGGGATACCCGTTCGTGCTGGAGCTTTCGGCCCGATTCATGCTGGACGACGCCGGACTTCATACGTCCGTCACAGCAGTCAATGCGGCGGACGTCGCCGCCCCTTACGGCGTGTGCCCGCACCCTTACCTTGTGGCCGGCACATCACCGCTGGATGAGTGGGTTCTCGAGTTCGCCGCCGACTCTTACCTGGAGGTCACGCCGGACCGGCTGCTGCCCTTGGGTGTCGTCGGCGTGGAAGGACACGAGTTCGACTTCCGCTCAGCCCGCGCCATCGGCAGCACCGAAATCGACCATGCCTTCACAGGAATAGCGTTCGACGGCGGGCTGGCGCGGCTGTCGCTACGCGACCCTGCGGGCACCGGCGTCGGAATGTCCTGGGACGAAAGCTGCCCATGGCTGCAGATCCATACGGCTGACAAGCCGGCACCCGTCCCGGGCCGAATCGGACTGGCTGTGGAGCCCATGACGTGCCCGCCGGATGCCTTCAACAGCGGCACGGACCTGATCCGGCTGGAACCCGGCACCCAACACACGGCGTCCTGGAGCATCTACGCCCTGTAGCTCCCCAACTGGGTCGCAGTAGTGCGCGTTTTGACCGCCCAAAACGCGCACTAATGCGACCTACTTGGGTGCGCCGGCGGTGCTTTGGCGGACCACCAGCTCGGGGGTGAACACCACGGACCGGTGTTTGGTTCCGCCACTCTCTTGCTCCTCGGCGAGCAACTCAATCGCCGTCCGGCCGAGCGCCTCGGTGGGCTGTCGGATGGACGACAGCGGCACCACTGCGGAGATGGCGAAATCGATGTCGTCGTACCCAATGAGGGCGATGTCCTCCGGAATACGAACGGTTCGCAGCATCGTCAGGGATTGCATGACTCCGAGGGCCAGGAGGTCGTTGGAGCAGAAGACGGCTTCGGGCCGCTCTTCCGGGGAGCGTTCCACCAAGCTGTTGCCCACTTTGCGGCCGGTCAGGACGGTCTGCCCCACTGAGTCGAGCACCTCGATGGTGGCATCCGATACTTCACTGACAGCGCGCTGCGCGCCCTTGAGTCGGCTGGCTACCTGGCGGATGGAGGGCGTGCCAACAAAAGCCAGACGACGGCGGCCCAGGTCCAGCAGGTGCTTGGCGGCCAAGTAGCCGCCTTCCTCGTCATCCACGGAGACCGAGCTGCAACGATCGGTGTCTGCGAGTTCATCCACCAGGACTGTTGGGACTCCTCGTTCGCGCAGGGTATCGATCCGCTGACCCACGTCACCCACCGGCGAAATCAGCAGGCCTTGGACACGCTGTTCTTGGAACAGATCCATGTAGTGGGCTTCGCGCGAAGCATCCTGGCCGCTATCCCCCACCAGGACGACACTGCCCAAAGTCGCCGCCGCATCTTCCGCCGCACGGGCCACGGAGGAGAAGAAAGGGTTTCCAACGTCGAGCACGATCAAGCCGATGGTCCTGCTTTGGCCGGCGCGGAGCTGGCGGGCGGCGTCGTTGCGGACAAAGCCAAGTTCAGCGATGGATTTCAGGACACGTTCCTTGGTCCTCTGCGAAACCCGATCCGGATAGTTCAGCACATTGGAAACAGTTCCCACTGCTACCTGGGCGTGGGTTGCAACGTCTTTGATGCTGGCTGTCTGGGACATGCTTTCCGATCTCCGCTGGCTGACGTCAATGTGTTGGAAACGCCTTGACACCCTCCCGTTTACGAGGGTAATTTGAATCGTAACAAATGAAACGATTCAAAGACGAGTGATCCTGGAGATCCGCACATGAGGGTTTGTTTCCGCTCTTCAGTCCAGCCGGAACTGATGGCCGAGTACAAGCAGCGCCACGCCGCCGTATGGCCGGAGATGCTGTCCGCACTGAAAAACGCAGGGTGGAACAACTACTCACTCTTCCTTGCTCCGGACGGCCAATTGATCGGCTATCTGGAATGCGAAGACTACGAGGCAGCCCAGGCCCGCATGGCCGTGACTGAGGTCAATGCCCGCTGGCAAGCCGAGATGGCCACCCTCTTCGCAGACAGCGACGTCCCTCCGGACCAGGGCTTCGAGGTCATCGAGGAAGTCTTCAACCTTGAAGACCAGCTTGCCGCGGCGGGTGTCGTCAAAGATGCCACCAGCGCCGCGCACATAGATAAAGACTCCGCCCACGATTATCAAAAGGAACAAGCATGAACACCACAGAATCGGCCCTGGGCCGTCTAGGGGAACTGGCCATTGAAGTGCCGTCCTGGGCCTACGGAAATTCCGGGACCCGATTCAAGGTCTTCGGCACTCCGGGTACTCCGCGCACCGTTCAGGAAAAGATCGCCGACGCCGCCAAGGTCCACGAGCTGACGGGCCTGGCCCCCACCGTGGCGCTGCACATTCCGTGGGACAAGGTGGATGACTACGCCGCCCTGCGCGAGTACGCCACCGGCTTGGGCGTTGGGCTGGGCACGATTAACTCCAACACTTTCCAGGATGACGAGTACAAGTTCGGCTCCCTGACCTCGTCCAATGAGTCCGTGCGGCGCCGCGCGATCGATCACCATTTGGAGTGCATCGAGATCATGCACGCCACTGGTTCCAAGGACTTGAAGATCTGGCTGGCCGACGGCACCAACTACCCGGGCCAGGACGATATCCGCGGCCGCCAAGACCGCTTGGCAGAGTCCCTCCAGGAGATCTACGCGGGCCTCGGCGACGAGCAGCGCCTGGTCCTGGAGTACAAGTTCTTCGAGCCGGCTTTCTATCACACCGATGTTCCGGACTGGGGTACTTCCTACGCGCAGACCCTTGCCCTGGGCGAGAAGGCGTTCGTCTGCCTGGACACCGGCCACCACGCCCCGGGTACCAACATCGAGTTCATCGTCATGCAGCTCCTGCGCCTGGGCAAGCTGGGTTCCTTCGACTTCAATTCCCGTTTCTACGCGGATGATGACCTGATTGTTGGCGCGGCTGATCCGTTCCAGTTGTTCCGGATCATGCACGAGGTCATCCGTGGTGGCGGTTTCGGAAAGGATTCCGGCGTCGCGCTGATGCTGGACCAGTGCCACAACCTTGAAGAGAAGATCCCGGGCCAGATCCGCTCGGTCCTCAACGTCCAGGAAATGACCGCCCGCGCCCTGCTCGTGGACACCGCCGCGTTGACCGAAGCCCAGCGCGCCGGGGATGTCCTGGCCGCCAACGGCATCTTCAACGATGCCTTCTACACCGACGTCCGCCCGGTCCTGGCCGAGTGGCGCGAATCCCGCGGCCTGCCCGCCGACCCGATGGCCGCCTACAAGGCCAGCGGTTACCAGAAGAAGATCAATGAGGACCGCGCAGGCGGCCAGCAAGCCGGATGGGGCGCTTAAAAAGATGAGCACTGTTGAAGAACTGATCAACCGTTCCAACCGCCTCGGAGCGGACAAACGGAACACCAACTTCGCGGGCGGCAACACCTCCGCCAAGGGCATGGAGAAGGACCCTGTCACAGGCCAGGACGTTGAGCTCCTCTGGGTCAAGGGCTCCGGTGGCGATCTCGGCACACTGAAGGCTGAGAACCTTGCAGTTCTCCGGCTGGACCGGCTGCAGGCACTCAAGTCCGTTTACCCCGGCGTCGAGCGTGAAGACGAAATGGTGGCCGCGTTCGATTACTGCCTGCACGGCAAGGGCGGCGCAGCGCCGTCGATCGATACCGCCATGCATGGCCTGGTGGACGCCGCCCATGTGGACCACCTGCACCCGGATTCCGGCATCGCGATTGCTACCGCCGTGGACGGCGAGGCACTGACCTCCAAGGTCTTCGGCGACAAGGTTGTTTGGGTGCCTTGGCGCCGCCCTGGCTTCCAGCTGGGCTTGGACATCGCCGCGATCAAGGAAGCCAACCCCCAGGCCATCGGCACCATCCTGGGCGGCCACGGCATCACCGCGTGGGGCGCCACGTCCGAAGAGGCCGAGGCCAACTCGCTCTGGATCATTGACCAGGCCGAGAACTACATCAAGGAAAACGGCAAGTCCGAGCCCTTCGGCGCCACCCTCCCCGGCTACAGCGCCCTCCCGGAGGCAGAGCGCAAGGCCAAGGCCGCTGCCCTCGCACCGGTGATCCGCGGCCTGGCCTCCACGGACAAGCCGCAGCTGGGGCACTTCAGCGATGACGCCGTCGTTCTTGAATTCCTTGAGTCCGAAGAGCACCCGCGGCTCGGCGCGCTGGGCACCTCCTGCCCGGACCACTTCCTGCGCACCAAGGTCAAGCCGCTGGTCCTGGACTTGCCGGCCGACGCCTCGATCGAAGACTCCGTGGCCCGCCTCAAGGAACTCCACGCGGCCTACCGCGAGGATTACCAGGCGTACTACGACCGTCATGCTGACGAGAACAGCCCGGCATTGCGCGGCGCGGACCCGGCCATCGTGCTGGTTCCCGGCGTTGGCATGTTCTCTTTCGGCAAGGACAAGCAGACCGCACGCGTGGCCGGCGAGTTCTACATCAACGCCATTAACGTGATGCGCGGCGCCGAGGCCATTTCCACCTACGCCCCGATCGAGGAATCCGAGAAGTTCCGCATCGAGTACTGGGCGCTGGAAGAAGCCAAGCTCGCCCGCATGCCCAAGCCCAAGTCCCACGCCACGCGCATCGCGTTGGTGACCGGTGCGGCGTCGGGCATCGGCAAGGCGATCGCCACCCGTTTGGCGTCCGACGGCGCGTGCGTAGTGATTGCCGACCTGAACCTTGAGAACGCGCAAAAGGTGGCCGAGGAACTGGGTGGTTCCGACGTCGCCATCGGCGTCCAGGCGGACGTGACCGACGAAGCCCAGATCGCCGCCGCCATCCAGGAAGCCGTACTCGCCTTCGGCGGCCTGGACCTGGTGATCAACAACGCCGGACTGTCCATCTCCAAGCCCCTGCTCGAAACCACGGAAAAGGACTGGGACCTGCAGCACAACGTCATGGCCAAGGGCTCGTTCCTGGTGTCCAAGGCCGCAGCCAAGGTGATGATCGATCAGGGCCTGGGCGGAGACATCATCTACATCTCCTCCAAGAACTCCGTGTTCGCGGGCCCGAACAACATCGCCTATTCGGCCACCAAGGCGGACCAGGCGCATCAGGTCCGACTGCTCGCCGCTGAACTGGGCGAGCACGGTGTCCGCGTCAACGGCATCAACCCCGACGGCGTGGTCCGCGGCTCCGGCATCTTCGCCGGGGGCTGGGGCGCCAAGCGCGCCGCGGTCTACGGTGTGGACGAGCAGGAACTGGGCAAGTACTACGCCCAGCGCACGCTCCTGAAGCGCGAAGTCCTCCCGGAACACGTGGCCAACGCCGCATCCGTGCTCACCAGCAACGAGCTGTCCCACACCACCGGCCTCCACATCCCCGTGGACGCCGGCGTTGCGGCAGCATTCCTGCGCTAGGACTCATAGTGAACAACGGAACCACCGCGAGCACCGCCCCGGCACACGCCGGGGCGGTGTCCGCTCCCGCAGTGTTCGCCGCAATCGACATCGGCGCCTCCTCCGGCCGCGTCATGCTGGGCCGCGTTTCCACCGCGTCCGGGGTGTCTCTGGAGACCATTCACCGTTTCCCCAACGGGGTGGTGGAGCTCGACGGCGGCCTCCGCTGGGACTTCGATGCCCTGTTCGCTGAGGTGCTCAAGGGCCTGGCGGCGGCCGCTGCCGTGGCACGTGGGAACGGCGAGCGCATCGTCAGCATCGGCATCGATACGTGGGCTGTCGACTACGGCCTCGTGGACAAAGCCGGCGCGCTCACCGCGCAACCGTACAGCTACCGGGACGAACGGAGCCGCGCCACTGTGGAGCGGGTCCATGCGGTCATTTCGCCGGAGAAGTTGTATGCCACTACTGGCTTGCAGTACTTGCAGTTCAACACGGTGTACCAACTGGCGGCAGAGCCGAACCTGGACGGGGTGCAGGCTCTCCTGATCCCGGACCTGATCGCCTTCCTGCTGACCGGTGAGCGCCGGACCGAGGCCACGAACGCCTCCACCACCGGGCTCTTCGACGCCGTTTCGGGCCAGTGGGCCACGGAGTTCCTGGATGCTCTCGGCTTGCCCCGGAACATCTTCCCGCCGCTCGTCCAGCCCGGTGAAACCGTGGGCACCCTGCTGTCCGCGGTCCTTGAGCAAACGGGGCTGCCTGCGGACACTACGGTGGTGGCAGCTGGGTCGCATGACACTGCTTCGGCGGTCGCCGCCGTCCCCGCTGATCAGGAAGACTTTGCATACATCTCCTCAGGGACCTGGTCCCTTGTGGGCGTGGAGTTGGACGCCCCGGTGCTCACCGAAGCGAGCCGCAAGGCCAACTTCACCAACGAACGCGGCGTGGACGGCACCATCCGCTACCTCCGCAACGTGGGTGGCCTGTGGCTGTTGAGCGAATGCCAGCGTACGTGGGCTGCCCAGGGATTCAGCCAGTCGCTCCCGGCTTTGCTTGACTCAGCTGCTGCGCTCCCTGCCGGAGGTCCGCAGATCAACCCGGACGATCCTGCCTTCACGGCCCCTGACAACATGCCGGACCGTATCCGCGCAGCCGTGCGCAACACCGGCGCGGTGCTCCCGGACCGGCCTGCCGCCGTCGTGCGTTGCATTATGGATAGCCTCGCTGCCGGGTATGCCCGGACGCTGGCCGACGCCGAACGGCTCACCGGCCACAGCACCAGCGTGGTGCACATCGTGGGTGGCGGTTCGCAGAACCGGCTTTTGTGCCAACTAACCGCTGATGCGACCGGCAAGCCCGTGATCGCCGGACCCGTTGAGGCAACTGCGCAGGGCAACGTCCTGGTCCAGGCGCGCGCTGCCGGGGCGGTGACCGGTGGGCTGGCCGAACTGCGTGCGCTGGTGGTGGCAGGAACCGCACTGGAACACTACGTGCCGGCGGCCGCCCTGCAGTCCAGCCGTTCGTGACCGTGTTTGGACGGGGAATGGCCCGGGAGTCTGGTACGTCACAGCGCCGGATGAGGGTGCCGCGCTAAACTGGTCGCATTATGATCCGCACAATGTTCAAGTCCAAGATCCACCGCGCAACGGTGACCCACGCCGACCTTCACTACGTCGGTTCCGTTACTGTCGACCTGGACCTTCTGGACGCAGCCGACATCCTTCCCGGTGAGCTCGTCTCCATTGTGGATGTGACCAATGGCGCCCGGCTGGAAACGTACACGATTGCGGGCGAGCGCGGTTCCGGCGTGATCGGGATCAACGGCGCGGCAGCCCACATGGTCCACGTTGGCGATACCGTCATCCTCATCACCTACGCGGAGATGACCACGGAAGAGGCACGGACCTACGAGCCCCGCGTTGTCCACGTGGGCACGGACAACAAGATCCTGCAGCTCGGCAACGACCCCGCCGAGGGCCACACCCCCGGGCTCATGCGCCCGCCGCACGCGCTCAGGAACGCAGCGCACCTCAGCTAAGGCTCCACAGCAACGTTCGACGTCGGCACTCAGGTGAGTGCCGACGTCGGGCGCGTTTCGGGTCCGTATGACGGAACTCTCCCGAGAAAGCGCTTACTCAGATCTCATTTGTGGCTAAGCTGTCATTCGTGACCCAACCAGCTTCCGCCCGCACAGCGCCATGATCGGCGTCCTGTCCGGGTTCTTCGTGGTGTGGGCCATCATCCTGGTGGGCATGTTTGTTGGTCGGCGGAACATCCTGGGCGAGAACGCCCGGTCCGTCCTGAGTTCGCTGACGTTCTTCGTGGCGAGCCCTGCCCTGCTGTTCGAGACCTTGAGCAAGGCCAAACTGCACGACGTTTTTGCCGCTCCCCTACTGGTCACGGCAGTAGGCGCCGTGGCGACGGGTCTGCTGTTCTTCCTGATCGCAAAGTTCTGGCTCAAGCGCGCCATGCCGGAAGCGCTGATGTCCTCCATGAGTGCATCCCTGGCCAACTCAGCCAACCTAGGCATCCCCATCGCCGTGTTTGTCCTGGGCGATGCGAGTTATGTGGCTCCGTTGTTGATCTTCCAACTGGCGTTCTTCACGCCCATGTACCTGATGGCCCTCGACGCCAGCACCAGCACCCACCGCACCACTTTCCTCCGCTTCCTGCTGATGATCGTGAAGAACCCCATGATCGTGGGCTCGGCGCTTGGCCTCCTGGTAGCGGGCACCGGTTTCCAGGTCCCGACGCTGATTCTTGAGCCGATCCACCTCATTGGCGGTGCCGCGATTCCGGCCATGCTGATGTCCTTCGGCATGAGCCTGAACGGATCAAAGCCACTGCAAAAAGCCGCGGGCCGCAGGTTGGATACTTTGCTGGCCAGCGGGTTCAAGCTCATTGTCCACCCGTTGATCGCGTACCTGTTCGCGCGCTTCGCGCTGGGCATGGAAGGGCACGCGCTGTTTGCCGTGGTGGTTACCTCCGCCCTGCCGACAGCACAGAACGTCTTCGTGGCGGCGAACCGCTACCAAGCGGGAATCACCGTGGCCAAGGACACCGTGCTCATCACCACCATCGTGGCGGTGCCGGCCATGATCGCCGTGGCCCTGCTGCTCGCGTAGCCGCACCGATTCCCCAACTGAGTCGCAATTGTGCGCGTTTTCAGCGCTCAAAACGCGCTCTGCTGCGACTTACTTGGGTTATTCCACGTCCGCGCTGGCCAAGTAGTAATCCAGAAGCTGCGCGCAGCGAATGAAGCCCAGGTGCGAGTATGCCTGCGGATGGTTACCCAGGTGAGTTTCCGTGCCGGGATCGTACTCCTCCGGCAGCAAGCCCGTCGGTCCGAACAATGCCACCAACTGATTGAACAGCTCCAGGGCATCATCCAGGCGGCCAACGGCAAGGTACGCCTCGATCAGCCAGGTAGTGCAGATGTGGAAGCCGCCCTCCAAACCCGGCAGCCCGTCGTCGTACCTGTACCGGAAAACGGTGGGCCCCACACGCAACTCGCGTTCAACGGCTGTGACAGTGTCCAGGAACCGCTGGTCCTGAACATCCAGCAAGCCGGAAAGGCCTATGTGAAGCACGGCGGCGTCTAGGTCAGGGCTGTCGTAAGCCACCGTGTAGGACATTGCCGACGAATCCCAGCCCTCGCGCAGGACTTCCTCGCGGATGGTTTCGGCAGTGGGAGCCCAATCAGCGTGGGGTGGGCGCCCGTGCAAAGCGGCAGCCCGGAGGGCCCTGTCCAGCGTGACCCAACACATCACTTTGGTGTACACGTGGTGCCTCGGGGGCCTGCGGGCTTCCCAAATCCCGTGGTCGGGCTCGTGCCAACGGGCAAGCACCGCATGTGCCATCTGTTCCATCAGGTACCAGTGTTCATCGGGCAGGAATCCACGCCGCTCGGCAAGATCCTGGATCAGCTCGGCAATGGGCCCGAACACGTCCAACTGCACCTGATGATCTGCCGCGTTGCCGATCCGGACGGGTCGCGAACCCGCATAACCGGGAAGGCTTTCCACGATTGCCTCCGTGGAGAGCGGCGCCCCGGTCACCGAATAGAGAGGATGCAGCCACTCGGGCCCTGGAGCATTCTTGAGGATACGGTCCAGCCAAGCCAGGAACCCATCGGCTTCCAGGGTGGAGCCCAACGACACCAGCGCATTCACGGTCATTGATCCGTCACGCAGCCAGCAATACCGGTAATCCCAGTTACGGGTCCCGCCGATGCCCTCAGGCAGCGACGTGGTGGGCGCGGCCAGCACTGCACCGGTGGGCTCGTGGACGAGCGACTTCAGCACCAAGGCTGAGCGGCGCACCAATGAAGTTTTGATGGTGGGCAGCTGCAGTGCCTTGATCCACTCCCGGGAAGACCGCCCGACGCCGGCACGTCGGTTTGGCTCCCCCGCAGGGTCCGCGGGCAGCGGCTCAGTGTCACCGCAGCGAAGGTTCAGCACCACAGGACCGTGATGGAGGGGAACTTCAGCGGTGGCAGTGGCATATTTGCCGTCGCTGCTGATCCGGAATTGAACCCCTGGTGCGGACAGGATGATCGGATCCGAAGTACCCATGATGTGGACTTCGTCGCCCCGGATCTCCATGCTGAAGGGCGCGTTGGCGTAGTCCGGCCGGGGCGCAAACACTACGCGCGCAGTGCCCGTCCCGGAGAGGACGCGCACCAAACTGGTGATGCCTTCCGGCGCTGGCTCCAAGTAGTCGGTCACCGTGACATCGGCCCAGCGCGTCTCAACGATCATGGTGTTGTCCACATATCGCTGCGCCAGTACCGGCGACGCCTTCACGGGTTCGATGCTGAAGTGCCCAGCTGGCTCACCCCCAAGAATGTGGGCAAATATTGACCCGGAGTCCGGCAAGGGGTGGCTCATCCAGCAGACCTTCGCGTCCGGCGTGAGCAACGCCGTTGAGGTTCCATTGCCAATCATCGAATGCCGTTCCAGCCCCACAGCATCCTCGCCGAACAGCCAGGCCCGCCGCAGTTCGAACAGCAAAGCCAGCACGTGCGCAAAGGATTCCGGATCCGGGATGGTGTGGGCCGCCGTCGTATCTCCCGGTCCGACGTGCAATCCGAGGTCAGGCCCGCGCAGGGTTGCGATCGCTTTTTCGTCGCTCTCGGCATCGCCGGCATACAGCGCAGCACTTACCCCAAGCCGCGCCCGGAGCTGCTCCAGCGCCTGGCCTTTGGCTGGTTCCTCCACAGTCAAATCCAGCACCGTTCCATCGATGATGAAATACAGCCCGAACTCGATGGCGATCTTCTGCGAAACGAAAATCACCCGCTCCACCACCTCGGGCGTCGCCGGCCGGGTGTGCACGGCAACCCCAACGGGCTTTCGGACAATACTGATGCCCTTCTCGAAAGCAACGGCTTCGGTCAGCGCCGTGGCCACCTGCTGAAGCAATTGCTCCGTGGCGAGCGACAGTGTGTAGGCGTAGCCCATGTCGAACTCCATGCCATGGGAACCCACCAGATGGACCTCGGCCGGGAGCCGGGAAACTGCTGCCAGATCCCGCAGTGAGCGTCCGGAGATGATGGCAGTGTGCGTGTTGGGCAAGGCGGCAAGCGCACGGAGCGCCACGGCGGCGCTATCCAGCGGCAGTGTTTCCGTCGACACGCCCTCAGCGGAGCAGAGCGTCCCGCCATAATTGCACGCCACCAGCAGTCCGGGAACCCTGGCCAGTGCCCTAAGCTCCGCGAAGAGCTGCGGCGTGATGCCGTTCTCCACGTCAGACTGGAGGACAGAGCGAAGGAGGCCAAGCGGGAGCGATTTCATGAGCAGCGCCGAGTCGGCTACTGCCTGGTTCAGGTGCGTAGGCATGGCGAATCCTTCCGAAGCGGATAGCTACAGTTTCCGCCCGGACGGTTTCACTTGACTACCTAGTAGATTGCAATTAAGTAAAGCTTTTCCTTGGATTTATGCGGCGAGGTCCCGCACTCGCTTTTCCGGAGCGAGGCGGGACCTGATGCAACCACTAAGCCGCGAACGTGTCCGCGATGTCCAGGACCTCGTCCAGAATGGCCAGGCCCGTCCGGGCATCCTCAACGCTGATATTGCACGGCGGAACCACATGGATACGGTTGAAGTTGGCGAACGGGATGAGTCCACGTGACTTGCAGGCTGCCACGAGTTGGTTCATCTCGGTGCTGGAAGAACCGTACGGAGCCAAGGGTTCACGGGTGGCACGGTCCTTGACCAACTCGATGGCCCAGAAGACACCCCGGCCCCGCACTTCGCCCACGGACTGGTGACGTTCGGCGAATCCGGCGAGCGCCGGCCCGATCACGTCAGTGCCGAGGCTCGCTGCGTGCTGCACCATCCCTTCGCGTTCCATGGCATTGATGGTGGCTACGGCGGCCGCCGTAGCCAGCGGGTGCCCGGAGTAGGTCAGTCCGCCCGGGTAGGCGCGGGTACCAAAAGTAGCTGCGATTTCCGGACTAATTGCTACGCCACCGAGGGGAACGTAGCCGGAGTTCACGCCTTTGGCGAAGGTGATCAGATCCGGGACAACGTCAAAATGCTCGACGGCGAACCACTTGCCTGTGCGTCCGAAGCCAGCCATGACCTCATCGGCTATGGAGACGATGCCGTACTTGGTGCACAGCTCCCGAACGCCTTGCATGTATCCGGCCGGAGGAACGTAGATGCCCGCCGTTCCGGGGATGCTCTCCAGCATGATCGCAGCGATGCTGGACGGACCTTCGAACTCGATGAGCTGTTCCAGGTGCTCCAATGCCCTCTGGGCTTCCTCTTCCTCGGTGGTGGAGTGGAACGCCGTGCGGTAGAGGTATGGCGGGAAGAAGTGAATGGTGCCCGCGGAGCCGTTGTCACTGGCCCATCTCCGTGGATCACCGGTGATATTGACTGCCAATTGCGTTCCGCCATGGTACGAGCGGTAGGCGGAAAGGACCTTATGGCGGCCAGTGTGCAGCCTGGCCATTCGGACGGCGTGCTCATTGGCATCTGCCCCGCCGTTGGTGAAGAAGATCCTGTCCAACTCCCCCGGGGTCCGCTCGGCGATCAGCCGTGCGGCTTCGGATCGGGCGTCGTTCACATAGCTGGGAGCAATGGTGCACAGTTTTGCTGCCTGCGCGGCGATCGCCGCGACTACGGCCGGGTGCTGGTGTCCGATGTTGGTGTTGACCAGCTGCGAAGAGAAGTCCAGGTACTTGTTGCCCTCTCCGTCCCAGAGGTGTGAGCCCTCTGCTGCGCTGATGACCATGGGGTCCAGCGTGTCCTGCGCAGACCAGGAGTGGAAGACGTGCTTGCGGTCCAGGTCGTAGGCGCGTTGGGCTGCCTCGCGGTCCGTTTGTGTTGGTTCAAGGGTGGCGGTCATGGTGGCTGTCCTGACGTCGTCGGCGCTTAGGAGTTTTGGGGGAAGCCGAGGTTGATTCCGCCGTGGCTGGGATCCAGCCAGCGGGTGGTGACGGCCTTGCCTCGGGTGAAGAATCCGACACCTTCAGAACCGTGGGCATGGGTATCTCCGAACAGGGAGTTCTTCCACCCGCCAAATGAGTAGTAGGCCATGGGCACCGGGACGGGGACGTTGATGCCCACCATTCCCACCTCAACTTCGTTCTCGAAGCGGCGGGCTGCACCGCCGTCGTTCGTGAAAATCGCGGTGCCGTTGCCGTACGGGTTGGCATTGATGGTGGCCAGGGCGTCGTCGTAGCTGTCCACCCGGACCACCGAGAGCACGGGTCCGAAGATCTCGTCCTGGTAGATGGACATATCGGTGGTGACGTGGTCGAACAGGGTGGGGCCCACGAAGAAGCCGTCGCCTTCGGCGTCGGGAACTACGCCACGACCGTCGACGACGAGCGTGGCACCTGCCGCTTCACCGGCGTCGACGTATCCCGAAACCTTATCCCTGTGCTGGGATGTCACCAGGGGGCCCATGTCGCAACCACGCAGTCCGTCGCCGGTGCGCAGGCTGCGGGCACGATCAGCGATTTTGTCCACCAGCGCATCGGCGACGTCGCCCACGGCCAGGAGCGCTGAGACAGCCATGCACCGTTCACCAGCGGAACCGAACCCTGCGTTAATGGCGGCGTCGGCAGCGAGGTCAAGATCGGCGTCGGGAAGGACAATCATATGGTTCTTAGCGCCGCCCAGGGCCTGGACCCGCTTGCCATGGGCGGTGGCGGTCTCGTACACGTACTTGGCGATCGGAGTGGAGCCCACGAAGGAAACGGCCTTGACGTCCGGGTGCGTCAGCAGGGTATCAACCGCCACCTTGTCACCGTGAAGGACATTGAAGACGCCGTCGGGCAGGCCGGCTTCTTTCCAGAGCTCGGCGACCCAATTGACGGCCGTGGGATCCTTCTCACTGGGCTTGATGATGACGGTGTTGCCTGCCGCGATCGCAATCGGGAAGAACCACATGGGAACCATTGCCGGGAAGTTGAACGGGCTGATGATTGCCACAGGACCCAGTGCCTGCCGGATGGAATGGATGTCCACTTTGGTTGAGGCGTTCTCCGTGTAGCTGCCCTTGAGCAGGTGCGGAATACCGCAAGCGAACTCCACCACTTCCTGTCCACGGGTTACCTCGCCCAGGGCATCATCCAAGACCTTGCCGTGCTCGGAGGTGATAATCGCCGCGAGCTCATCCTTTCGGGAGTTGAGGAGCTCACGGAAAGCGAAAAGGATCTGGGTGCGGCGAGCCAAGGAGGTATCGCGCCATGCCGGGAAAGCAGCTTTCGCGGAGGCGACGGCGGCATGACCGTCCTCGACGCTGGCCAAAGCAACCTGCCCGGTCACCTTTCCCGTGGCTGGGTTTGTGACGGGAGCTGTGCGGTCGCCGGCGGGGACGTAGCTGCCGTTGATCCAGTGCTCGATGGTGTTCAAGAGTTCTCCTTGGTGCAGGGGGGGGTGTTTTCGAAGGTTGGAATAAGTCTGTCCGTCGTGACGTCCGCCCAGAAGAGCCCATGTGTAAAGGAAACCTCGGCGAGCCTTACACTGTGTAAATGCTGCCTACCGTTCGCGCCATCCTCGGGCTTCCAGTGCTGCGAGCCGCCGCTCCCAAGGTCCTTGGCGGCACAACGGGATTGGACGCGCCCGTTCGTTGGGTGCACGTCAGCGAAATCCTCGACGTCGGCAACCTGCTGTCCGGGGGGGAACTGGTTCTGACCACGGGACTGGAGCTGGAAAAATCCCCGGAAGAATCGGCGTCGTTCATCCGGTCACTGGAGGAGGCCGGAGCCGCAGGATTGATCGTGGAACTGGTCGGGCAGCGCCAACGCAGCCGAACGGCCTTGGAGAAAGCCGCCCGTACGGCAACATTGCCGGTGGTTGTTGTGGAACATCGGGTGCGGTTCGTCCAGGTCACGGAGATCGTCCACAGGATGATCGTGGCTGAACAGCTGGAGCGCGTGGAACGCGCCCGGGACGTCCACGAAGCATTCACCGTGCTGAGCCTGGAAAGTGCCGACACCCAACGCGTCGTGGAGCAAGCAGCCACCATGATTGGGGCTTCAGTGGTGCTGGAGGACCTTTCGCACTTGGTGCTTGCCTACGCGGGTCACCACGTGTCCACCACGGATCTTCTGGACGACTGGGAGCGACGATCCAGGACCACTCCCTTCCCGGCACACACCGGACGGTCCGGACCAGAGCGATGGCTGCAGGCAGCAGTGGGAGTACGGCAACAAGTCTGGGGCAGGCTGGTAGTGCCCATGCCGTCCGCGGCTTTCGGCGCCGACGAAGACATGGCGATCATGGTTCTTGAGCGGGCCGCCCAGACCCTGGCGATCAACCGTTTGGCGGATCGCGATCAACGCGAGCTCAGCCATAACGCACAGGCCGGACTCCTGAACGCGCTCCGCCAGCCCCGTGGACTCAGCGAAGCGGAGGCACTTGCGCGGGCGGGTTCCTTGGGTTTGAAACGCTCGTCCTACTACGTTCCTCTGGTTTTCCGGACCGCCCTGCAGGCTTGGGGTTCCCCCGTCCTGCCCGCGGACCCCTTCGCCGGGCAGCAGGACGAACGCGAACTTCTCGAGCGGCTGGCCAAGGCGTTGAAGTCCAGCGCCGGCACAGCTTTGGTGGCAAGCATCCAGTCCGGTTCGGTGGGGATGATCCTCGCCCTCCCCGCCCGCCAGCAAGAGGAGGCGACCCTGCAAATCCTGGCCGGGGCCGCAGCAGGGCCAGGGGCTGATGCGACCTCCAACGCCCTACCCAATTCCGCGGTGCCCCCTGCATGGATCATTGGAGTGGGCCGCATGAAGGCAACGCTTTTGGAAGCCGCAGCCGGCATCGACGAAGCCGCCCATGTAGCGGAGAGTGCCGCTACGCTCCGGGAAGCGGGCAAGCCCTACTATCGGGCTACAGATGTGCGCCTTCGCGGGCTCCTGGCCCTCCTGCGCAAGGACCCACGCGTTCAGCAATTCGTGGAGTCGGAGTTGTCAGCCGTCCTCCAAGCGGACGCCGAGGGCAAGGGCGAGTATCTGGAACTGCTGGGGCTTTACCTCGGGTCCGGTGGCAACAAAGCAGCCATGGCGCGCAGCGGTTACCTGAGCCGCCCTACTCTTTATGCCCGGCTCGCCAAGTTGGAGGAACTGCTGGCCGTGGACCTGGACGACGCCGAATCGCGAACCTCACTGCATGTGGCGCTCCTGGCGCACCTCATCCGGGGCCAGTAACCGGGCGCCTTAGGTGCGACCATGGACGGATGGCAAAACCCTTCACCCTCACGCAGCTGCGGTACTTCGCCGTGGTGGCGGAACTCGAGAACATGACGGCAGCGGCCCAGCGACTGATGGTGACGCAGTCTGCGCTATCCGCGGCGATGGCCCAGTTGGAAACGAGCCTGGCCACGCAGCTGTTCGTTCGCCATAAGTCCCGGGGCCTTCGACTGACACAGAGCGGCCGGCAATTCGCCAAAGACATCAAGTCCTTCCTTGAGCAGGCAGATTCGCTGTATGAGTCCGCGCGAGGCCTGTCCACCACGCTGGTTGGCGAGCTGAAAGTTGGCGTCTTCGCCCCGCTGGCGCCTTTCCGCCTTCCTGCCATCCTGCAGACGTTCGAAAGCCGGCATCCCGGCGTCGAGGTTTCCATTCTGGAGGCGGATCTGGCTACGTTGCAGGACGCACTGATGGATGGCCGTTGCGATGTCGCCCTCACCTACGGCCTGGGCCTTGGCAAGGGTTTCGCGTACAAGGTGGTGGAGCGGGTTCCGCCACACATCCTGGTCCATGAGGGGCATCCGGCGGCGGGCCGCCCGGAACGTGAAATCTCACTGATGGAGCTCGACGGCGAGCCTTCCGTAGTGCTGGACCTTCCGCATAGCCGGGAGTACTACGAGCAGCTCTATGCCATGGCCGGAGTAGTCCAGAATGTCCGGCACCGATTCGCAGGTTATGAGACCGTACGCTCATTCGTTGCCAAGGGCCACGGCTATGCCATCCTCAATCAGCGGCTGCACAGTGACGTCACCTACTCAGGTGGAAAGGTAGTCCCTCTGGCATTGACGGATGCTTTCCCGCCGATCGAGGTGATGTTGGTCCGGCCGGAAGGAGTCCAGGCCACCCAACGGGTGTTGGCTTTCGAAGAGACCTGCCTGAAGTTGTACGGCGCCGTCCGGGACTAGGTCCCGACAACTGGGTTATCGAATAAGTCGATCGCAGAATCAAAAACAATCAATTGGACAGATGTGATCCGCGTCACCGAAGGTTGAACCAGTCCAGCTTCTGCACTACCGGGTAAATACCCCAAAGTGCCCGCCGTTGCAGTAAACGTCACCTCAGCTGGACCTCCGTTTGCCATCTTGATCAGAGGAGATTCGATGGTTCAGAACAGCGTAGAAAGTGTCCGTGTGGTTTCGGCCCACGGACCCATCCGCAACAACGAAGCAATATTCGCCGAAATCATTTCCCACAGCCGAAACACCGAATCGGCAGCAGGAAATCTGAGCACCCTAGCGTGGCAGTCATGACCCTCAATAAGCTTGCCGAGCAAGAATCGGCCCATGATCCGGCACCGTCGACGCCCACCACCACCGGCAATGTCCAGCCCCATCACAAGTCCACAGCCATGCAGAAGCGTGTCCTGGCTGGCGGCAGCGTCGGCCAGTTCATCGAGTTCTACGACTTCACCCTCTACGGCCTCACGGCCGTGGTGTTCTCTCAACTCTTCTTCCCGGGCAGCAACCCGCTGACGGCAATGCTGGCCACGTTCGCCACGTTCGGCGTGGCTTTCGTGGTCCGCCCCCTGGGCGGCCTGTTCTTCGGCGCACTGGGTGACCGGATCGGTCGGCGCCGGGTCCTCACCATCACCCTCATCGCGATCGGCGGAGCCACGGCCCTCATGGGGCTGCTCCCCACGTACGCCCAAATCGGAGCTTGGGCACCGGCCCTTCTGGTCCTCTGCCGGCTGATCCAAGGATTCTCCGCGGGTGGCGAATCCGTTGGTGCGCCGTCCTTCGTGTTCGAACATGCGCCCGTCAGCAAACGTGGTTTCTGGCTCAACATCACCATCGCAGCAACGGCGCTGCCATCGGTGGTGGCGGGCTCCATGATCCTGATCCTCAGCCAATCCATGCCCAATTCGGCGTTCATGGAATGGGGCTGGCGCTTGCCGTTCCTGCTCGCCCTCCCCCTTGCCTTGTTCGGAGTGTGGATCCGTAGCCGCACCGAAGAAAGCGATGTCTTCAAGAAGGCACAGTCCGGGCAGACCAAGGAGTTCAGCCCCATTCGCGAGGCCTTCCGCGAAAACAAGCTCCGCATGTTGCAGGTCATCTTCGTGATGGGCCTGACAGCAATGGGCTTTTACTTTCTCTCCGCCTACTTCGTCTCCTATGTCCAGACGACGGGAAAACTAAGCCGCGAGCAGTCACTGATGGTCAACGCCGCGGCACTGGCACTCTATGCCGTACTCCTGCCGATCGGCGGGCGACTCGGGGATCGTTTCGGCCGCAAGCCAATGTTGATCGCCGGTTCCGCTGCCCTGGCTTTGCTGTCCATCCCGAGCTTCATGCTCGTGACCAGCGGCAGCCTGCCCCTTGCACTGCTCGGCCAATCAATCTTCGTGGTGGCACTCTGCATCTACGGTGGCGGCTGCTACACGTTCTTCGTCGAAATCTTCACCACCAAGACACGCTTCACCTCGGCAGCTGTCAGTTACAACGGCGCCTACGCGATCTTCGGCGGCACCGCTCCACTGATCGGCACCGCACTGGTAGGCGCTACCGGGGTACCGCATGCGCCAGGCCTCTACATGGCGGCAGCTGCCGCCGTCGTACTTCTCCTGATCCTCTTCACCAAGGTGCCTGAGACCCGCGGCCGCATGGGCTGAGACCCACCGCACCCACTGCACTTCCAAGCACTCTAAGGACCCCCATGACTTCCTCCGCTTTCCTTCAGGACTTCCACCATGTGGCCACCATCGGCGCCACAGCTAACAACGGCGTCGACCGCCAGGCCGCAACGCCGGATGATGCCAAGACCCGCGCCTGGTTTGGGCAGTGGATTCACGACGCCGGATGGCAGCTTCAGGTGGATGGCATCGGCAATATGTTCGGGCTGCTTGAGTGGACGCCCGGGGCGCCCTTCATCCTGATCGGTTCCCATCTGGACAGCCAGCCGTTGGGTGGCCGGTTCGACGGCGCCTACGGCGTGATTGCCGCCCTGCACGCAGCCAGGGCCATTGACCTCGAAGTCAGGGCGGCCGGCACTGCGCCCCGCTTCAACCTGGCCGTCGTCAACTGGTTCAACGAGGAAGGCGGCAGGTTCGCACCATCCGTCATGGGAAGTTCCGTTTTCACGGGGCTGTTTGACCGTGAACAGATGTTGTCCGTCAAAGATCTCCAGGGCGTCTCAGTCCGTGAGGCGTTGGAAGGCATTGGTTACCTGGGCACGGACGCGGGACCGAAGGCCGCGGGCTATGCGGAAATCCATATAGAGCAGGGCCGCATCCTGGAACGGGAAGGAATCAGCATCGGTTTGGTGGACAGCAGCTGGTACACGCAGAAGCTGGACATTGAAGTGCTGGGCGAACAGTCCCACACTGGTGCCACCGCCATGGCAGACCGGCACGATGCCCTGGTGGCGGCATCGAAAATCATCCTGATGGTCCACGAGGTCACCAACGACTTCGACGAGGAAGCATTGGTCTCTTCCGTAGGCCAGCTGACGTTGGAGCCCAACTCGCCCATCGTCGTCGCACGTCGTGTGCACCTGGTGGCGGATTTGAGGTCGGGCGACCCGGAGATCGTCAATGCAGCCCGCGCCAGGTTGCTGGCCGACATCGGGAAACTGGCCGCTGAACATGACATCAAAGTCAACATCAAAGACTTCGACATCCGCCCCATCCGACGTTTCCCGGAAGCCGGGCTGGAACTATCAGCCAAGATCGCGGCCAACCTTGGGCTGTCTTCCCGCCGCATCCAGACCATGGCCGGGCACGATTCCGTGGCCATGAACACGGCCGTTCCGTCGGTGATGTTGTTTATCCCGAGCGTGGACGGCGTATCCCACTGCGAGCGCGAATTCACCAGCGACGAGGACATGGTGACGGGCGTGCAGATGCTGACGGGTGTTGCCCGGGAACTGGTGCAGGGAGAGCTGGCATGACCGCGTTGCACTACCTCGACGCCAGTACGGCCCTGGGTCTGTTCCGGCGCCGTGAGCTCTCTCCGGTGGAACTACTGCAAGCGGTGATCGACCGCATCGGGGAGGTAAACGGCGGCGTCAATGCGCTGACTGAGACACTCTTTGAGGAAGCCCTGCCGGCGGCACGAAAGGCAGCCACCCAGTATGCCCGAGGCCGGGACATTACTCCCCTGCTTGGATTGCCGGTGGCCGCAAAGGAAAAGCACGGGCTCCAAGGCCGCACGCTTTCCCAAGGTCTCGTGATGCGGAAGGACACCATTGCAGAGTCCGACCATCCTGTGATTGACAGGATTCGACGGGCCGGCGGGATCATCCATGCCCGAACCACCACGCCGGAATTGAGCTGCGCCACTGTCACGCACAGCCCGCTCTGGGGTGTCACCCGAAACCCGTGGAACCAACAGTTCTCCCCCGGTGGGTCATCGGGAGGTTCGGGTGCGGCGTTGGCTGCCGGGTTCGCGCCCCTGGCTACGGCGTCCGACATCGCTGGATCAACACGGTTGCCGGCGTCGTTCACTGGAACCGTTGGCTACAAGGCGCCCTACGGAAGGATTCCAGGGTTAGCCCCGTTGTCAGCGGACCACTACCGTGGTGATGGGCCCATGGCACGTACCGTGGCAGACACGGCATTGCTGGCGAACATCATGTCCGGGCGGCACCCCGGTGATCACACCACGGTGGCCGACACTTCGTCCATAACTCCGGATCCGGCAGCGGTGGCCGGTTTGCGGATCGCGCTTTGCCTACGCTTGGGCAATTACCCGGTAGCTCCCGACGTCGAGGCCAACACCCGTCGAGTGGCGGAAGCTCTGACGGCGGCGGGGGCCGTGGTGGAGGAGATCGTCCTCCCTTGGACTGTCGAGGAAATCAGCAGAACCATGTTCACGCACTTCGGATATCTGCTGGGTCCGGCCATGGAGGACGAAACGGCCGGTAGCGAGCCGCAGCTCGCCGCCTACACCAGGCGCTTCATGGCTGATGCCCGCGCGGCAGCCAAGGCCAACCGATATGTCGATGGGCTGCGCGCCGAAACCCTCCTGCAGGCGCAGCTGGCAGAGGCCATGACCGGGTTCAACGCGCTGCTGTGTCCGGCGTCGGCTATTCCAGCTCTGGAAGCCGACGCCGACTATCTCAACGGAATCGACGCCAACGGCCAACACCTCAGCCATTACTGGCAGGCACATATGACCGCGCCGTTCAACATTGCCAATCGATGCCCGGTCCTGGCCGTTCCCAGCGGCATGGCAGACTGCGGTATTCCCACAGGGGTGCAGATCGTGGGACATCCGTTCGATGACGCAACCGTATTCCACATCGGCGCAGCCGTGGAATCCGTACTTCCCTGGGCTGATCGCCACCCCATGGCACCCGAATTCGCGGGGCACTCCGGGTAGCGGAGCTACCCTACGCGCTCACCAGCCCCGCGACCTCGGCCACGAGTTCCACCGACCGCAGGCGCTCTTCGGTGCCAATGCTCTGGTGCGCCACGATCAGTTCATCGGCATCAGCGAACGCCGCGAACTCGTCGAGGTAATCGCGCACCACATCTTTGGTGCCCACGGCGGAGAACTTCATCATCTGGGCGATGTGCTGGCCCTGCGGGGAATCGAGCACCATGTCTGCTTCGTCGTCGGTGAATTCGCGACCGCCACCAAAGAACAGTGAGACACGGGCGCGCTTCACGGCGAGGTGGATGGCCTGGGCCTCGGCGTTGGAATCCGCGGCGGTAACGTTCACTCCGGCGATCACGTGAGGCTCGGACAGCTGGTCCGAGGGCTGGAATTCACGGCGATAAACAGCTACGGCATCCTGAAGCGCGGCAGGAGCAAAGTGCGAAGCGAAAGCGTACGGAAGGCCCAACTGGGCGGCCAACTGGGCGCCGAACAGCGAGGACCCCAGGATGTACAGCGGCACGTTGGTGCCCTTGCCTGGCGTCGCTTCAACACCTTGGATGCGGGTGGGACCAGTGAGGTAGCCCTGCAGTTCCAGGACATCCTGCGGGAACCTGTCCGAGGACGTGTGGTCGCGGCGCAGCGCACGCATGGTGTTTTGGTCACTGCCGGGGGCACGGCCAAGACCGAGGTCGATCCGCCCCGGGTGCAGCGTCTCCAACGTGCCGAACTGCTCAGCGATGGTCAGCGGCGAGTGGTTGGGCAGCATGACGCCACCGGCACCCAGGCGGATGGTTTTGGTGTGGGCGGCGACGTGGGCGATCAGCACGCTGGTAGCGGAGGAGGCAATCGCGGACATGTTGTGGTGCTCGGCGTACCAGACCCGGCGATAACCCAACTCTTCGGCCTTCTGCGCCATGGCCACGCTGCCCGCGAGGCTTTCCGCCACCGTCTGGCCCTTCCCGATGGTTGCCAGGTCGAGGATGGAAAGAGGAACAGTCACAGGAAAGGCCTTTCGGTACGTTTTTTTGTGCCCGCACGGTTGATTGCCGGGCACTCTAGCGACAACGACGACGACACCCGGCTTATTTCTGTGAGTTGCGTCGCGCTGTGGTTACCCAAGTTCCAGGGAACGGTTTTGTGACCCCGTTCGACGCCCGATTAACCGCCGTGAACCCCTGTATCCCAGCGTTTCAGATCGCTTTGACCGCTTCCCAGGAGCTGCCGGATAGTTGCAGCCACAAGGACGCATCAGACTTCCCGATTCGGGCAATCCAAGGAGAAATAATGGCACGCTTTGCTCTCAAGACCGGCGCCACCGCGGCGCTGGCCGCTACGGCGTTACTGGGGCTGGCGGCCTGCTCCGATCCCGGGGCGACGGCCGCAACGGGGGCGACCGCTCCGGCGTCGAGCGCTTCATCAAGCACCAAAGAGTTCAACCTGACCCCGCAGCAGGACCGCATCAAGGTGTCTGTGGACTCAGCCGCGGCCGCATTGGTTCCGGACGCCATCAAAGCGGACGGCAAGCTGACCGTGGTGACCACCGGCGGCACTCCGCCGTTGAGCACGTTTGCCACGGACAACAAGACCCTCATTGGCAGCGAAGTGGACATCGCCTACGCAGTGGGTGAGAGCCTGGGCCTTCAGGTGGAAGTGCTGCCCGTAGCGTGGGCCGACTGGCCGCTTGGCGTCGAATCCGGCAAGTACGAGGCCGTCCTCTCCAACGTCACTGTGACCGAGGCCCGTAAGGAGAAGTTCGATTTTGCCACGTACCGCAACGACCTCCTGGGCTTCTACGCCAAGACCGACTCGGACATCTCCACCATCAAGGAAGCCAAGGACGTGGCCGGGAAGCGCATCATCGTCGGCTCGGGCACCAATCAGGAAGCCATCTTGGTGCGCTGGGACGAGGAGAACAAGAAAAACGGTTTGAAGCCGGTTGAGTTCCAGTATTACGACGACGACTCCGCCTCCCAGCTCGCCCTCCAGTCAGGCCGCGCGGACCTGACGTTCGGACCCAATGCCTCCGCGGCGTACAAGGCTGCGAAAGATGGAAAGACCAAGGAAGTGGGCACGCTAGAAGGCGGCTGGCCGCTGAAGGCCGAAATTGCCTTCACAACCCAGAAGGGCAACGGACTCGCCGTCGCCGCCCAGGCTGCACTCAACACCCTCATCAAGGACGGCAACTACGGCAAGATCCTGGACCGCTGGGGACTCTCCTCCGAGGCCATTCCGGCGTCCGAGCTGAACCCGGCAGGCCTGCCCAAGAAGTAGGCTCGC
>NZ_JCAXEJ010000017.1:0-101579 GCF_059759005.1 Paenarthrobacter sp. GQ52
TCAGGGCCAATCAGACCTGGTGGTACACCCACGACAGGCTCCGTAAGGCCTACCGGCTTCTGGAACGACTCAGCCAGGCCGGGACGCTGTTCACCTATCTGCGCGCGGAGTTCGCCGGCCTGCAGCTCGCCTCGACTACTAATCGCATCGAAGGCGGCACCAACGCCCAACTCCGGTTGCTGCTGCCGAGCTCTACGGCACCGGACTCAGCGCCGACGAAGGACTCTGGCATCGCAAAGGATGGGCAGGCCGCACATGACACACCCGAGATTTACACACGTTTTGTCCTATAACCCCGCTTCACTCCGCCGCTGACCTCCGCCCCGGCATGACGATGGAGGGCAAGGCTATCCCCCGTGCTGATCAGCATCAGGAGGGCCATGGCAATGAACGCGCCCTTGTAGGCCGCCACTTGGTCTGCCCCGAACACCTGGGTGGTTTCGAACAGGCGTAGGAACAGGGCACCCACGGCGATGCCTGCCGCCGCCGCCAACTGAACGAGCGTCGCAGAAATAGCGTTGGCTGAGGGCAGCTGTCCCGGGACGATGTCCGCGTACTGCACCGAGGCATACGCGGAGAAACCGATGGAGCGGAACGCACCACTGAACAGCAACAATGCGAATATCAGTGGCTCGGGTGTTCGGGCGTCCAGGAAGGCGCACAACGCGAATGTGACGGCTGAGGCAAACGATGCAAAGACGAGCACCGGTTTGAACCCAAAGCGCCTTATGAGCGGCGTGGTGGCCGGCTTGATTCCGATGTTGCCCACGAACACTGCGGCGACCATGACTCCGGCTTTGAGGGGATCCCAACCAAAGCCGTCCTGGAACATCAAAGGCAGCAGGAAAGGGACCGAGCTGATGGTCAGCCGGTAAATGAAACCACCGGTGGAAGTCGCCCTGAAAGTCCTCGTCCCAAAGACGCTGAGATTGAACAGGGGAACCCCGGCTTTCCGCATCCACCACACGGCACCGGCCAGGGACACTAACCCGGCAGCAACCACCGCCACGGCAAACACATTGGACGCGTGGCCTCCCAAGGTCTCCAGCCCAACTACCAGGGCGCCCACGCCCAGTGTGGTGAGCAGCAGCCCGAACCAGTCCAGTCGACGCCGGGCATCAAACTGTGTTCGCGGTACCAGCCTGAGTGCAGCAATGAAAGCGGCCAGACCGAGAGGGACGTTGATGATGAAGATCCAGTGCCATGACAGGAAGGTGGTGAGAGCACCACCCACCATCGGGGCCAAGACCGGGGCCAACAAGCCAGGCCACACAAGATACGCGGTGGCGCGGAGAAGCTCCGACTTGGGGGTGCCCCTCAACACCACCAGCGTGCCAACCGGAACCATCATGGCTCCGCCCATGCCTTGGGCCACGCGGCTCAGCGTCAGCATGGTCAGGTCCGTGCTGACGGCGCAAAGCAGGGAGGCGATGGTGAACACCGATATCGCCAGGCAGAAGATCCGCCTGGCACCGAAGCGCTCGGCAAGCCAACTGCTCAAAGGAATCCCCATCGCCACCGTCACCAAATAGGCGGTCATGGTGATGTTGATGTCTGCTGGCGCTACCCGGAAATCGGAGGCGATGCTGGGAATGGCAGTGGTGAGGATGGTCCCGTCGAGGAACTCCATGAAAAACGTTGCCGCCACCAACAGGGCCAGGCGGGGCCGCCAACTGGTTTCGCCGGCAGCTTCGACGTCCGCGGTGGGTTTTGTGCTCATGGCTCCGGTCCAAGTTCTGGCTGGTGGCCCGCGACAGGCAAGCAGGCGTGTTTGCTTGATCCTATAGACGCAGGGTGGGAGCGATCACAACATGACGTAGTTCTACCGCCCCTTAGCTGCTCGCACTGGCTCGCGGGGCGGCCCTATCCAGCTTGGGCCAGCGCCAGCGGCAGAACCGCGCCCACGCCGGCTTGGCGCAAGGCACGTGCAGATACGGTCATGGTCCAGCGGCTGTCTATGAGGTCGTCCACCAGCAACACAGGCTGCCCTCCCGTGCCCGCCAAGGCCTGGGCAAGTTCGGGACCAACAACAAGCCTGTCCCAGACACCGGCCAGCCTGTAAGCACTGTTGCCTCCGCGTGCCCCCGTCGGCCCTCCGTGCTGTGGCTGCAGCTGGCCGAGATACGGCATCCGTCCTATTCCGGCAATTCCCTGTGCCAAGGACTCGACCAGCTGCGGCTTGCTCCGGGACGGGATGCTGATGACCGCCGCGGGTCGTCCGACGCCGCTCCACGGAGTTCCGCCCTCGGCTCCGGACCATTCGCGGAGTACCTGGACGCATGCCTGCAGCATGGCAGGATCCACGTCGCGATCCGGTGCCCCGGACGCGAACAGCTCCCGTAAAGCACCGCCCCAGCCCAAGTCGGTAAGCCTTGCCAGGATCCGCCCTTCGGAAACGCTCTCGTCGGGCTTGATCTTTCCCTTGACGGACACACCGAGCCGATCCATGCCACTGGGCCACTGAAGGCGCGGCTCCACGGCTATGCCCGCACGCCGGAGAGTTTGGCCTGCGGCGTCGGCCGCCGACGCTGCCACGTCCACCGGGAACCAGCGGCCGGCGCAGTTGTCGCAGCGTCCACAAGCTGCTGCCGTTTCGTCGTCCAAAACCGAGGTGATGTATTCCATGCGGCAGCCGGCCGTGTCCTGGTAGATCACCATGGAATCCTGCTCATCCACACGGGCCTCGGCGATGCGGGCATAGCGCTCGGCGTCATAGTTCCACGGCTTCCCGGTGGATCGCCAACCGCCTCCAACGCGCTCTACGGCCCCATCAACTGCCAGGACTTTGAGGAGGAGTTCCAATGGCGTGCGCCGAAGGTCCACTCTGGCTTCCAGCGCGACGGTGGACAGGGCTGAGCCTGCTTCCCCAAGCACCCTCAGCACAGACTCGGCCTTCTCGGCCGACGGCATGGATGCTGTGGCGAAGTACTGCCAAATTTCGCGGTCTTCGGAGCCCGGCAGCAGCAAAACGTCTGCGTTGGCTGCACCACGGCCTGCGCGGCCAACCTGTTGGTAGTAGGCAACCGGTGACGACGGAGCACCAAGGTGGATGACGAAGCCCAGGTCCGGCTTATCAAACCCCATACCCAGGGCGGACGTGGCCACAAGGGCCTTTACTTGGTTGTCCTTCAACAGGTGTTCAGCACGTTCCCGGTCCGCAGGGTCCGTCCTCCCCGTGTAGGACAGGACGTTGTGCCCGGCCTCCGCAAGAAGCCGAGCAGTGTCTTCGGCCGCCGAGACGGTCAGGGTATAGATGATGCCACTGCCGGGCATGTCGGTGAGGTGTGTCAGCAGCCAGCCCAGCCGATCCCTGGAATCGGGCAGGGTAAGGACACCTAGCCGCAGCGATTCACGCCCGAGTGCGCCACGTATGGTCAAGACTCCGGCACCAAGTTGTTCCTCAATGTCATGGACCACCCTGGAATTGGCCGTGGCTGTGGTGGCCAAAACGGGAACTGACTTTGGCAACTGTGCAATGAGGTCCGCGATGCGGCGGTAATCGGGGCGGAAATCGTGTCCCCAGTCCGAGATACAGTGTGCCTCGTCAATCACCAGGAGCCCGGTGCGACGAATGAGCTCCGGAAGCTGGTTCTCCCTGAAGGAGGGGTTGGTGAGCCGCTCCGGGGAAACCAGAAGGACATCAACCTCATCCGCGGCGAGCTGGGCCAGGACCGTGTCCCATTCCAGGGCATTGGCGGAGTTTATGGCGACAGCCCGCACCCCTGCCCGGGCAGCTGCGGCCACTTGGTCACGCATAAGCGCAAGCAACGGCGACACAATCAGCGTTGGACCGGCGCCGCGGCGGCGCAACAGCAATGAAGCCACGAAGTAAACCGCAGACTTTCCCCAACCTGTGCGCTGGACTACCAGCGCCCGGCGGCCCGCATCCACCAACGCCTCAATGGCTTCATACTGTCCGTCGTGGAACCGCGCTTCGGGGTGGCCCACCAACTCACGAAGGCACGCCAGCGCCTGCTGATGGGTAGGTGATTGCACGGAAACGGCAGCGTTTGGGGAGTTGTTGGCCATCAACCCAGTATTCCAGCCGACCCTGACAGCCAGAACCTGGGTGTCCCGCTATGTGGATAACGGCTATCCACAGGTCATCTATTCAAGTTCAACCCCAACTGCCTTGCCACAGTAGGATTGAGCCCGTGACTAGCGAGCAGAACAAGACATTCGACCTCTCGGCTTCCTTCAAGGCGTACGACGTCCGGGGCATCGTGGGTGAAACCATCACGGCTGAAATCGTCGAGGCCGTTGGCGCTGCCTTCATCGACGTCCTGGGCTTGGAGGGTGAAACGGTACTAGTTGGCGGCGACATGCGTCCCTCCTCTCCGGAGTTCAGCCAAGCCTTTGCCAACGGGGCAGCCACGCGTGGCGCGAATGTCCAGTTGCTGGACCTCATCTCAACCGACGAGCTCTACTATGCATGCGGGGCCCTGAACGCTGCCGGCGCAACGTTTACCGCAAGTCACAACCCGGCTGCTTATAACGGGATCAAGATGGCCAAGGCCGGCGCCCAGCCCATCTCTTCGGAGAGCGGGCTCAAGGAAATCCAGGCCCTCGCTGAGCAGTACCTGAACACCGGCATTATCCCGGCGGCAGCCACCAGAGGCGAGATCGGCGTCCATGACGTTCTGAAGGACTACTCCGAGTACCTGCGGAAGCTCGTGGACCTTTCCGGCTCCCGTCCACTGAAGATCGTGGTCGATGCTGGCAACGGCATGGCTGGTTTGACCACCCCGGCCGTACTCGGCGACAAACTCCTCCCGGCCCTGCCTTTCGAAATCGTTCCCCTTTATTTCGAACTCGACGGCTCGTTCCCCAACCACCCGGCCAACCCCTTGGAGCCGGAAAACCTGCGTGATCTCCAGGCCGCCGTCGTCAAGCACGGCGCCGACATCGGCCTCGCTTTCGACGGCGACGCGGACCGCTGCTTCGTCATTGATGAAAAGGGCGAGCCCGTTTCCCCGTCCGCTATCACCGGCATGGTGGCCCGTCGGGAGATCGCCCGAGCCCAGGCCGCGGGTGAAGAGACCCCGGTGATCATCCACAACCTCCTCACCTCCAAGGCCGTGCCCGAGCTCGTAGCCAAGGATGGCGGCCGGGCTGTGCGGACCCGGGTGGGGCACTCCTTCATCAAGGCCGTCATGGCCGAGGAAGGTGCCGTGTTCGGCGGTGAGCACTCCGCACACTTCTACTTCCGGGATTTCTGGAACGCTGACACCGGCATGCTTGCCGCCATGCACGTCCTCGCTGCCCTGGGTGAGCAATACGGCCCCCTCTCCGAACTCGGACGCCAATACGAACCTTACGTTTCCTCTGGCGAGATCAACTCCGAGATCGAAGACAAGGCCGGTGCAGTGGAGCGGGTTCGAATCGATTTCGAAACCGAAGACATCGACATCGACCACATGGACGGCAGCACGTTCAATGCCAAGGACGGCAGCTGGTGGTTCAACCTTCGCCCGTCCAACACTGAGCCCTTCCTCCGCCTGAACGCCGAAGCCAAGGACCAGGCAACCATGGAGAAGATCCGTGACCGCGTCCTTGCGCTGGTTCGGGCCTAGGAACGGGCCGGCATGACGCAGATTCCGTCCGAGGCTCGCACCTCGCCCGAATCCGAATTGGCTGCAGTCGTGGCCGAGGCTCTTAAGCTGGCCGACGCCCAGCTGGTAATCAACAAGAGCTTTGCTCCGTTCGTCTTCATGCTCGACACTGACGGCTCCGTCCACCGCGGCGAAGTCCCCAAGGAAATTCAGGGGACCATGCCCCCGGACCCACTGCTGTCAGTGAAGCTGACCATTGATCTCTTCTCGGGCCATGCCGAAAACCTCCTCGCGATGGTTGCTGTACTGGATCCGCAGGCGGGTAAGACCGAAGACACGCTCCACTTGTGGGCTGAACACCGCAGTGGCATCAGCCAAATCATCCGTGTTGACTTCACCCGCAAGAAGTTCCTGAAACACCCCACCATGAGTGACCCCCGGGTGGAAGCCCAGGAGCCCTACGTATGGGCCGGCGGAGCCGCTCCTGCGGAGGAATGGTGGCATGAGGGACTCTCCGAGCAGGCCATCCAGGATGTTTTCGATCTTGTTGGAGCGGCCGTACCCTTCGGCCAGGATCAGTTGGGGAAGAACGGCTCGTTGGCGCCGTATGGTGTCACTACCGATCTCACGGGTGAGATCGCGCACCACATGTCATACCAAGAGCCCACCCAGGGCGACGAGGTTGATTCGGAAGAGTCCCTCCAGTTATTGACAGACGGTTTCCGCCAAGGGATCCAGTCATTGCGGGGTACGTGCGTCATCAGCGATGTCCGCCTCACCCCCAGTAACGGCGAAGGCGTTGCCCTTGACGCTCTCAGGCTCCACATCGAACACACCGAAGGTCTTTCGATGCTCCTTCTCAAGCCTTACGAAGTCGACGAACAGTCCCGGACCGTCGCGTTCGGCGAGACAGCAGTGATGCCAACTCCTGCACGGGTGTGGTCCGCATGAGCGAACTGCCCACCAGCGCGCCGGGTGAAGGCGAATCCGTCCAGGACCGCGAACTCCGCGAGACGCTGGGCACAGCGCTTGGGACCGCCCAGGAGCACATCCAGCAGAATGGCGGATTCTTCCCGTTTGGCATCACGCTCTCGAACGATGGTGAACTGCGGATAGTGATGATTGCCCCCGGCGAGCCGGACGAGAACGGCGACGTGGATGCCGGGCAGATGCTGACCGACATCCACGATTTGCTGCGTCAAGGCCGTGATGATTTCAAAGCCGTGGCTGTTGTGAGCGACGTCAGCTTGCCGGACCATGGTACTGACGGCATCCATGGTGCAGCCGAGCACAGGGATGGCGAAGTCCTTGCAGCAATCATTCCCTACACTCCCGCAGTGGACGGTTTCGCGTTCAGTGCCATGGAGCCCGATACCCACGAACCATCCATCTGGGTGGACTAGACCTTATCCTTGAGCTGAGCCCATGAAAATCAACGCCTTCGCAGATGTCAGCCTCCGCGCAATCATGGTGTTGGCCGCGGCTCCAGAGGGCATGCTGCTGACTACCCAAGCGGTGGCGGATGCCGTGGGAACCCCATACAACCATGTCAGCAAGGCGATGGTGCGCCTGCGTGCACTTGGATACATCGATGTTGAGCGGGGACGGTTGGGCGGTTCCCGGCTCAATGAAACCGGTCGGAAGGCGACTGTTGGCGAAGTCCTCAGACATCTGGACAGTCGGCAGGATCCGGCTGAGTGCCAATCCCCCACCAAGAACTGCCCTCTCATCAATGAGTGCGGGCTGCGCCACGCAATGAACCGGGCCAGGGAAGCGTTCTACACAGAGCTCGATGCCGTGGTTATCGCATCCCTCCCCCATGCCCGGCAGATGAACCCCGTGTTCCAATCCATCGGGCTCCGGCCGCAGTTCAGGACCCCGGCCACTCAGTCTTAGTCGTAACAGGCACAACAGCACCTCCAACAGCCGGTTCTGTCCGGCTTGCAGAACTCTTCTACGCAGTGTAGAAATTGGGATATAGATATAAGCATTCTAAATGCCTATATATTTGGTCGATTAAACCGACGCCTACAGCCAGGAGAACCATGCTCTCGGAAAAGTCCCGCCCCATCATTGAAGCCACGCTGCCGCTGGTTGGTTCACGGATCGGCACGATCACCGTCGACTTCTACAATCGACTCTTCGCCGCGCACCCCGAGTTGCTCGATGGACTCTTCAGCCGCTCCAACCAGCGTTCCGGAGATCAGCAGCGGGCGCTTGCGGGGAGTATCGCCACCTTCGCGACCCACCTGATCAACAATCCGGGCACCCTCCCCGAAAAAGTACTTTCCCGCATTGCGCACAAGCACGCTTCCCTCGGAATCACCGAGGACCAGTACGGAGTGGTCTACGAACACCTCTTTGCAGCCATCGCCGCCGACTTGGCCGACGTCATCACTCCGGAGATCGCTGATGCATGGACAGAGGTGTACTGGCTCATGGCAGACGCACTGATCAAACTGGAAAAGGACCTCTACGCATCCCAGGCGAACCACAAAAGGTGGATGCCGTGGCGTGTGACCGGCAAGGAACCCGCAGGCACTGATGCGGTGACGTTCACCCTGGAACCGGCAGACGACACCCCGGTTACGCCGGCAGAACCCGGTCAGTACGTCAGCGTCAAGGTCCAACTTCCTGATGGCCTGCGCCAGGTGCGCCAGTATTCGCTGTCCGGTGACACGGGCACGAGCCGGACCTTTACTACCAAGCTGAACGACGGGGGTGAGGTGTCCACCGCCCTGCACGCCGGCGTCGAACCCGGTGACATCCTCGAAATTTCAAACCCGTACGGGGAGATAACCCTCAGAAACGGTGACGGCCCCGTCATCCTGGCCTCTGCGGGTATTGGCTGCACCCCCACCGCTTCCATTCTGCGGTCGCTCGCTGAGACGGGTACGGATCGGCAGGTCCTGGTCCTTCACGCCGACAAGACCATCGAGAACTGGGCACTCAGCGGCCAGATGACCGCGGACGCAGCGCGGATCGACGCGGACCTGCAGCTTTGGCTCGAGTCTCCCCATCCCGGAACCAACCACGGCTTCATGTCGCTGCGTGAACTGGACATGCCCGCAGACGCGTCGCTTTACCTTTGCGGCCCCCTCCCCTTCATGAAGAAGATCCGCGATGAAGCCATTGATGCCGGAATTCCAGCTACCCGGATCCACTACGAAGTGTTCGGCCCGGACGTGTGGCTCGCCAACTAGGGCACGCACTCCAGCGGGGACAATAGCCCCAAGCACGACGGCGGCCCGCCACCTTTCATTCGAAAGGTGACGGGCCGTCGTCGTTCGCTTAAGAACGCCGTTGTTCCTAAGAGGTCTAGCCCAGACGGGTCTTGAGACCGTCCAGTTCGGACTGAAGCGCCGCCGGGAGCGACTCGCCGAAGTTGGCGAACCATTCCTCGATGGACGCCAGCTCGGTTGCCCATTCCTCGGGGTCGACACGAACAGCCGACTCAACCTCGGCCGGGGTCATGTCCAGGCCCTCGAGATCGATGGATTCACCGGTCGGCACGAAACCGATCGGGGTTTCCACGGCGTCAGCCTTGCCCTCGAGGCGCTCGATGGCCCACTTGAGCACACGGGCGTTGTCTCCGAAACCAGGCCAGGCGAAGCCGCCTTCAGCCGTGCGACGGAACCAGTTCACCAGGAAGATCTTGGGCAGACGCTCCGGGTTGGCCTTGGCGGACAGGTTTACCCAGTGGTTCAGGTAGTCACCTGCGTCGTAGCCGATGAACGGCAGCATGGCCATCGGGTCGCGACGGACCACGCCAACAGCACCGGCGGCCGCAGCCGTGGTTTCGGAGGACAGCGTGGAACCCATGAAGATGCCGTTTGACCAGTCGCGGGCCTCGGTGACCAGCGGGATGGTGGTCTTGCGGCGGCCACCGAACAGAATCGCGGACAGCTCAACGCCGTCCGGGCTGAAGTACTCTTCGGCCAGCATGTCGATCTGGTCGATCGGCGTGCAGAAACGCGAGTTCGGGTGCGCAGCAGGAGCGTCGGAGTCCGGAGTCCAGGACTCGCCGCGCCAGTCAGTCAGGTGTGCCGGGGTTTCCTCCGTCATGCCTTCCCACCAAACGCCACCGTCATCGGTCAGTGCAACGTTGGTGAAGATGCTGTTGCCCTTGGCGATGGCGCGCATGGCGTTGGGGTTGGTGCCCCAGCCGGTACCCGGAGCAACACCGAACAAGCCGGCTTCGGGGTTGACGGCGCGGAGCTCGCCTTCCTTGCCGAAACGCATCCAGGTGATGTCATCGCCCAGCGTCTCAACCTTCCAGCCCTTGATGGTGGGGTCGAGCAACGCGAGGTTGGTCTTGCCGCAGGCGGACGGGAAAGCGGCGGAGACGTAGTAGGTCTTCTGCTCGGGGGAGGTCAGCTTAAGGATGAGCATGTGCTCAGCCAGCCAGCCTTCGTCGCGGGCCATCACCGAAGCGATGCGCAGCGCGTAGCACTTCTTGCCCAGAAGGGCGTTGCCGCCGTAGCCCGAACCGAAGGACCAAATGGAACGCTCTTCGGGGAAGTGCACAATCCACTTGTCGGTGTTGCAAGGCCACGCGACGTCGGCCTGCCCGGCTTCCAGTGGTGCGCCCAGCGAGTGGAGGGCGGGAACAAAGAAAGCGTCGGTCTGCGTGATGCGGTCCAGGACGTCCGTACCGATGCGGGCCATGATGCGCATTGAGGCAACAACGTAGGCGGAGTCGGTGATCTCGACGCCAAACTTCGGGTCCTCGGCATCCAAGTGGCCCATAACGAACGGAATCACGTACATGGTGCGGCCGCGCATGGAGCCGGCGAAGAGTCCGCGCAGCTTCTGCTTCATCTCGGCCGGGGCCATCCAGTTGTTGGTGAAGCCTGCGTCGCGCTCGTTCTCGGAGCATATGAACGTCTGCTCTTCTACACGGGCAACGTCGGCGGGGTCAGAGAACGCCGCGAAGGAATTCGGGAACGTTTCCGGGTTCAGCCGCTTCAGCGTGCCGGCCTCGACGAGTTCGTCGGTGAGCTTCTTGTTTTCTGCTTCGCTGCCATCGACCCAGTGGATGCGGTCCGGCTGAGTCAGCTCGGCAACTTCCTCAACCCAGGCCAGCAGGCGTGCATGCGTAGTAGGTGCCTTCTCAAGCAGCGGCAGTCGCGCCAGATCGCCCATTGCGGTTCCCTTCCTCGGGTTCAGTGGTGTGTCCTAAACGATAGGGGCCGCGGACCAGACCAATCCGCTGTCAGACATCGGACATCCGGAGGCGGTGGAAGCGAAAACCGCTAGAAATCAAGGATTGACAAGCGGAAAGGCTGAATTTAAGTGACGAAGGTCACGTAGACCGGTCTAGTTGCGCAGATTACAGCTTTTCGATTTGGAACTTCACATGAACTTCTGTAAAGTTTATTGAGGTTCGAGGGGGTCAGAGAAACAGACCGCCAAGAATCACACGAAATGCGCCCATAGCTCAGCTGGATAGAGCGTCTGTCTACGGAACAGAAGGTCAGGGGTTCGAATCCCTTTGGGCGCACAGATGAAGACCCGCACCGGTTCGCCGGTGCGGGTCTTTTGTTTTGCCCGGACGTACCCAAGTAAGTCGCAGCACCGCGCGTTTTGAGGGCTGAAAACGCGCTTAACTGCGACCTACTTGGGCAAGCGCAGCGGAAGGTGACCCGCACGCAGAAACGCAAGGACCGCCGTCGTACTTTTCCCAGAAGTACGACGGCGGTCCCTTACGTTAAAGTGCGGAGCGTTTACTCCCCCACGGCCTCGCTAATGCGGCGACGGATGCCGTCGAAGTGCCGGTTGAGCAGCTCAGAAGCCGAAACCTTGTCGCCGGCAGCAACTGCCGCATAAATTCCGCGGTGCATTGCAGCGGTTTTTGCCAGGTCCTCGTTGCCCGGGCCGATCTCCACGTGGATCTTCCGGTAGACCTTCCAGAAGACCCCCATGAGATTGATCAGGAGTTCATTGTTGAGAGGTTCGAAAAGGCGGCGGTGGAACTCGGCATCGGCGGCGACGAAGTTCTCGCCAGCGGCAGCCAGATCTTCCATCTGCTTCACGGCCTCCTCGATGGAGGCAAGCTGTTCCTTGGTCATGACATCCATGGAAGAGCCAATCAGCCCGGATTCGAGAGCCTGGCGTACATCTACCAGCTGGAGGGCTTCAAGTCCCTGATGGCGAAGCGAAAGCCTCCCCCGGAACGTGAGCCCATCAGCCAATGCATCAAAGTTGCTCGGCGCCACAAACATGCCGAAGCCGTGGCGGATCTCAATCACGCCAAGGGCCTGGAGCACCTTGAGGGATTCGCGGAGAGTGTTTCGACCTACGCCCAGGGCGACAGAGAGCTCACTCTCCGTGGGCAACGGATCGCCAGCCTCGAGCTCACGCTCAAGGATCAATTCCATAATGTCCGACTGCAAGGCACGCAGCCGGGCCTGTGCACTGAACCGCGCCTGCGGAACCACGCCGGAAGTTGTCATGGCTTTCTCCTTGCCGATGCACCTGCCCCGCACTCCGGCGAGGCCAGGTTGGGGAGCAGGTGCGGTGTTAATATTGAGGCGAGCATAGTGCCCACCAAAGAACGGGTAGCTCGCAGCATACAATATCGGATGTCCCACCTCCGTCATAGATACGAGCCGGGAATTCTCTGAGATTTCCCCCACGGACCGGCCGTAGCCGTCAATACTCCCCGCGCACAGGCGAAACCCGCATCGCCTTTTCATACTTGACGTTCCGTTGTGACCGCCCTTACAGTTTCACTACGAGCATCGGACGTCCTACATCCGATAACCCACGAAATGCGAATGGTGAGGCACCTTATGAGCAAGACGATCCAAAGCCTGCCGCTGGTCAACGACGCCAGCCGCCGGAACTTCCTGAAGCTAAGCGGCGCAGTTGGTGCAGCAGCCGCCTTCACGGCAACCCTCTCCGCGTGCGGCGGCGCTGCCAGCACCACCACAGGGTCAACCGCCAACACTGCGGCCATCAACAAGGACCTCATCATTGAGGCAGGCATTTCCTACGCGCTGTCCACCGGCTTCGATCCCCTGAGCTCGTCCGGAGCAACACCGATGGCAGCGAACCTGCACATCTTCGAGGGCCTTATTGAACTCCACCCGGCCACGCGCCAGCCCTACAACGCCCTGGCGGCTACGGATCCCAATAAGGTCAACGACACCACCTACCAGGTGACCATCCGCGACGGCGCCAAGTTCCACGACGGCTCCCCCGTCACCACCGAAGACGTCGCTTTCTCCTTTACCCGCGTGATGGATCCGGCGAACAAGTCCTTGTTCTCCCAGTTCATCCCCTTCATCCAGGACGTCAAGCCGCTGGATGCGAAGACGGTTGAGTTCACCCTTAAGTACGCGTTCCCGGGCTTCGGACCGCGCATTTCTGTAGTGAAGATCGTCCCCAAGGCACTCGCGACCGACCTGAAGGCGTTCGACGCCGCACCTGTCGGCTCCGGCCCCTACAAGCTGGTCTCCGCCGTCAAGGACGACAAGATCGTCTTCGAAGCATTTGCCGACTACAACGGCCCCAAACCCGCACTGGCCAAGGGCATGACCTGGCTGCTGCTCTCCGACGCCGCAGCCCGCGTTACCGCAGTCCAGTCCGGCCGTGTCCAAGCGATCGAGGACGTTCCTTACCTGGACGTTGACGGCCTGAAGTCCAAGGTCAAGGTTGAATCCGTCCAGTCCTTCGGCCTGCTGTTCCTCATGTTCAACTGCGCCAAGGCGCCGTTCGACAACAAGCTTGTCCGCCAGGCCTTGCACTTCGGCATGGACAAAGAATCCATCATCAAAAAGGCCCTGTTCGGCAACGCCAAGGCCGCGACTTCCTACTTCCAGGAAGGCCACCCGGACTACGTCAAGGCCAAGAACGTCTACGGCTTCGATACTTCCAAAGCTGAGGAACTGCTGAAGCAGGCGGGGGTCACCAGCCTCGAGTTCGAGCTCCTCACCACGGACACCGCCTGGGTCAAGGACGTTGCCCCGTTGATCCTCGAATCCTGGAACAAGATCCCGGGCGTCAAGGTCACCGTCAAGAGCCTTCAGTCCGGCGCCCTGTACAGCGACCGCGTTGGCAAGGGCGACTTCTCCGTGGTGGCAGCCCCCGGCGATCCCTCGGTGTTCGGCAACGATGCAGACCTTCTTTTGAGCTGGTTCTACTCAGGCGCAACGTGGATGGACAAGCGCGCGTTCTGGACCACCCCTGAGCGCACCAGGCTGCAGGAACTCATGAACAAGGGCTCGCAGGCTTCCGGTGACGAGGCGAAGAAGATCGTCGGCGAAATTGTGGATATGGTCTCGGACGAAGTTCCGCTGTATCCAGTGTTCCACCGCCAGCTACCCAGCGCGTGGGACGAGAAGAAACTCAACGGCTTCCAGCCCCTGCCCACCACCGGCCTGTCGTTCATCGACGTCGGACGAACTGCCTAAGCACCCTTCGAGTTGTGAGGCCTGCTCTGCGGCCTAAATCCCCCGAATAACGCGCAGAGCAGGCCCCACAACCAGCAGCACCCAACCAACCGGAGAACAAATTGGTCACGATATTGCGTCTGCTTGGCCGCAGACTTGCAGCATTGCCATTGATGATCCTGGGCATCACGTTGCTCGTCTTCCTCGTCCTGCAGGCCGCTCCCGGCGACCAGGCCAGCTCGGCCCTCGGTGACGGCGCCAGTGAAGAAGCGAAGCAGCAGTACCGCCAGGAAAATGGCCTCAACGATTCCCTGGTCCTGCAGTACTTCCGATTCCTCGGCAAGCTCCTGCAGTTCGACCTCGGTGTCACTACCCCGCCGGCCAAGTCGGTGGCTTCCATGATCGGCTCGGCGTTCCCCCTGACGTTGCAGCTCACCTTCCTGGGTGTCCTCATTGCGATCGTGCTTTCCCTGGCGTTCGGCATTCTGGGAGCCCTGTACCGCGACAAGTGGCAGGACCAGTTGGTCCGCGTCTTCTCCATCGCGGCGATCGCTACGCCGTCGTTCTGGCTCGGCATCCTCCTCATCCAGTGGTTCGCGCTCGGTGCCAACCCGATGTTTCCCTCAGGCGGAATTGCGACGCCGGAATCCGGCTTCGGCGGTTGGCTCAACTCCATGGTGCTCCCGGCGTTGGCGCTCGGCATCCCCGTGTCAGCCTCGCTGATCCGCGTGGTCCGTACCTCCATGGTGGAAGAACTGGACCGCGATTATGTCCGCACCGCTATCGGCAACGGAGTCCCGTACCGCGAGGTTGTCTCCAAGAACGTCCTCCGCAACGCGCTCGTCACCCCGGTGACCGTGCTGGGACTTCGCGTGGGCTACTTGCTGGGTGGCGCCGTCGTGATTGAAATGATTTTCGCCCTGCCCGGCATGGGCCAGCTGATCCTCAACGGCATCACCAACCTGGACGTCAACCTGGTCCAGGGCGTGGTGCTCACCATCTCCGTCACCTTCGTTCTGGTGAACATCGTGGTGGACCTTCTTTACCTGCTCATCAACCCCCGAATCAGGACGGTATAGCTCATGCGCAGCAAGCTCGCAGAACGGCTAAGTGCCCCGGGCATTCGTTTCAAGGCCCTGCCGTGGGGTTCCCGTATCGCCCTGCTCTTCCTCATCATGATTGTCTTCGCGGCCATTTTCGCGCCGGTGATCGCACCCCACGATCCTCTGGAGACCTTCATTCCGGCCACCCCGCCGGGCGCCGAGCACTTCTTCGGCACCGATCGTCTGGGCCGCGACATCTTCTCGCGTCTCCTCTTCGGCGCACAGTCATCGCTCCTGATCGGCCTCGGTGCAGTTGCGCTGGCCATCCTTGCCGGCGCGCTCCTCGGCTCCTTCGCCGCGACGTCCAGCAAGTCCGTCAACGAGATCATCATGCGGCTCATGGACATCCTCATGGCTTTCCCCGGCATCGCGCTGGCTGCTGTGTTGCTGGCCGCCTTCGGCAACTCGGTCCCGACAATCATCATCGCGATCGCCATCATCTACACTCCCCAACTGGCACGTGTGGTCCGCGCCAACGTGCTGGCCCAGTACGGCGAAGACTACGTCCGTGCCGAACGCGTGATCGGTGCCGGCCGGTTCTACATCCTGGTCAAGCACATTGTCCGCAACACCGCAGCTCCCGTACTGGTGTTCGCCACGGTCATGGTTGCCGACGCCATCATCCTTGAAGCCTCACTTTCCTTCCTGGGCGCCGGTGTGCAGGACCCCGCTCCCTCGTGGGGCAACGTCATTTCCTACGGCCGCAACCTTGTCCTGTCGGGCGGTTGGTGGGCGACCACCTTTGCCGGCGTGACCATCCTGCTCACCGTACTGTCCCTTAACATCCTGGCCGAGGGCCTCACCGACGCCATGGTGAACCCGAAGCTGCGCCGCGCGCCGGTAGTGAAGGACGACGACGGTACTTCAGCCGCCGTTGCTGTCGACGCTGAGGTCGCAACGTCCGTGGCCCAGCCCTCCGTGGTTGAGCAACACGAGCTCGACGGCGTCCGCGCAGCTTCCGGCGACACCGTCACCTCTGATGTCGGCACTTCAGCCGTCCTCACCGATGTGAAGCTGGCCGCCGCCAACCCGCACCTCCTGTTGGACCGCGAGCTGGAACTGCTGGCAGCCATCGAAGCGAAGCGCACCGACCGCCTCCCGCAGGTCTCTCCCGGTGCCCGCAACGTCCTGGAAGTGAAGAACCTGTCCATCCGCTTCCCGGGCCGCTTCGGCGACATCGCGATCGTGGACAACGTCTCCTTCACCGTCCGTGAAGGCGAAACCATGGGTTTGGTGGGCGAATCCGGTTGTGGCAAGTCGATCACCTCCCTCGCAGTCATGGGCTTGCTGCCCAAAACGGCGCAGGTCACCGGGTCCATCATGTTCGACGGCAAAGAACTGCTGGACGCCAAGACCCAACACAGCAACCCCAAAGCCTACGAAGGCCTGCGCGGCGAGCAGATCGCCATGGTCTACCAGGACGCCCTGAGCTCCCTGAATCCGTCCATGAAAATCAAGGACCAGATGGAACAGCTCACCAAGCGTGGCGGCCGCAAGACTCCCGCCGAGCTGCTGGAAATGGTCAAGCTGGATCCCGTCCGAACGCTCGCCAGCTACCCTCACGAACTCTCCGGCGGCCAGCGCCAACGCGTGCTGATCGCGATGGCGTTGTCCCGTTCGCCAAAGATCGTTGTCGCCGACGAGCCCACCACCGCCCTGGACGTGACAGTCCAAAAGCAGGTTGTGGATCTGCTCAACGAGCTCCGCGAACAACTCGGCTTCGCGATGGTTTTCGTCAGCCACGACCTCGCCTTGGTGGCCTCGCTGGCCCACCGCATCACGGTGATGTACGCCGGCCAAGTGGTGGAATCCGCACAGGCTTCCGAGCTTCTGCAGAACCCCAAGCACGAGTACACCCGCGGGTTGCTGGGTGCTGTCCTCTCCATCGAGGCTGACGCTGTCCGGCTGCATCAGATCCCCGGCACGGTCCCGTCCCCGCGGGACTTCGCAACGGGAGACCGCTTCGCACCACGATCACAGCGTGTCGACGCCGACCCCCACCAGAAACTGGTCCTCACCACTGTGGCCTCGCCGAGCGGTGACGATGCCGACCACTACTGGGCCAGCCACTTGAAGGAGGACGCGAAATGAGCGAGTTCGTTCAGCAAGGGTCACAGCCGGTCATCGAGCTCAACGACGTCAAGGTCTACCACCACGCACGAACCGGCGGCCTCTTCCGGCCGAACATCGTCAAAGCCGTGGACGGCGTGGACTTCACCATCAGCCGCGGCGAGACCGTGGGCATCGTCGGTGAGTCCGGCTGCGGCAAGTCCACACTCGCGTCAGTGCTTGTGGGGCTTCAGCCGCCGACGTCGGGCAAGGTGTTGTTCCACGGAAAGCCCGCCATCAAGCGGAACGCCGCCATGCGCAAGCAGTTTGGCCGCTCCGTCTCCGTTGTCTTCCAGGACCCGGCGACGGCGCTGAATCCACGCATGACCATCCAGGACATCCTCACGGATCCGCTGCAGATCCACGGCATCGGCAACGCTGCATCCCGCGCTGCCAAGGTCAAGGAACTGTTGGCGCTGGTGGGCTTGCCGCAATCGGCATCCGAGGTGACGCCGTCGCAGGTTTCCGGTGGTCAGCGCCAGCGTGTGGCTATCGCCCGCGCCCTGGCGTTGGACCCGGACATCATCGTGGCTGACGAGCCGACGTCGGCCCTGGACGTTTCCGTCCGTGCTCAGGTCCTGAACCTGCTGTCCGACTTGAAGACCCAACTGAACCTCGGCATGGTGTTCATCTCGCACGACATCCAGACCGTCCGCTACGTCTCTGATCGCATCTGCGTCATGTACTTCGGCAAGATCGTCGAGCAAGGGTCGGCAGCCCAGGTCTTCGATAACCCCAGCAACGACTACACCAAGAAGCTGCTGGGCGCCGCGCCAAGCCTGCTCCACATCTAGTTTTTCCCTTCACAAGCTACAAACAACGGAGAATTCTGTGTCCACTCAGTTCCAGGGCGTCATCCCCCCGGTCATCACCCCCCGCCACGCAGACGGCAGCATCGACACCGCGTCGTTGAAGAACGTCACCAAACACCTGATCGACGGCGGTGTGTCCGGACTTTTCGTCCTCGGCTCCTCCGGCGAAGTCCCCTACCTGACCAACGACGAGCGTGAGCTGGTGGTTTCCACCATCGCCGACGCCAACGCCGGTGCGGTTCCGCTGATCGTGGGCGCCAACGAACAAACCACCAACCGCGTGATCGAGGAAGCACGCAAAGTGGTTGACCTGGGTGCCGATGCGATCGTGGTCACGTCCATGTACTACGCGATTGGCAACGCCGCGGAGACCGAAACCCACTTCCGCAGCATCCACGCCGCAATCGAGAAGCCGATTTTCGCCTACGACGTCCCCGTTCGCACGCACTTCAAACTGCCTACGGATCTCTTGGTTCGCCTCGGCCGCGACGGCGTCATTGCCGGCGTCAAGGACTCTTCGGGAGACGACGTTTCCTTCCGCCAGTTGCTCCTCGCAGCCAAGGACATCCCCAACTTTGATATCTTCACCGGTCACGAAGTTGTAGTGGACGGCGCCCTTCTGGGCGGCGCGCAAGGCGTTGTTCCGGGCCTTGGCAATGTTGATCCGGCCGGTTATCGCCGCCTGTTCGACGCGGCCCAGGCCGGCGACTGGGCTCTCGCGGCAAGGGAGCAGGACCGCCTGGCCGACGTCTTCGACATTGTGTACACCCCCAACGGCCGCGTCTCCGGTGGCGCTGCAGGTCTCGGTGCTTTCAAGACCGCGCTGCAGGTTATGGGCGTCATCGAGTCCAACACCATGAGCTCGCCGATGCTGTCTTTGAACGCTGCTGAGACTTCCGCGATTCGCGAAATTCTGGAGCGGAACGGGCTGGTCTAGGCTTCCATGACCGCTTCCATGACCGCTTCGATGACCCACGTGATCGGCGTTGACCTCGGCGGCACCAAAACCGCCGCCGGGGTTGTTGCCCCTTCCGGCGAAGTGCTGATGTCGGAGACCATCCCGACGTTGAAGCGGGCCGGTGGCGAAGCCATCCTCGACGCCACCGCAGCGCTGATCTCGGGCTTGGTGGCGCGCGCTGCCGACGCCGGAATTTCAGTTTCCGGCGTCGGCATTGGCTCCGCAGGGGTGATTGATGCTGTTGCCGGGTCGGTGGTGTCCGCGACGGATGCGATACATGGTTGGGCTGGCACTGCACTTGTTGCCGGGCTTTCGGCCCGCCTTTCACTTCCTGCTTCGGCCGTGCGCGCCGTCAACGACGTCCACGCACATGCCCTGGGTGAAGCCTGGCTGGGTGCGGCCGCCGGCTCCTCAAGTTCGCTCATGGTGGCGTTTGGAACGGGAGTTGGCGGAAGTTTTGTGCTGAACGGCGCTCCTGTTTTGGGTCACCGTTTTGTGGGCGGGCATGTAGGGCACTTCGCTTCGCCTTATGCCTCCTGCGACGGTGTTCCGCTGCCGTGTGTGTGCGGTGGATCTGAACACGTGGAGGCTATCGCATCGGGGCCCGCGGTTTATGAGTCGTACCTGCGGTTTGGCGGTTCTGCCTTAGAGGCATTGGACACGCGGGGCGTGTTTGGACTTGCCTCTGCTGCTGAAGCGGGCGACGGCGAAGCTGACGCCCGCTTTGGTGGTAGCCGCGCCGCCGCTTTGCGTGCCATCGAAGTTGGCGCAGCAGCAGCGGGCCAGGCCGTGGGCGGACTCATCAACATCCTCGACCCCGAAACCGTGGTGATCTCCGGTGGCTTGGCCGACGCCGGCGAACTCTGGTGGAAGCCCATGGAGTTTGCCTTGCGACAGGAACTGCTGGCTCCCTTGGCGTCTGTGCCCGTCGTCCGGGCAGCCCTTGGCAATACAGCGGCCATTGTTGGCGCCGCGAAACTCGTCCTTAAGTAGTCCGCACGTCAGGAAGACATCATGATCCTCACCCCCGAAAGCCTCGAAGCCCTCCATTCCCAGCTGATCGTCTCCTGCCAGGCGTACCCTGGTGAGCCCATGCGCGATCCCCGGACCACAGCGCAGGTGGCCGCGTCAGCGGTCACCGGCGGCGCTGCGGCGATCCGCGTCCAAGGGTTGGCCGACGTGCAGTTCACGCGCACCGCCGTCGAGGTTCCGGTCATTGGCCTCTGGAAAGACGGGCACGATGGCGTCTTCATCACACCAACCCTTCGCCATGCCCTGGCCGTTGCGAATGCCGGAGCGCATGTTGTGGCGATTGATGGAACCCGGCGGGAGCGGCCGGACGGCCTGTCGCTGTCTGAAACTGTGGCCGGTATTCACGCCGAATCACACGCTTTGGTCATGGCAGATTGTGGCTCGTTCGACGACGCGGTTGCCGCCGTCGAGGCTGGGGCAGACCTGATCGGCACTACTTTGTCCGGCTACACCGGCGAGCGCCCGAAGACGGAGGGCCCGGACCTGGCGCTGCTTTCACTCATCGCGTCGGCGGACCTTGGCAAGCCACTCATCGCCGAGGGCCGGATCCACACCCCGGCCCAGGCACGGCAGGCCCTCGACGCCGGGGCGTTCGCCGTCGTTGTTGGCACCGCGATCACGCACCCGGCGAGCATCACGGGCTGGTTCAAGGGCGCGATGCAGGCGTAGTTCCTGCGTTGCGAGGCCTACTCCGCACCCTAAAACCCACCCAAAGCCCGCAGAGCGGGCCTCACAACGAACGGGGGGCGCGTTGCGGGGCCTACTCTGCACCCCAAAACCCACCCAAAGCGCGCAAAGCGGGCCTCACAACGCATACCAACCCGGCGTAGGCTTTCCCCATGACTGCCGAGAGCTCCCGGGAATTCGACGTAATTGTTATCGGCGCGGGCGCCGTAGGGGAAAACGTGGCGGACCGGGTGGTTCGCGGCGGCCTGACGGCGGTGATCATCGAAAACGAATTGGTGGGCGGTGAGTGCTCATACTGGGCATGCATCCCGTCCAAGGCGCTCCTCCGTCCGGGGAGTGTGCTCCACGCCGCCCAAGTGGTGCCGGGCGCAAAGGAGGCAATCAATGGAACCATTGATGCCGAGGCCGCGCTGAAGCATCGGGATTGGTTCACCAATAACTGGCAGGACGGCAGCCAGGTCGAATGGCTGGACAGCGCCGGCATTGAGTTAATTCGTGGACGCGGCCGTATCACAGGCCCGCGCGAGGTCCAGGTGGATGGGCTCGATGGCAACAGCTACGCGCTGAAGGCCCACCATGCTGTGGTGATCGCGACGGGTTCAATCCCTACCGTCCCGGACATTGACGGCTTGAAAGACATAACGTTCTGGACAACCCGCGGCGCCACGGCAGCCAAGGAAGTTCCCAAGCGGTTTGTGGTGCTCGGCGGCGGCGTTGCAGGCGTGGAAATGGCGCAGGCATTCGCCCGGCTCGGTTCGAACGTCACGCTGATCGCCCGCGGCCGCTTGCTGAGCAGCTACCCGGAGGAAGCCGCGAACCTGGTCCTGGCAGGGCTTCGCGCCGACGGCGTCGCTGTTCACCTGCACACCGATGTGGAGAAAACGGAGAAGAACGACGACGGCTCGGTGACAGTCACGTTCGACGGCAAAACCACCACCGCCGACCAACTACTGGTCGCCTCGGGACGGCACCCCGCTTTGGCCAATCTGGGCCTGGAAAATGTGGGCGTTGAAGCAAAGGACGGTAAGCCCCTGCGACTCACAACCGAAGCCAGCGGTTTGGTGGAAGGACCCGCAAGTGATGGAACCAGCGGACTATGGCTCTACGCTGCCGGCGACGCGGCCGGCAAGGTCCTCCTGACGCACCAGGGTAAATACGAGGCCCGTGCCACCGGTGACGCGATCGTCGCCCGGGCCAACGGCAAGCTCAAAGGAACGCCGCAGCCTTGGAGCCCTTGGGCCCAAACCGCCAATCAGCATGCAGTCCCCAGTGTCGTCTTCACCGATCCTGAGGTTGCCTCCGTGGGCCCGAGCTTGGAGCAGGCATTGTTGCAGGGCAAGAACGTCACCGGTGTGGAACTGCCCATAGATGTGTCCGGCTCCCAGTTGCACTCCCCCGACTACAAAGGCTGGGCGCAAATAGTGGTGGATGAGGACCGGAAGGTGATCCTCGGCGCTACCTTTGTGGGCCCGGGCGTCGCCGAGCTCCTCCACTCTGCAACCGTTGCGATCGTGGGCGAAGTCCCGCTGGACCGTCTCTGGCATGCAGTTCCGTCGTACCCCACCATCAGCGAAGTCTGGCTAAGGCTTCTGGAAAAGTACGGCCTCTAAAACCCTTATTTGAACTGACTGGTCAGTTTAGTTAGACTTTCAGCAGACACCATTTCTGCGAAAGGCTTCATTGTGCTGTCCGTACAGCAACTCCAGATCAACGGCCGTCGGGACGATCTCCTCCCGGCAACGTCACTGCAAGTCCGCCGCAGCGAACTCCTGCTCGTGGCCGGAGAGGGCCAGGACCAGCGGACCGCTTTGGCGTTGGCTCTGAGCGGCCGCATGAAGCCAAGCGACGGCATCCTGAGCTGGGACAACACCACCAAGACCAAGAAAATCCGCCTCGCCAGCGCCTTGGTGGACTCCCCCGGCGTCAACGAACCCGAGCAGCACCTGAGTGTCCGCGATCTGGTCACCGAAGACCTCTCCCTGATCCCCCGCCGTTACCGTGGCGCCCTGCTGAGCAAGCCCTGGCTAAAGGTCAACAGCTTCGAGGACATCGCCGGACTCTGGATAGAACAAATTCCGGCCACCCGCCGACTTGAACTCCTCACCGCGCTTGCCTTGGCAGATCCGGCCACCGACCTCCTTGTTGTCGACTCCCCGGATCGCCACAGTGCTGATTCCGCGTCGTGGTTACCGCGACTTCAGGCATTGGCGTCCGACGCCGGGCGGCCACTTGCCGTCGTCGCCGTCGTGGGTTCCCTCCCGGACAACTGGACCGGCCCCGCGGCGGTGATTGGAAACTCCGTCACGCATCCCCCTGAACCGGAAGCGAAACCCGCCCCGGCCAAAGAAAAGACAACCCAAACCGGGCCCGCCCAGCCCAAGCCAGCAGCCGCCGTCGAGCCCAAAGCCAAGCACGCGGCCGAACCGGCATCTGAAACATCCGCAGCTGCCCAACCTGAATCCGTAAACCTTCAAAGGACTGCAAAGTGACTGTTCTGCGGCTCGCCCGCTCCGAACTCAAGCGCATGACCGGCGGGCTCCTGCCCAAGCTGACCATCCTCGCCCTGACCATGGTCCCGTTGCTCTACGGCGCCGTGTACCTTTACGCGAACTGGGACCCGTACGGCAACCTGAACCAGATCGACGCCGCCTTGGTGGTGGAGGACACGGGAGCAACGTCGTCGGACGGTACCGAACTGCAGGCGGGCAAGAAGGTGGCAGACAGCCTGGTTGAGGGACACGTCTTCAACTGGAAGCAGGTGTCCAGCGCCGAGGACGCCGATGCCGGTGTTCGTACGGGTGAGTATGCCTTCGCGCTGCGCATCCCCAAGGATTTCTCCGCCAACCTGGTCTCCCCCGGCAGTTTCGACGCCGCCAACCAGGCCATGCTGCACGTCACCACCAACGACGCCAACAACTACCTCCTGAGCACCATCGTGGACAAGCTCACAACAGCCGTCCACTCCACAGTGGCCAAGGAAGTGGGCGAGGAAACCGCCAACCAGCTCCTCACCGGCTTCGGCACCATCCATGCGTCCATCGTGAAGGCTGCTGATGGCGCCTCGGAGTTGGCCACGGGCGTTGGCAAACTCAGTGACGGTGCCGCAACCCTGCACGACGGCACCACTCAGTTAGTGACCGGCGCCGACCAACTCGTGGCCGGCCAGACCCAATTGCGGGATGGCGCGGTACAACTGAACACCGGTGCCGGCCAGCTGAGTTCGGGACTGACCGAGCTCAAGGATAAAACCGCTACCCTTCCTGGTGATTCGCAGAAACTCGCCGACGGCGCAGCGCAAGTAGCCGCCGGAAACGCCGAGCTGAACGCAAAAGTCCAGGACGTCGTCGGACAGCTCGAAGCGGCAGACAAGGGCCTCCGCAACCGCGTGGTGGAATCCAACGCACGACTGGTGACTGCAGGTGTCCTGACACAGGAGCAGGCCGAGAAGGTCCTGGCGGACTTTGACGCCGCCGCAGCATCGAGCCCGGTGACGGACGCGAAGACCAAGATCACTGGTGATGCGGCCAAGATCCAGCAGCTATCGGACGGTTCAGCTGCCGTGAGCGCCGGGGCATCCAAGCTCGCCGCCGCGACACCAGCCCTGACCGACGCGATCTCGAAGGCTGCCGATGGCGCCGGGCAACTGAGCACGGGCGCCTCAACGTTGGCCGCGGGGCAGCAAACCGCCCTGGAAGGGGCCGGCAAGCTCGACGACGGCGCCCGCCAAGTGGACAACGGCGCCAGCCAGCTGGCCAGCGGCGGAGTCACAGCCTCCGACGGCGCCCACACCCTGGCCACCGAGCTCGCCAAGGGCGCGGGAGACATCCCCAACCCGAACGATGAACAGAAGAGCAGCGTGTCCAAGGTGATCGCGGATCCCGTGGCCGTGGACAACGTCTCCCAGGCCAAGGCGGGCTCTTACGGCGCCGGCCTGGCACCGTTCTTCCTGACCCTCGCACTGTGGATCGGCGTATTCATGCTGGTTCAGGCCATGCGACCCATTACCCAACGGGCCCTCGCCTCGAACGCCCCCGCCTGGAAAATCGCCGTCGGAGGCTGGCTGCCGTTCTTCGTGGTGTCCGTGCTGCAGGCCACCATCCTCACCCTGGTGGTGAATCTCGGCCTGGGCCTGAACCCCGCGCACCCGATCGGGATGTGGCTGTTCATGCTTGCAGCCGTGATGGCGTTCAGCGCGATCATCCAAGGCATCGTGGCGCTCATGGGCACGCCCGGAAAGTTCGTGGTGCTGATCCTGCTGGTCCTGCAGCTCGTTTCGTCGGGCGGAACGTTCCCGTGGCAAACCACCCCCATGCCGCTCCATGTTGTTCACGAGGTCCTGCCTATGGGATACGTGGTCACCGGCATGAGGCACCTGATCTATGGCGGTGAGCTCAGCATGATCTGGCCAACCGTACTGGGTCTGCTTGGATACACTTTGCTGGGAGCGGCACTGTCAACGCTCGCTGTCCGCAAGCACAAGATGTGGACCCTCAAAACGCTGAAGCCGGAGATCGCAGTATGAGCACCACCGAGCCGGTTCCTTCCGAAACCGGCGCCAGTCTCTCGGAGAAGAAACTCCGCCCGGGCCGCACCAACGCCACCAAGCAGCGCCTGTTCGAGGCCTCCATGGAGCTGATCGGCGAGCGCGGCGCTGCGGGCGTAACCGTGGATGAAATCGCGGCCGCCGCCGGGGTGTCCAAGGGGACTGTCTATTACAACTTTGGCAGCAAGTCCGACCTCATTGCGCAGCTCTTGCGGCACGGTGTGGACATCATGCTGGTCCGGCTCCAGGACGTCCGCGGACAGGCCAACGACCCCCTGGAAGCCATGACCAATATGGTGGGCCAAGCCATGGAATTCATGGACGACTACCCCTCCTTCGCCCGCCTGTGGGTCAGCGAAAACTGGCGCACTCCCGGTGAATGGAGTGCCGTGTTTGCCGAGCTTCGCGCTGAACTTCTGGCCGTGATCGGCTCTGCGGTGGAGAGCGTAGCGTCCGGCTACAAGGTTGATGAGAGCATTGCCCGGGGATCCTTGGAGGCGGCAATTTTTGGTGCCATCTTCGTGGTCGGCCTCGACCGGCAGACGTACAACCCTGAGCGCACCCGCGAGCAGAGCGTCGCTGCCGTCATGACCATCATGCATGGGTACGTCATCAAGTAGGTTTGGGCAACCCGTTGTGGGGCCCGCTCTGCGCATTCTCACGGGCTCATACGGCGCAGAGCGGGCCTCGCAACGGTATCTAACTGCAATGTACGACGGCGTGGCGTGGCCACTTGGTCGGCGATGATTAACCTCATGCGTCACATGGGGAACAGCGGGAAGCTTGCGGTGGTGTCCGCGTTCGTCTCGCTCGGGCTGTTGGTGCTGGCCGCTGTGGTGCTGGAGGAACTGGTGTTGTACCTGTTCCTGGGGTCCGTAGTGATCTGCTATCTGGCGTCCATCGTGCAGGTCTTCAACCGGCGACGCTACATTGTGGTCCTCCTTGGCGCAGTGGGCACCAGCCTTTTCATCGGTTGCAGCATCGCCTTCCTGCGAATGTGGGGCATCGCGTTCAACCAGGACGCCAACGCTCTGGGGAGTGCCCTAAGCACTCAGGATTCCGACATCTACTTCTACTTGGCAGCCGTGGCAGGTTTTGGGACCCTGGGCGTGCTTTTCCTGGGAGCGGTGGTGCCGTCGTTTGGTTCGCGGGCCGGAACTCCCGTTCGACGGCCACCGGCTGTAAAGCGCACTCCCGCACCCCGCAAACCGGCTCCGCGTGCAGGAACCCCCACCAGACGCCCGGCTGCTTCGGCTCCGCGATCGTCCGGTGCAGCGAAGGCTACTCCCGTGAAGCGTCCCGCTCCCCGTACGCCAACGACGCCGGCCAAGCGTCCGGCGTCGAGCGCTTCCACTCAACGAAAGCCGACCGCCAAACGCTAGCTCACCGATTCACCCCTGCGTTGCGAGGCCCGCTCTACACGCTAACGCGGGACCTAAACGTGCAAAACAGGCCCCACAACGGACCCGCCCTGCGTTGCGAGGCCCGCTCTACACGCTAACGCGCGATCTAAACGCGCAAAGCAGGCCCCACAACGAACCCGCCCTGCGTTGCGAGGCCCGCTCTACACGCTCACGCGGGATCTAAACGTGCAAAACAGGCCCCGCAACGAAAGGGGGTCAGGAGTCGAATCCCAACCCGACGGCGTCGAGCGCTTTGAGGATCAGGTTCCGTTTTCCCCGATTGTGATCGGCGCGGTCCATGGACCAGCGTGTCAGGTTGATGCCCAGGGAAGCGAGCGGCTCAGGAGGGAAGGGCAGGGGCCGTTTCCGGACCATTTCCACCCGGGTGCGTTCGGTATCCAGGCCGGCCAGGAGATCCAGCAGGACGTCGGCTGCAAATGCCGTGGCCCCTACGCCGAGTCCGGTGAATCCTGCCGCATACGCCACCCGTCCCTTCCGCGCCGTGCCGAAGAACGCGCAGAACTGGGTGCTCGAATCGATGGGTCCGGCCCACTTGTGCGTGAACTTCAGGCCCTCGAGCTGCGGGAACGTCGTGAAGAAGTGCGAGGCGATCTTCTCCCACGTCGCTGGCTGGTGCTCGTGCCGCTGGTCCACGCGCCGGCCCCAGAAGTAGAGGGCGTCATAGCCACCGAACAGGATCCTGTGATCCTTGGTAATGCGGTAATAGTGGAATTGGTTGGCAACATCCCCTATCCCTTGCCGCTGGGACCATCCGATGGACTCCAACTGCTCCGCGCTCAGGGGCTCGGTCATCAGCGCGTAGTCATAGACGGGCACCGTCATCAGCTGGTTCCGTTTGAGCAGTGACGGAAACACGTTGGTACCGAGGACCACGTTGTCCGCTTCCACGTTGCCTCGCTCAGTAACAACGGTGACGCCCTGTTCGTGGTCCTTCAACTCGCGCACGCGGGTGTCCTCGTAGATCACCACGCCCAGCTCCGCTGCCACCCGAGCCAGCTCAAGTCCCAGCTTGTACGGGTGGACCATCGCCACGGAGTCTTTATGCCAGCGACCGGCCAGGTAGGTGGGAGAGTTGAGCTCTGCACGCACGGCTTCCTGGTCCAGAAAGACGCTGCCAGGGCTTTCGTCCTCCTTGAGCCAAGCCACCTGGTGCGGTTCCACTGCAACGTTCAGTTCACCGGTGCGCTCCCACTCGCAATCCATGCCGTACTTCTCCACGGCTTCCTGCATGCGGTCCAGGTTCTCCATGCCCAGCCGGTCGAGGGTCTCCAGCTCATCAGGCCAGCGGTTCTTGCCATTCTCATGGCCGTGGGTGAGGCTCGCCTCGCAGAAGCCGCCGTTGCGGCCCGAAGCTGCCCATGCCACCCGCTCCCCTTCCAGCAGGATCACCGTCCGGCCGGGATCGCGTTCCTTGGCTCGCAGCGCCGTCCACAATCCGGTGTAGCCGCCACCAACGATCACGAGGTCCGCGGCAGCGTCGCCGTCGAGTTGCGGGTAGCGTGTGGCTGAGTCCTTGAGGTGGTCGATCCAGAACGGCCGGTGGGCCGCGCCTTCCAAGGCACGGGATACGACGGCGGCCTGCGGGACATTCCGTTCGAAAACGGTGGTATTCACGGGAAATTCTCCTATTTCAATGGTTAATCTCTCACCGGTCAGGCAGTGACCGGCTCGGCGTCCCACAATGGCCGGGGACGGGAGGCGATGAGGTTCCGCGTGTAGTCGTCCCCAGGGTCCTCAAGGATTCGAGCCGTCGGCCCCTGCTCAACGATCCGGCCCTGATGCATCACCAGAAGCTCGGAACAAAGCCGTGAGACCACAGCCAGATCGTGGGTGACGAACAAGATGGTCAGTCCGAGTTGGTCCCGCAATTCCTCCACGAGCTCCAGAACCTGGGCTTGGACAGAGACGTCCAAGGCGCTGGTGGCCTCGTCCAGCACCAGGAGACGGGGGCGGGCAGCGAGCGCTTTGGCCAACGCGACCCGTTGCCTCTGCCCACCCGAGAGGGCGCGAGGCCGTGCGTCGAAACGTTCCGGTCCGATGCCCACCCGCCCCAACAGGACCCGGGCGCTGACTTTGGCTTCCTTGCGTCCTTGCTTCTGATGCAGGCGGAAGACATCTGCCACCGCGTTTCCTACAGGGATGCGCGGGTCCAAAGAGAGGTAGGGATCCTGGAACACGATCTGGACATCCTTGGCCAGGACTTTCCGTTCAGAGGCCTTGAGGGCCCGGCGCGGCCGGGGGACGTCACGCAACGTGAGTTCACCCGATGTGGCGGTTTCCAGCGCCACCACCAGCCGGGCCAAGGTGGACTTTCCGGACCCGGATTCACCCACGATCCCCAACGACCCACCCTCAGGGAGGCTGAAACCGGCGTCGTCCAAGGCGGTGATGATTTCGCCGCGGGGCAGTTGGTACGTTTTTGATAGCCCCGAAACCTTCAGCAGCGGGGACCCCGCGACCACAGGCGCAGCCAAGCCGCCCGCTTCAATCACAGGGGTAGCCTCAACCAGCTGCCGGGTGTAGTCCTGCTCCGGCGTCAGAAAGACAGTCCGGGTTGGCCCCTGCTCCACCACTTCCCCCCGGCGAAGCACGTAGACGCGTTCACACAAGCTGGCCGCAAGATTGAGGTCGTGCGCAATGAAGAGCATGCCCATTCCCCGTGACTGTTGCTCTTCGCGGAGGAGCCTCACGATCCCCGCCTGGGTAGTGACGTCCAAGGCCGTGGTGGGCTCGTCGCACAGCAACAGATCCGGTGAGTTCAGGAGTGCAGCTGCGATCATGACACGTTGGAGCATGCCGCCCGAGAGCTGATGCGGGTGCTGGTCCATGAGCTCCTTGGCACGTCGCAGGCCCACCTGTTCCAGTTGCGTCACGGCCCGTTCCGTGGCCTCAGCCCGGGACAAACCATCCAGTCTCACCAAGGTTTCAGTGAGGAAATCCCCCACGGTCCGAACGGGATTGATGCCCGCCCGAGGATCCTGGAAGATCATGGAAGCGTGTCTCCGTCGCAGCTCCATGAGGCGTTGTTCGCTCGCTGTGAGAGTGTCGAGGCCCTGAACCGACACGATGCCGGAGGACTGCGAGCCACCTGGAAACAAACCCAGGGCGGCCCGGGTAGTCAGCGATTTGCCTGAGCCGGACTCCCCCACCAAGGCGACCGCTTCGCCGTCGTTCACGTGCAGGGAGACGCTGTCCAGCAGGGGCGGCCTGCCCGGAAAACCGAGCGTAAAGTTTTCGATCTGCAAGAGCTGGCTCATGAAAGTTTTCCTCCGATGCGGTCTGAGAGTTCCTCGCCGATGACGTTGACGGCCACTACCACCAGGACCACTACCAACGCGGGCCAGAAGGCCGGCAGGATGTAGCCGCCCAGCAGCGCGCCGCGGGATTCCTCGATCATGGCGCCCCAGTCGCTGGTGGGCGGCTGGACCCCGAGTCCGATGAAGGAGAGCGCTGCGAGGTCGGCCAACACATAACCAAAGTTCAGTGTTGACTGGGCGCCCACAGTGGGAATCAGGTTGGGGAGAACCCGTCCCAGCACCACCCAGGGCGTCCGGAATCCGAGCACGCGGTAGGCCTGGACATAGGGTCGGCTGCGCTCAGCCACCACCAGCGACTGCGCGAGCCTGGCAACGTACGGTACGTAGGCGATGGTCATGGCCAGGATGGGAGCAAAAAGCCCCTTGCCGAACAAGGCAATGGCGAGCATGGCCATGAGCAGTGCAGGGAAAGCAAAGAGGAGATCGAAAAGGCGGCCCAGAACCTTGCCCAGCCAGCCCTCGGACCAGCCGGCCACCAGGCCCAGCAGCAGACCCAGGACAGTGGAACCGATTACCACGATGGTGGGCCCCAGCAGCGAGGTCCGCCCGCCGTGCATGAGCCGGCTAAGGAGATCACGACCCAGCGCATCCGTCCCCAGCAGGTGCTGTCCGCTTGGACCGGCCAGGACGTTGTTGAGGTCCACATAGTCGGGGTCGTACGGCGCCAGAACCGGGGCGAATAGTGAGAGAAGTACGACGGCGGCGGCAACGGCGAGCGCGCCCCACGCCATGGGTGACAGGAGGCTGCCGTAACGGCGAAGGCCCGCCTGCGGCAGTTGGATGGCTAACGTCATCGGGACTCCGTTCCGGCCGCGATACGCGGATCAATGAGGGGTTGGACGAGGTCCACCACGGTGTTGACCAGGACGAAAGCAGCCACCACCACCATGACGATTGCTTGAACGACGCCGAAGTCGAGCCTGTCGATGGACTGCACCAGGAGCTGCCCGATGCCGGACAGGCCGAACGTCCGCTCGATGATGGCGCTGGAAACCAGGAGGCCGGCCACCAGCACGCCGCTCACGGTGAGGATGGGCCCAAGTGCATTGCGCAGCACGTGGCGTGCCACCACCGATCCGCGGGTAAGGCCTCGACTGGTTGCCACCTCAACGTGTTCGCGGAGCAATTGCTCGTTCATGGAGGAACGGGTCACCCTTGCCACCATGGCGATGTAGGTGATGCCCAAGGCGAGCGCCGGTAGGGTGAGATGCCAGATCCGGTCCCATCCGCCGTCGCCGCTTCCAAAGGAGGGAAACCAGCCCAGGCCCACGGAGAAGAGCGCTACCAAAGCGATGGCTGCCACGAACGGCGGCACTGCCCCCGCAGCGGTGAGCGTGATGAGGATGAAGCGGTCACCGAAGCCCTTGTTGAGGCTGGCCACAATGCCGGCGAACAATCCCAGGACCGTGATGAACACTGCTGCGAGCGCCACAAGTTGCAGCGTGGTGGGCAACCGTCCCAGTAAGACGTCGGAGACGTCCTGGCGGTAGGTCAGCGAGCGGCCCCAGTCCCCTTGGAGAATTCCACCTAGCCAGTTCAGGTATTGTTCCCAGGCCGGTTTATCCAAACCGAACTGCCGGGTGATCTCTTCGAGTGCCTCAGGCTTGGGGCTACGTCCTCTGAGCAGGAAGCGTGCCGGATCGCCGGGAACCAGGAAGCGTGAGAAGAACACGGCCAGTGAGGCAACAAACAACGTCAGCACCAGGGCCAGCAGTTTCTTCACGATGTACACCGCCGGTCGGACTGCGCTGCGTTTATCCTGCTGGCGGGTGGGAGCGCCCGGCGCGGTGGTTGCTTGGACTTGATCTGTAGCGGTCATGTCAGCGACCTCCTATCTGGGCTGCCCACGGGAAGTACATGTAATTGATGGAAGGGTCCGCCCCGGTGATGCGTTTGCCCAGCCACATGGACGTGACGGTCTCATAGAGCGGTCCCCACACCACTTCGTCGCTGGCCAGCTTGGCCGCCTGGCCCGTCAGTTTGCCCCGGGCGTCGGGGTCCTGCACGCCGTAGGCGGAGTTCACCAGGTCATCGAATTCCGGGTTGCTCCAGCCGCCGTAGTTGCTGAAATCGCCGGTTCGCAGCACGCTGTACATTTCCAAGGGCTCGGTGCTGGAGAGATACCAAGAGGTCACCAGGAGGTCCACGTTCTTGCGTGACTCGGGGTCTGAGAACAGCGTGGTGTATTTGTCGTTGGACATGGTCTGGATTTCCGGGTCCAGGCCGATCTCCTTGGCTGCCGACGCGATGGCCCGTGCCGTGATGTCGAAGGCTGCGTTCAGTGACGCGGTGGCGAAAACGAACTTACTACCCTCGGCACCTGCTTCCTTGACAAGTTTCTTGGCTTCTTCCAGGTCATAGGGCGTGGACAGCAGACCGTCAAAAGCCTCGTCCGTAGTTTGCGATGCAACGTCCTTCCACACACTCTTGGTGGTCAACGCTTCCGTCTTCTTCGCGTACCCCTGTTCGGCCGCCTTGATCAAGGCTTCCCGGTTGATTGCCATCATCAACGCTTTGCGGACCCGAACGTCCTGGAAGGTGCCGCCGAGGTTGGTGAACACCAGGCTTTGCACCGACGTGTCCTCGCCGAAGTACAGCGAACCGGCATCTTTGTTGGCTTTCAGGATGTCCATGGCATTGGAAGGGATCGCGAAGCCGCCATCAATTTCTCCGGTCTGGAACGCATTGATACGCGATGTGGCATCGGGCAGCATTTTGAAGGTGACCTGTTGGGACTTGGCTTGGAGTTCCGGGTCCCAGTAGTCATCGAAGCGTTTGAGGGTGATGCTTTCACCGGCTTCCCATTGCTCGAATTGGAAGGGGCCGGTGCAGTTCACGCCGGTGCTTGAGTTGCCATAGTCCTTGCCGGCAGCTTCCAGCGTTTCGGCGGACTCAACCACGCCTGTTGCTCCCACCAAGGAGCTGTTGAACACGTAGTCCGGCCGGGTGGTGGTCACTGTGACCTCGAAGTCGCCGGTCTTCTCGATGGACTCCACGTTTTGGTACGCCGATGCCCAAAAGGAACCTACTTCGGGGTCCACATGGCGGCTCAAGGAGGCTACGACATCGTCCGCTGTCATCTCGGTTCCGTCGTGGAACTTCACGCCCTGCCGGATGGTGTAAATCCAGGTCAGCGGATCAGGGTTTTCAACTCCCGTGGCCAGGCCCGGCGCCGTGGACAGGTCAGCGTTCCAGCGGAACAGCGACTCGCACACGTTGGACAGGACAGTGTTGTCCGGGTAGTCGAAGGCGTACGCATAGTCCAGGGAGAACGGCTCCGCGTACATGGCCCAGTTGAAGTTATCAATCTCCTTGGTGGGGGCCGGCGTGGAGTCGGACATGGTGAACTTGGCTCCGTCCGCGGCGTCAGTCACGCTGGCGGGCCGAACACCGCAGCCGCCCAGGACCAGCCCGGCCACGACGGCGGCGGCCCCAACCGCGGTGATGCGCGACGGCGTCGTCCGCTGTTTCAAACGCACGGCACCTTGCGCGGGCTGCGGCGCTGGCTGCGGCCTCATGGCATTACCGAGGCGGGTTGAGCTTGACTGTTTCGGGTGAGCGCGCGGTCATAGACGCATTCGCCCCCAATCCACGTCTGCGTCACCACCGACCGGTGCAGCTCCTGCGCAGGGAGGTCGAAGACGTTGAGGTCCAGTACGGCGAGGTCGGCGAGTTTTCCTGGTTCCAGCGTTCCCGTTTCCGTTTCCAAGTGGTTGATCCACGCTGAGCCCTGAGTGTAGGCATCCAGGATCTGTTTGAGGCTGAGCTTTTGCGATTCCGGGCCGAGTGGGGGCAGGTCCTCCCCCGGCGCTATGCGGTTTACTGCGACGTGGATGGCCGCAATCGGGTCCGCGGTGGAGACAGGCCAGTCGCTTCCGGCCACCAATCGGCCTCCTGCCGAAGCAAGCTCGCCAAAGGGGTAATGCCTGTCCTCGGCGCCGGGCTCCAGGAACGGGAGGGTGAGGGTATCCATCTGTTCTTCATGGCAGGCCCAGAGAGCCTGGACGTTGGCCGCCGCATTCAGCCCGGCAAACCGTGGAACATCCTCGCTGCGGACCACCTGAAGGTGCGCCAGGTGGTGCCGGTTGTCGTTCGTCCCGTTGCTGTCCCGCGCTGCCTCCAGCGCGTCCAAAGCATCCGTCACGGCGCGGTCGCCGAGAGCATGGAAGTGAACCTGCATGCCGGAAGCATCTATCGCGGTGACGAATTCCTTCAGCACCTCGGGCTCGAAGAATTCGATGCCACGGTTGTCCGTGTGGTGGCCGTGGTGATCGAGGTAGACGTGATGCATTGCGGCCGTGTAATTCTCTGCCACTCCGTCCACCATCACCTTCACGGTGTTGGCATTGAGCTGATGGTGGTCGAAGGAATCGGCCACCCTGTCCCGGCGTTGCGTGATTGCTTCCAGCTGGGCCATTCCGGCTGTCCTGTCCCACCATTGGCACGCCGTGACCCGGACTTTCAAGTCTCCCGCCTTCGCCGCGTCCATGTAGACGTCCAGATGATCGGCATGTTCGCCCTCGGGAATGGGAACCCAGGCGTCCTGCCAGGCCGTGATGCCCTGCGATAGCAGCAGTTGCTGGGAGGCGAGCAGGCCTTGGTACGCCAACGCATACGGCACCGCTGGCTTGACCGCATTGAACAGGTCCATGGCCCCCTCATGAACTGTGCCTGCGGGCGTCCCGTCTTCTTCGCGTTCCACCCGGCCGCCCTCAGGATCAGGTGTTTCCGCGCCGATTCCCGCCGCCTCAAACGCTGCCGTGTTGGCCCACGCGCCGTGGTGGTCCCTGTTGACGAGGTAGACGGGCCGGTCCGGCACCACGGCGTCCAGAAGTTCCCGTGTTGGAGTGCCGCCCGGGAAGAAATCCATGGACCATCCAGCGCCCAAAATCCAGGGTTCATCCGGGTTGTCGGCTGCGTAACGGGCCACCCTCGCCACGGCCTCCTCTGCGCTGGTGGCCTCCGTCAGGTCGCACTGAAGCAATTCGATCCCGGCGAAGATGGGGTGGATGTGGGCATCCTGGAAGCCCGGCACCACCAGTTGCCCATGCAGGTCCACCTTGCGGGTTTCCGGCGTGACCGAACCGTGAAGCTCGTCGGGTGTTCCGGCGGCGATGATGCGGCCTTCGGCTATGGCAAGGTTTGCGCGCAGTGGGCCGGCGTCATTGCCGGTGTACACCCATCCGTTCTCAAACAAAATCTCGGCGTGCATGGTCGAGTCCTTTCGTGGGGAAATTCAACTCTGCGAGACACACTATGAGCCGGATCACACTTAAGTCAACAGTGTTGACATCAATGCTGACAAAGACTTTGACTGGTCCTTGAAAGGAGGACGCCATGAATCATGTAGGTTGATAATCAACCCGGGAACGCATGGAAGGCGGACAACTGATGGTGCAGCCAGCACAGTCGACGGACCGCCGAACGCGCCTGGACCCGGCCACCATCATTGACGCCGTCCTGCGGATTTCCAGCCAGGAGCTCGGGGAACGGCTGACCGTGCGACGACTGGGACAGGAACTCGAGGTGGACGCCACGGCCGTCTACCGCCATTTCCGGAACAGGGACGCAATCGTCAGGGCAGCACTGGACCAGTTGTTCCTGATGTCCGTTGAGCGCACGTTGGCCACAGCACGCGACCAGGACTGGCGTGCCCGGCTGGAGGCCTACCTTGACGAACTCCTCAAAGCCTTCATGCAGCATCCCTCTTTGGGCAGCGAGTCGTTCGCTACGGACACCTATGGCCCCGGCGAGCTAAGGGCAATCGAGTTCGTCCTTCAATGCCTCACCGATGCCGGGCTGGCAGAGGACCGCGTGGTGCACTACTACGCGGCCCTGGAAAGCTACACCCTTGCGCTCGGCGCCGGCATTGCGGTTGAAATCCAGCGGCTCCCGGACTCCGAGGGCCACGATCCTTGGCTCAACCCACGGGTTTTCACGCGCATCACCGGTCGCCCTCTCCTTGAAAAACACCACGCTGCACTGCAAAACCTCGACTCCCTCAAGGCGTTCCAGGCCGGTCTCTCGGCCATCCTGGACAGCGCCGAACGCGAGAGCAAGCAGCCACCTCAGGCCTGACGGGGTGCTGCCGCGACCGGCCGCCTGACCAACAACGCAACCCACCTTCCCCGCACGACGCCACCATCCGGCGTCGTCCATTCAGCACTGCCCGGACAGCGACGCCCGGCAGGGAAAGCACGGCACCCTCATGCATCAGTTCATCAACGGAAAACTGCTCTCCGGAACCTCTGGCAGCAGCCTCGATGTCATCAATCCGGCCACCTCGGAGGTAGTGGAAACGGTGGGACTCGCTTCACTTGCGGATCTGGAGTCGGCAGTGTCGGCGGCCCGCAGCGCCTTCCCGTCATGGTCCCGCACCGCGCCGGGTGAACGCGCCGGGATCCTGCAGAAATTCGCCCGCATCATCGAAGATCGTGCGGAGGAATTCGCCCGGGTTGAGAGTTCTCAGACGGGCAAACCGCTGCGGCTGACCCGGGAGTTCGACGTCCCCGGCACCATCGACAACATCGATTTCTTCGCAGGTGCCGCACGGCACCTCGAGGGCAAGGCCACCGCCGAGTATTCGCCCCAACACACTTCCTCCATACGCCGGGAATCCATCGGTGTGGTGGGATCCATCGCGCCCTGGAACTACCCCCTGCAAATGGCCGCATGGAAGATCCTTCCCGCCATTGCCGCAGGCAACACAATCGTTCTCAAGCCTGCCGAGATCACTCCGTTGACGTCGCTGATGTTCGCACAAGCGCTCAGTGACGCCGGACTGCCCGACGGCGTGGTGAACGTGGTGGTGGGCGACGGCGCCACGGTTGGGGCTGCGCTCATGCGGCACCCCGACGTGGACATGGTCTCTTTCACGGGGTCCACCGCGGTTGGCCGCACAGTTTTGGAGGCCGCGGCCGTCAACTCGAAGCGCGTGCACCTCGAATTGGGCGGCAAGGCACCCTTCGTGGTTTTCGACGACGCCAATCTGGACGCCGCCGTTCATGGGGCCGTGGCCGGTTCAATGATCAACACCGGTCAGGATTGCACCGCAGCCACCAGGGCTATCGTGCACCGCAGCGTGTATGCGGAGTTCGCAGCGAAGGTGGCCGCCCGCTTTGATGGGCTCGTCCTGGGCATCCCCGGGGATACCAACGCCGATCTCGGCCCCCTCGTATCCTTCAAGCAGCGCGACCACGTAGCCGGGATGGTGGACCGCGCCCGCACTTACAGCAAGGTGATGGCAGGCGGATACGCCCCTACGGACGAGGGCCTGGAAAATGGCGCCTTCTACCGACCCACACTGGTTGTTGACGCTGCGCCGGACTCTGAAATTGTGAAGGACGAGGTGTTCGGCCCGGTCCTGTTGGTCCTCCCGTTCGAAACGGACGACGAAGCTATCCACCTGGCCAACGACACCGTCTACGGACTGGCCGCCTCGGCCTGGACGAACAACCTCCAGCGGGCCTTGCGGGCAACCCGCGAGATCAAGGCCGGCTGCGTGTGGGTCAACGACCATGTTCCGATCGTCTCCGAGATGCCCCACGGCGGCTTCAAGCAGTCCGGGTTCGGCAAGGACATGTCCGCCTACTCCTTTGAGGAGTACACCCAGGTGAAGCACGTGATGTTCGAGTTGGAAGGCGTCACCCGGAAAGACTGGCACCGGACCATCTTCAAACTGCGCTGACTTCCTTGAGCCGTTGGGGCCCCTGCGTTGTGGGGCCTGCTTTGCGCGCTTCCGCCCGATCTAGGGCAGCAGAGCGGGCCTCACAACGGGTGTTTCGGGACGGATCTTGCCTCCGGCGCCGAGCACTGCGGTGGCAACTCCGAGGAGCAGGATCAATCCGCCCACGATTTCGGTCAAGGTAGGAATCTCGTTCAGGACCAGCCACGCGGCCGTCATCCCCACCACGGGAACCAAAAGCGTGAAGGGCACGACGTCGGAACTCGGGTACAGCGACAACAAGCGGTTCCAAATGCCGTATCCAATCAGGGACGCGAACACGGCCGTGTAGATCGCACTCAGGATGGTGGCCGGCTGCAGGTCCGTGAGCGTTGCCAACACAGTGTCAGGCCCATCCACTACCAGCGATAAGCCAGCCAACGGAAGCGGCACCACGGCACCGGACCACACCACCAACCCCAAGCCCGAAGCGGCCTTCGTGTGCCGGGCCACCACATTCCCGATCGCCCACGATAGCGCCGCGGCAAGAACGATCATGAGCGGCAGAACGGGAGCCACGGCACTTCGCCCCAAGGCCACCACTGCCAAGCCAGCGATGCCCAGCGCCACACCCGCCAGTTGTCGCCTACTCGGCCTCTCGCCCAGGAATCTCGCCGCAAGCAAGATGGTGAACAACACTTGTGCCTGCAGCACCAGCGATGCCAGGCCTGCCGGCATGCCAAGCGCCATGCCCAGATACAGGAGGCCGAATTGACCGGCACTCATGAAGAGCCCGACGCCGACAATCGCCTTCCAGCCCACGTCTGGTTTGCGGATGAACAGGATGAAGGGAAACACCACCAGCAAGAAGCGCATGGCGACGAAGAGCAAGGGCGGGACTTCCCTGCCGTTCGTGTGCAGACCGAGATCGATGGCGACGAAGTTTATGCCCCAAAGTACAGCGACCATGAGGGCAAGGGCAGAGTGGCGAAAGTTCACAAGTACACTCTGGCCCGTTTTTGGTTGAAGCACCAGCGTTGAATTTGACATGGAACAGCGTAGATTTGCTTCATGATCGACATCTCAGCACTTAGGGCCTTGGTCGCAGTGGAGCAGCACGGTTCAGTGGTGGCGGCATCGGACGTTATGGGCTTCAGCCCTTCGGCAATTTCGCAGCAAATCAAGAAACTTGAGAAGCAGACCGGCGTCACAGTGCTGGAACGCAGCGGCCGTGGGGTGCTCCTTACAGAGCGTGGCTTGGCTCTTGCAGGTTATGGCCGGCGGATCATGGGTGAGCTCGAGGAACTGCAAGCCACCCTGCTCGCCGATCCTGCAAAGCCTTCCGGACTCCTGAGGCTCGTCGCGTTTTCCACGGCTTGCAGGGGCTTGGTGGGGCCCATGCTCGGGCGCATCGCAGCTGCCCACCCGACTCTGGGCATCACCGTACTGGCCGAGGACCCACGGGAGGCGGTGCAAAGAGTCGCCTCTGGCGAGGCCGAACTCGCGGTGGTACATAACTGGAATTCGGTACCCTTGGTGATCCCGGAGAACCTGGTGCATGAGGACCTCTGCATCGACCAAGCCGACGTCCTCGTCAACAGCACCCACGCGCTGGCGGCGAGCACCGCCGTCGAGCCTGAAGACCTTCTGGACGAGACGTGGATCAGCACCCCGGCGGGAGCCATCTGCAACGAAGCACTCCTGCAGATCTTCGCTGGCCTGGGCAAGGTCCCCGACATCCGTATTTACGACCCCGACTTCTCCACCCACATCGCCATGGTGGAACAAGGTGTGGCCGTGGCACTCGTACCGAGGCTCGGAAGACCTCCCCTTCCTGACGGAGTCGTGGCCATCCCGGTGATCCGTCCGGTCCAACAACGGTCCGTTGGTGTTGTCTACCGCAAAACGATGACAGCCAGTCCCAACATTCGACTTGCCGTGAACCTGCTGCGCGATATAGCGGCTGAGCTACCGCTGCCGCGAAGCTGACCAGGAGCGATCAACGTCACACAGGGGAACATTCGACGCCGGGAAGGGTGTTAGCTTAGGCTAACCTTACCTACCAGCGCCGCCCGGAGCGCGCGACCGTCGAAACTCTTGAAGGGGCCCACCTGTGGAAGCAATCCTCTTTCCCACGGACATGAACCACCACCACACCTATGGCTTGGTCAGTTACATCATGATCGACGACGGCCTTTATCCGAGCGCGCACAACCACCGGGATCCGTACGCGCTTCCTGCGTTCGACGTCCGCGGTCAATGGGTCTACCCCAGCCGCTACAACGAACACCTGGCTCCGCAGTTGCCGGTGTACATGTTCGACGGCGAATTCCTCATCGCAACCGGGCATGGCGAAGAAGCGGCGGGCCTGCCGGTGTTCGAGATCCGCTGCATGTGCATGCCGCAGCTGGCTTAGGGGCGCGGCACCTTGAAGTGCGTCAGCCTGGCGTCCTGGCCGTCGAGCTCAGCCCATGACTTTTCTGTTTCCATTACCGTCAACGCACTCGTTGGGTAACGGTTAGCAGCATCCATGTAAGCATCGTGGTCCGAATCGCGGGAAGCCAGGTGCATGGCAAGATCCTGAACGCCGGGCATATGGGAAATGACCATCAACGTGGTCACGGTATCGGGTACGTGGTTGATCACCGTCAACATACGATTGGCTGAGGCGGAGTACAAGCCATCCTCGAGTTTGGGCGTCGGCGCCTTGTCCCCCAACTCATCGCACACCCAAGTGCAGGTCTGACGAGTCCTCAACGCTGACGAACACAGGATGAAGTCGGGCACCACACCATGCTTGAGCAACCACTTCCCCGCCAACGGGGCCTCCCGATGCCCACGCTCCTCCAAGGGGCGCTCATGATCAGGCACTCCCATGGGCCAATCAGCCTTGGCATGCCGCATGATCACCAGGCGTTTGATGTGATGGTCACTCATAACCCAACCCTATCTGCCGCAGAGCCCAGCGGCTTCCTGCGGGCCGCCGTCACCAACTTTGAATTCGCGGCACCCTGGACACGCCGTGCGGCGGGCGTGTCCAGGGTATTTGGCGGCCAATGTGGGTGGTGGAGGCACACGGTTTCCTCGAAACTAAACGCCGAAAGGCGGCATATCCCCCAAGCGCGGTTGTCGCGCGAAGAATGAGCGCAGGCGCAAAGGGATCGTTCCGCTAAAGCGGAAGCGTCCGCCGCTGGATCACCCCACGAACACGAAAGCGCCCGCCCTTACAGGACGAGCGCTTTCGGCGTAGTGCTACTTAGATCGAGTATTCAGGTGCTGCCCAAACGATAACTTCGGGGTGCTCGTAGAAACGGTAGCCCTGGCCGCGGACCGTGCGGACCGTGTTCGCGAGGCGGCCAAGCTTGGAACGGAGGCGGCGGATGTGCACGTCGATGGTGCGCTCATTGGGCACCTCTTCGGCGTTGCGCCACAGGCCCTCAAGGAGTTCGTCGCGGCCCACGGTGCGGGTGCCGTTCTCGACCAGGTAGTTGAGGAGCTCGAATTCCTTGAACGTCAGGTTCAGCGATTCGCCGTCGAGGTGCACTTCGCGGCGGGCGAGGTCGATCAGGACGCCGGACGGACGGGCTTCCTGCTGGGGCGCCGGGCGGGCGGCTTCGGTGCGCTGGCGGGCGGCGACCGTGGGGTCGCCGAAGGTGGAACGCACGACGTCGAGTGCGGACCCGGGTGCCCCGGCGGGGGCAACTGCGACGGCGGCATAGCTCTCGGCGCCGGTCACGAGGGACTGAGCGTAAGCCCGGATTTCCTGGGCAAGCTTGGCAATGGAGGTACCGGCGGCCGCTGCGGTTTCTTCGTCAATGCCCATGTAGAGAACGAATCCGCGGGCCACATTGTCGTTGGCAACGGGGCGGAGCTTGTCCGACTGCGCAATCACCGGGGTGGGCGCAGTCATCGGCGCCGGCTCTGCTGTGGGAACAGCGCGCAGCTGGCCGTAAGAGTTGGGGTTGTAGCCCTGCGGCACGTATCCGGGAGCCTGCTGACCTGCCCCTTGCGGAGAGGGAGAGTAACCGGGGCGGTTGCCGAAGCCGGGGCGAAGCCCTGCGTTTGACGCGGCCTTGTTGGCGTTACGGACGGAGATGTGGACGTATCCAGATGCAACTGACATGGAGTGCTTACCTCAAAAGTGAATAGCCGTCATCGCGGCTTCGAATGCTGGTTGTCCCCGCAATGAGTTTGGGGATGGGCGCCCAACGCTGGGCTAGGGGGCGAATGCCTGAAACTTTTTTGGGGTGGAAAGTTAGGCTTGCATTCGACAACAGCGGTCATCATGGCCAGCGGGTGCGCTGGGCCAGGTTGCTGCGGCTGCAGGTGCTGTTGAGTTCTTGTTCACATTGGAAGTGTGCAACGTAACAAAGGCAACACGCAAGTAACAAAGCGCCGAACCGTCCACATTTTGAGACACAGAGGTCTATTGTGTCGCAAATCACAATTCAGTAGGGCCGGTAAATGAACGCCATTTCATTCGGTGTAGTCGGGAAATATTCGCCATCTACTGAATATTCTTCGGCATATCGGGGATGATGTGCATGCCCATTTCCACTAACCCTCTCTCGACGGAATCTCACGATCTGAAACACTTGTTGTCCAATCGGAGCTGATCGTCACAAGCAAATTTCAGGACAAAATCTGCTACAAGCCGTAGAACACGGCTGAACCCGGGCCGCCGGAAACCTTGGGCGCGGAAGCGTGTCCGCCAGCCCCCTCCTCGCTAGTCTGATCTCACAGCGTCTTCACAGGATGGGCAAAGCGTTGGCAAACAAGCAGAACGGAGAGTTATCCCATGGCCTCCTCGCACTCCATGACCAACAACCTTCCCGAGCTGTCCCATCCGGACGGCTCCCCCATCCGTGCCCTGGTAGTGGATGACGAACCCAGCCTCGCTGAGCTGATGAGCATGGGCCTGCGTATGGCAGGCTGGTCTGTTGCGGTCGCCGGCGATGGTCCGGAAGCAGTAAAGCTAGCCAAGGACTTCCGCCCTGACGTGCTGGTCCTGGATGTCATGCTTCCCGGATTCGACGGCGTCGAAGTCCTCAACCGCATCCGCACCTTCGCCCCGGAGGTTCCCGCCCTGTTCCTCACCGCCAAGGACGCCGTGCAGGACCGCATTGTCGGACTCGCAGCAGGCGGGGACGACTACGTCACTAAACCCTTCAGTATGGAAGAAGTCCTCCTGCGCCTCCACCGCCTGGTCCAGCGCTCGGGCGTAGCTGCCATGGACACCGCCGAGCTGGTGGTCGGCGACCTCACGCTCAACGTAGATACCCGGGAAGTAACCCGCGGCGGCCAGGATATTCCGCTCACCGCCACCCAGTTCGAGCTACTGCGGTACCTCATGGAGAACCCCAAACGAGTTGTCAGCAAAGCCCAGATCCTGGACCGTGTGTGGGATTACGACTTCGGCGGCCAGGCCAACATCGTGGAGCTCTACATCTCTTATCTGCGCAAGAAGATCGAAGCCGGCCATCCCCCGATGATCCATACCATCCGGGGTGCCGGCTACGTCATCAAGCCTGCGGACTAGCCCTTGGGCACCCTCTCGCGAATGGCCAGGAAGTCCGAAGTGTCGGCCGGACAGACTCAGCTCAGCTGGCTCAATCCCTCCACCTGGCACCTGCGTACACGCTTGGTCCTGGTGGCCATGGCACTGTTGATCGCCATTTGCGCTGCTGTGGGGGTGGTCAGCTACGCGTCCATGGACATGGTCTTCAACAGGCAGCTCGACAGGCAGTTGGAGCAGGCGTCCAGCCGCGCGAATGACTTCGGCAGGCCGCCGTCGAACTTTCCGTCATCCCCCGGCAGGCCGGATCCCTTGGAGGCGCGCGGGCAGGCGGCGGGCACGCTCAACGCGAGGATCGACGGCTCCACCGTGCGAAGCTCGGGTTTGATCGACGCCCAAGGTCACCGCGTCTCGCTCTCAGCGGACGACGAGCGGGTTCTGGTGTCGCTCCCCACGGACAACCCACCCGTGGACCGATCGCTGTCCAACGGCGATTACCGGCTGGTGGCAGTCGAAACCACTTATGGCGACGTGATTGTGACGGGCCTGCCTCTGGAGGACAAGCAGAGCGCCGAAGCCTCGCTGGTGTGGACCATGGTGCTGGTCTCGCTGGCTGGGCTGGTGGTGATCGGGCTCGTGGGAACGGTCATCATCCGCCGGACCATGCGTCCGCTTGAGCAGCTCTCCGAGGTGGCCACGAAGGTTTCGCGCCTGCCTCTCGACGCCGGTGAGGTGGCACTTGCGGTGCGCGTACCGCCGTCGGCATCCCATCCTGGAACGGAGGTGGGCAGCGTCGGCTATGCCTTGAACCAGATGCTGAACAACGTTTCGAGCGCGCTGGAAGCACGGCAGGAAAGCGAAACCAAGGTTCGCCAGTTCGTGGCCGATGCCTCGCACGAACTGCGGACTCCCCTGACCGCCATCCGGGGCTATACCGAGCTGCTGAGGATGACGGAGAACTTCACCGAGGATGGACGGAAGTCGCTGGCACGTGTCCAAAGCCAGTCCGAACGCATGACCACACTGGTGGAGGACCTTCTCCTGCTCGCTCGGCTGGATGAGGGCCAGCCCGTGAAATTTGAGGACGTGGACCTGACACAGCTCGTGATCGAAACGGTTAGTGACGAGAAAGTCATGGCACCGGACCACATCTGGCAGCTCCAGCTCCCCGATGAGCCCATCACTGTGCGCGGCGACGCCACCCAACTTCACCAGGTGCTGGCCAATTTGTTGTCCAATGCCCGCAAACACACGGATCCCGGCACCACTGTGGTCACAGGCGTCATGCTCTCCGCCGACGGCAGTGCCGTGGTGACAGTGACGGATAACGGCCCCGGAATTCCAGAAGACTTCCAAGGCCGGATCTTCTCCCGGTTTGCCCGCGCTGATGCCGCAAGATCGGGCTCTGAGGGCACCTCCGGACTCGGCTTGTCCATTGTGGAAGCCATCGTTTCAGCGCATGGCGGTAGCGTGGAAGTGACCTCGCGGCCGGGTCGCACGGAATTCACCCTCCGAATCCCTGCCGTGAGCATCGAAGGCCTATAACGAATCGGGCAAGGCGACTCACCGGCGTCGTGATCTCTGTTACCTAAATGTGACTTCTGCGGAATCCTCCTGTACCGTCGAAAGGGTGGGTCGTCCCTAGCAGGCCCACATCCGGGATGCGCCGAGCTCTGCCACTTCCCGGAGTCCGTTCTTTCTCCGAGGCAGAGACGGGGGACCCAGAGTCTCCGGGCCCAGGCCTTTTTGGCCGGCCCTTGGGGTGAAGCCGCAGCATGATGCGCGGCCGGATGACCTCATCCGAACCCGACAGCTAACTCCGCAGGCGCTGAGAGGTAATCACATGTCTGAATTTAACGATCAGACGCGCCCTTCCGCGCGTCACCGCGACGAACACAACGCACCGCTCACCAAGTCGCAGTCCGTCCTCAAGAACGCAGCCCGCCAGGGTAAGTCCGGCCACCGCATGTCCGTCGTAGCCGGTGTCGTGGCAGCTGCACTGGGCGTTGCCTCGCTCGGAACCGCCGCCAATGCCGCACTGACCCTCCCCGAGGCCAGCCGCGTAGCCGGAACCCAGTCCAGTGCGCAGGTCAACACCAACAAGTCGGCCGAGATCTCCGCCTCCCTGGATGCTGCCGCCGAAAAGGGTGCAGCCGACAGGGCCGCCGCGGTTAAGGCAACTGCTGACAAGGCTGCCGCCGAGAAGGCTGCCGCTGACCAGGCCGCAGCCGCGCAGGCCGCCGCCGAAAAGGCTGCCGCAGACCAGGCTGCCGCCCAGGCCGCAGTTGAGAAGGCTGCTGCTGACGCTGCTGCCAAGCAAGCCGCCGACGCCGCTGCTGCCGCTGCCGCCGCGGAAGCCGCAGCTGCTGCTGCCGCCCCCAAGGCCGTGGACGACCCCGCTGCTGCCAAGGCGTACGCACTGAGCATCCTTGGCAACTACGGCTGGGGCCCGGGCGAAATGACTGCCCTGAACACGCTGTGGGAGAAGGAATCGAACTGGAAGACCACGGCGATGAACGCTTCCAGCGGCGCCTACGGCATCGTCCAGTCCCTGCCTGCTTCCAAGATGGCTACCGTTGGTCCTGACTGGGAAACCAACTACCAGACCCAGATCAAGTGGGGCCTGAACTACATCAAGGAGCGCTACGGATCCCCGTCCGCCGCTCTGGGCTTCCACTTGGCCAACAACTGGTACTAAGCCAGACTGCTTGATTGCCGCGCCCGTTGCCGCCGTTCGCACCAGTACCCACTGGAGCGGATGGCGGGAACGGGCGCGGCTTTGCCGTTTCACAGGTGCGTGCCGAAGAACGCTATGCCTCCGGTTCGGCCTCCACCGCTCCCCGCACGGCTGCGATGGACGCGGCGACATCCCCGGCGTCCGTAGTCCAATTGCTCACCGAAATCCGTAAGATCTCGCGGCCACGCCACGACGAACCGGACATCCAGACCGCGCCCTCTGCCATGAGCCGCTGGGTGATCCGGTGCGTACGGTCATCGCTTCCGAAACTCACCGAGACCTGCGTGAACACGACGTCGTTGAGCACCTCCACACCAGGGATCGAGGACAGTCCTTCAGCCAAAGCACGGGCATTTGCTGCCAGGCGCTCAACCATGGAAATCACGCCGTCCCGGCCGAGCTGCCTGAGTGCGGCCCAGACCGGAATGCCCCGGGCGCGGCGGGACATCTCCGGAACTTTCTCGAAAGGATCCCCAGGCCCGGCATCCGTGGCAATGAGGTAACTCGTGTGAACGCTGAAGGCACGCCTCAAGGCTTCCGGGCGTGCCACTATTGCCAGGCCACAGTCGTAAGGGACATTCAGGGTCTTGTGGGCATCCGTTGCCCACGAATCTGCGTCTTCCACACCCGCCAACCGGCCTCGCAGCTTCGGGCTCACGGCCGCCCACAAACCAAAGGCACCATCAACGTGCACCCACGCGCCGCGATCGTGTGCCACAGCTATGGCTTCCTCCATGGGATCAAATGCTCCGGAGTGGAGGTTGCCGGCTTGCAGGCAGACCAACGATGGCCCCGGTTGCTGATCCATGGCATCAGCAAGGGCGTCGGGGAAGATCCGGCCTTCGTCATCGGCGTCTACCGGAACACAGGCGCCCAAACCGAGGTATCGCAATGCCAGATCCACTGCGGCATGCCGTTCCCGGCCGGCAAAGGTTGTGATGCGCGGTGCGCCGCTGAGGCCGAGCGCTTCGAGGTCCCATCCGGCCTCGTCCATCAGGTATTGGCGGCCAGCTGCCAACCCCACGAAGTTAGCGGTTGTGGCACCCGTGGTGAATCCGACGTCGGCAGTCGCGGTCAGGTGCAGGAGGTCCAAAAGCCAGGCGGCGGCCGATTCCTCGATGGCAGCGGCGGCGGGAGTGGCGAATCGGAGCCCGGTGTTTTGGTCCCAGGCAGAGACGAGCCAATCGGCAGCCATGGCGGCGGGCAAAGTTCCGCCCATGACCCACCCAAAAAACCGTCCGGACTGGATCGCCATCAAGCCGGGCTCAGCCAGCGCGGCCAGCTCGTCCACTACCTCCGCGGCATCGGTTGCTCCGTCGGGGAGACGCGGCAGGATGCTCTTGGCCACCTGGTCGGCGTCGGATGAAGGGCGGACAGAACGGGTGGGAACCGACGCAAGCCACTCACCGGCGTGGACCATGGCCCGCTCCAATGCAGCACCGTACGCCTCCGGCATCGCAGACATGCGCACAGCCTACGCCCGGTTCACCGCTTGGAACAGACCGCGCAGAAAGGGCTAAAGGGTCAGCGTCAGGAGGTGACCGCCGTCGTCGTCCGTCACAGCGGTGATGGTCACTGCTGAGTAATCCGGAATCCGCCACATGCCCGGCTCCAGCTCCGCATTGTGCCTGGCAGCGGCCTTGCCCACCACAACGGTCCGCATGCCGGCGGCGCGCGCGGCAGCGATACCGGCAGGGGCGTCTTCAAAAACCACGACGTCGGCCGGGTCGGCTCCCAGGAGCGCCGCCGCCTTCAGGTACCCCTCAGGGTGCGGCTTACCGCGGGTGACGGACTCAGCAGTGACTGTTGTTGATGGCATGGTGAGCCCGGCCGCCTGCATGCGGATATCTGCCAGGATGCGGTCTGCGGAGGTGACCAACGCGATGGCGTCATCGGGCAGCCGCGCCAGCAGGGCTTCTGCTCCGGGAAGCGCAATGACGCCATCGGTCCGGGAGCGTTCCATCTCGCCGAGCTCGGCCGTCAGTGCCTCGAAATCAGCGCCAGCGGGAGCATACCGGCGAACAGTATCGCCGGCCTGGACGCCGTGGGAAGTGCGCAGGATCTCATTGAAATCCAAGCCGTAGCGCTCGGCGAACTCGAGCCAGACTTGCTCAACGATCGCTGTTGAATCCACCAGTGTGCCGTCCATGTCGAAGAGGACGGCACGGACGTTCAGCACTGATGGTTGGGAGGCGGGTTCGGCAGGATGGCTCATGGTTCCATCCTGCCGCACACTCATGCGGTGGTGCTGAAGTGTGACTTAGCCGTTCGGCCGCTGCGGAAGGTACTGCACCGCCCACTTGTTGCCGTCGGGGTCCGCGAAGTAAACGAAGTGGCCCCAATCCTGAACGTCAATATCGCTGACGTCCACGCCGTTGGCCTTGAGCTGCTCATGCGCCTTGTTGATGTCCGCCACCACCACTTGGAGGCTTGGCGCTGTCCCGGGAGGGGCATCGCTGAGGCCCTCCCCAATGGCGATGGAACACGCCGAACCCGGCGGTGTCAGCTGCACGAAACGGATGCCGTCCATGGGACGCTCATCGAAATCGGCGTTGAAACCAACCTTGTTGACATAGAAATCCTTCGCGCGGTCGACGTCGGACACAGGGACAAACACCAGTTCAAGTTTCCAGTCCATGCGCCACAGGCTAACGGGGCACGTGGGAAACCGGTAGGGGGCTCCCTAAACTGCGACGCCGTAGAGGCGGTCGCCGGCGTCGCCCAGGCCTGGCACGATGTAGGACTTTTCGTTGAGCTTTTCGTCAATCGAGGCCAGGACGATTTTCACGTTGGCGTCGGAGAGCTCTTCTTCCAGCTTGGACAGCCCCTCCGGAGCAGCAAGCAGGCAGATGCAGGTAACGTCCGAGGCGCCGCGCTTGAAGAGGAACTTGATGGCCTCGCGCAGGGTGCCGCCGGTGGCGAGCATGGGGTCCAGGACGAAGATCTGCCGGCCGGTGAGGTCCTCAGGGAGCCGCTCGGCGTAGGTGATGATGTCCAGGGTTTCTTCATCACGGGCCATGCCCAGGAAGCCCACCTCGGCGGTAGGGACCAGCTTGGTCATGCCCTCCAGCATGCCGAGGCCGGCGCGCAGAATCGGGACTACCAGCGGAGTGGGCTTGGTGAAAGCCGTGCCCACGGTTCTTGTCACGGGGGTCTCGATCTCGACTGGCTGCGTCTTGACCTCGCGGGTGGCTTCGTAGGCCAGGAGGGTGACGAGTTCTTCAGTGAGTTGCCGGAAGACCGGTGAAGGGGTGTTCTTATCCCGCAGAACGGTGAGCTTGTGAGCGACCAGCGGGTGGTCCACGACGAGTGTGCGCATCCCCCAAAACTATCATTGAGACATGAGCGCCACCGAGCCGTATCACGCAGAACACATGGCCTGGATGGGCCTTGCCCTGGACGAGGCCCGGTTGGCGCTGAAAACTGACGACGTACCGATCGGTGCCGTGGTGTTGGGGCCCGACGGCGGGGTGCTGGGTTCCGGACGCAACGAACGGGAAGCGCTGGGAGACCCGACGGCCCACGCGGAGGTGGTGGCTATTCGTCAGGCTGCTGCTTCGCTGCGTCAGCGCGCTCACGATGCGGGTTCCGATGGAGACGGTTGGAGGCTTGAGGACTGCACTTTGGTGGTCACCCTTGAACCCTGCGCCATGTGTGCCGGGGCCATCGTCCTGGCTCGTATTCCCCGCGTCGTGTTTGGCGCGTGGGACGAGAAGGCCGGAGCGGTGGGTTCTGTGTTCGATATCCTCCGCGAGCGCAGGCTCAACCATTGGGTGGAGGTCTACGCCGGAATCCGCGAGGAGGAATGTGCGGCGCTGCTGAGGGGCTTCTTCGCAACGCACCGCGTGCCCTGACTCCCCCGCGAGTTGGCATTTAATGCCGATCCGGGTGCCCGGGATGGGCTTTTACTGTCACCTCGGTGGGCTTTGGAGGGCCTCCAGAACGGCGACGGCAGTGGTGTCCCAGCCTTGGAGATGCTCCCGGGCCGTGAGGGCTCTGCTGCGCCATCGTTCTTGGAGTGCGTGATCGGAGAGCCAGGTCCGGAGGGTGCTGGCGAGGGTGCCAGGGTCACTGAGATGCAGGGCCGCGCCCGCCCCTGTGTCACCCAGTGCTTCCACTGCGCCGGTCCCCCGCCGCACAAGCACGGGGATGCCATGAGCCAACGATTCCGTGACGGACATCCCGAAGCTTTCGGAGCGTGAAATCAGAACACTCAGGTCTGCCCTGTGCCATTGCTCTTCGAGGGCATCGCCGGTCAGCTCGCCAGTGATGCTGATTCGGTTTTCGAGACCGTAACGCTCGACGGCGGCCCTCACCTCGGCCGCATAGCTCGGATCAGCGTCGTGGGAGCCTATGAGAGCTGCGGTCCAAGCGAGATCCTGTAACCGGCTGAGCGCCTCTACCAGGAGTGTTTGGCACTTGTTGGGCAGCAACGCGGCAACCGCCACGATGTGCTGTGGTTCGGATCCTTCTGCGGGGTTTGCCCGCTCAGCACCGGGCGTAGCGACGATGATGTACGGCGTCCCATGCCTGGCTCGCAGTTCCCCGGCGGCGTGGGCGCTCGGACAAATGATCCCGGTTGCTGCAGCCAGCGCCTTCGCCTCAAGGTCATGGTGGTCCGCCAACGCCATGTGCGACAGAATCCAGACCTTCGTCCCGGCATTGACCGCGGCGGCGATCTCGTCCGGCGCCCCACTCGCTACCAAGCCGTCGGCAATCACTGTTGTGCCGCCGTCGAGCATGTCAGCGAACCGCTGCCGGTCCATGGGGCTGCCAACCGGCCAATCGCCGTCGACCGTCACTATCTCAACGTTGACTCCGAGGGCACTCAAATGCTCCGCGAGCTTGGCGTTGTATTTGTTGCCGCCGGAACCGTGCTGGACGTTCCCAGGGACCAGGAAGCGGATGTGCACTTACTTGACCGGGAGCTCCAGCGAGTAGCCCGCCCAGGCGTCAGGGTTCTCGCGGAGGACGACGTCGATGCCAGTGAGGGCCGGACCGTCCGCCGTGTCCTGGATTTGGGCGGCCATGGCGTCGGCGATGTGCTTCGCGAGAGCCTCCGTGGTGGAGAGCTTGCCCTTGAAGGCAGGGTGTTCGTCGAGGTTCTTGTAGTTCAGGTCGGCGAGCACTTCCTCAAGGATGCCGCCGGCGGCACCTATGTCCAGGACGATTGCGTCGTCGTTGAGGTTGGGCCGGCGGAAGGTGACTTCAGCAACGAACGTGGCACCGTGGAGGCCCTGGGCTGGGCCAAACGCTTCGCGGGGAAGGCTGTGGGCGACCATGAAGTGGCGTCGGACGGTCAGGCTGAACATGAATTAATCCTCCGGGTTGGGGTACGCGACCACATGGCAGAAACCGCCGGGCCGTTCGAACAATTTTGTGAGTGTGGTGGGCAGGTTCCTGAACAGGCATTCGCTGGTCAGGAACGTGTCGAACAGCGGATCCCTTAATTCGAGTGCCGCCTGTTCCAAGCGCTGGGCGTTGGTTCGCCGGTGCCGTCTGGGCAGGGCGACAGCACCAACTTGGCTGGAACGGATGTTCAGCCTGCGGGCATGGAAGTCCTCGCCGAGTGGCAGGGTGACTTCTTTGTCGGCAAACCAGGAAAGTTCAATGACATCGGAGTCGTCGCCGGCCAGCTGGAGGCTCAACTTGAGGCCCTCATTGGAGGCGGAGCAGTGGAAGACGATGTCGTTGTCGTCCTTCGCTTCCTCGGGCTCGGCGAATTCGATGCTGAGCTTTTCGGCGAGGTTTCGCTTCTCCGGATCCGCGTCAACCAGTTGCAGTCGACCGAGCGGATAGTTCCGCAGGAGCGTCGCCAGAACACCACCCACCAAACCACCACCGACGACGGCGACACGGTCGCCCAGCCTCGGTCCGGCTTCCCAAAGGGCATTGATGGCCACCTCAACGATGCCCGTGAGGACAGCCCGCCGAGCTGGTACGTCCTCCGGAATTGCGGTGAGTTGGCTGGCGGGGATCACATAGTAGTCCTGGTGTGGGTGCAGGCTGAAGACCGTTTTTCCCCGCCATTCGTCCGGGCCTTCTTCAACAATGCCGACGTTCAGGTAGCCGTATTTGACGGGTCCCGGGAAGTCGCCTTCCTGGTGCGGGGCCTGCATCAGGTCAGCCACTCGCTCCGGAACGCGGCCCTCGTGGACAACACGCTCAGTGCCGCGGCTGACACCCGAATACAGGGTCCTGACCAGGGCTTCACCTTCTTGCCTTGCTGGCAGGGCCTCTGGGCGCAGCTCGCCATCGCCCGTCTCCGTGACCCAATAGGCCTGGGCTTCGTGTTCTTGTTCATGCGAGATAGTCATGGTGCTTACGAATCTATCGGTGGGGGGCTGTTGACGGAAGTTGGCTGTGTTTTACTTGTTCCTCGCGCGGCTCCACGCGGCCTCGTTTTGGGGAACAGGGCTCAACTCCGGTACCCTATTTCAGTTGGTGACGTGTCCGAGCGGCCGAAGGTGCAACACTCGAAATGTTGTTTGGTGTAAAAGCCAACGTGGGTTCAAATCCCACCGTCACCGCCAATGAGAAAGGCCCTGCTTCCCTTTGTTTATGAGGGAAGCAGGGCCTTTTGCTTTGCCGGAATCAGGTCCAGTAGCCATTCAGCAACGTCACCACTAATGCCGGGCGCGAGTAGCGCACTGACGTCGAGCGCCCACGGCCAGAGACGCGCCCCCCGCACCCCAGCCTCGATTTCCTCGAACGGTTTACCACTCAGTCCCGCCACTCCCAACGGGGATCAGGGAACCGAAGTGTACATGCTTTTTTGGATATGAGAGTGTCATATCAAAAGTTAGTCAATTCCATTGACTAACCCAGTAAAGCTCTCCTAGCCTTCCTCAGAAGGGTTTCATGGCTTTCGTCAACGGGTAGGAGCGACATGATAGGCGTGAGGGACCACACCGGCTTAAAGCGAGAGCAGGTGCAACGGCAGTTCTTCCCGTCTATGTGGATTCGCACACCGCCCCTTACTGTTCGTCACGCCGTCGGCATCATGCCTGGCCCGCGAAGTGGACGGAGACTCACTGGTGATTCCTGAATCCGCGGTACAGAGGGAATATGAGAACCGCTACGGTGATCAAGTCGAGGTACCCGTTGCGGTGCAGCACACCGTAAGCCAATTGCTCAATGATGCCTGTAGTGACATCACGCCCTTTGACTTGGGGCCCAAAGCTGACGACCCGCCATTGGCACGACGTCGACGATGGGGTGTGCACCTGCAGTTGGCTCCCCTCGTTGACGATTCCACGTGGGGAATCGGCGACTACGGATCTCTCGTTCGTCTGGGACAGGAGGTGGTCACGCATGGCGCCGACTTCGTGGCCATCGGCCCTACCAACTGGGAGTCGATACTTCCTGATGGTGGACTTGATCCTTCTCCCTACTCACCGGTGAGTCGCCTGCTGTATAGCCTGCTGCATGTTGAGGTGACGACCGTGGCCGGATGGTCCTCAATCCCGCCAGCTGACCGCAAGGAGCTATCCCGCCGCGGTGCTCAACTAAATGCAGGCTCCGCGGCAAGTCGCGATGACTTGGATGTATTGAAACTCAAGGCCGAGGCATTGCGACTCATCTTTGCGCATTACGAGCCCCCGGTATCCGGGATTGATCCACACTCATCGGATGGCATGCTGGCCTCCGCACTCGTGCAGTACCTACAAGAAAGAGGTGTCGCTGCACACTACTTCGGCACGCTTGACGAAAAGCAACACGTCGAATTCCTGGTTTGGTTACAGCACGTTGTCCTGGGTGAACTCACTGCTGCTCACGAGGAGCTCCGCGCGGCCGGCATGGATATCGGAATTATTGCAGATCTTCAGGTTGGTGCCTCTCAAGACGGGATCGACCACGAAGTTTTCCCTGGGTGCTATTCCCGTACATTGAGCATCGGTACCCCACCGGACGACTACGTTCCAGATGGACAGAATTGGCGACTCGCCTTTCCCGTGCCGCATGGTGATCAACACCGTCCCTGCGCTCAGACGTTGGCTTTAGCCACCGCCGTGGTACCGGTCGGGGGCGTCCGCATAGACCACGTGTTGGGAATACAACGACTATGGGCACGCCTCCCGGACGGGGCCGGGACCTACGTCCACTTCGATGTTGGGGCCCAAATGGAATCCATCCGCGAGCTCGTTGACCGGGGAAAGTTGGTGGTCGGGGAGGATCTCGGCAATGTTCCAGACGGTTTGCGCGAAGTGCTTGCTGAGAGTGGCGTGTACGGCACCGATGTAGTTTGGTGGACCCGCGGCAGCGACGGATCGCTACGGACAGGTCTCACCACCGAAGGCCGTGAGCAATCGATGTTGCTGATTGCCTTCCACGACACGAGTTCCACGGCCTGTTTCATCACCGGCGAGGATTTACGCCTACTGGACAGCATTGGTCGGTTGGGAAGGGACCTCACGCAGGCGGAGAAGCAGCGATTCAGCGACCTCGCCGAGTTTGGGGTTGGACCAAACAATGATGTCGAGGACGCGCTGCTCTCGATCTATACTTTTGCGTTCTCCTCACGACCAGAGCTCGTCAGCATCTACTACCCAGACCTTCTTGGTCTTGATTGCACTGAGAACGTACCTGGTACCGGTCCCGAGGACCATCCAAACTGGGTGCTTACCTACGGCGATCCAGATCTGAGCATTGAAGAGCAACTAGGCGGAAAGTTGGCCCGTCAGCTGCTCGCCCTCAAACGATGAAGATTCGCGACCGCGGCTTTGTGCCCTTGGTGATCACGCAGGCTGCGTCGAACGTCTGCACCAGCACGAACACGTTTATTGTCATTTGGCTCTTGAGCACGCCCTCGCTACCCACTCTCCTCCTCGGAGTGAATCAAGGCGTATTCCTGGCCACACTCATGCTCGGCACCCGTCTCAATCCGCTGGTCGTTAACTGGCTCGGACTGCGGCGCAGCACTCTCTTGCTGCTCCTGCTCGAGGGGCTCGGATTGGCTGGCCTTGGAGTTTGGATCGCCGGGAAGGCAACGCCCGAACCCAGCTTTCATGATGCTGTCGGCATTGTGGTGCTCGCCGGTATCACGACTTTTGCGGGCGGCCTGAACGGGCCATCTTGGGTCACAATTGTGGCCCGGTGGGGAGGCGACCCGGCAGGACGATCACGGCGTCTGATGGCCGACAGCGCGGCGTTCCAGTTCGCGGCGGCTGTCGGGCCCCTGGTCGGCTCAATCTTCGTCAGCAGCGCTTCACTCCTCTGGTTGCTGCCATGCCTAAACATGGCAACGAATGCGGCGGCGGCCGCCGTCGTCGGTTGGGGTACACGTCGGTACCCCCTTACCGCGGCCACGTTGCCGGAGGAATCACACTGCGCCGAGGCCAGCCCCGCGCGAGCCAACGCAGACGACTCTTGGAAACCGAACCAAGGAGGTTTGCTGATAAGTGTTCGGTCGCTGCCGCTGCTCACTTTGCTCGTACTTGCCGCATTTGCCGATCCACTACGAACCGTCTTACCTCTAATTGTGCGGGAGGCGGGGGGCGCGGCGGGGACCCTCGCTTCTACGTCGGCTGCGCTGGCGGTGGCCGCCGCTCTGGCAACGGCGCTGGCCTCTGATAGCGTCTGGGCAATCCGGATAAGCGATTGGATGCGGGCTGGCGGAACCTTCTTAGTACTCAGTCTCGGTGCGTTGACATGGCTGCTCGGGGGCAGCACCGTCGCTTTCGTCGCGGGAGCGCTTCTGCTCGGGCTAGGGTCCTCCACGCTCTACGGTCAGTTTATGGCCGCTGCTTCCGAGGCCGACCAAGCCGAGGGCCGGGAGACGCGCTATGTTGCCGACGCCATCTTGCTCCGAGCTCTGATCTCATCTCTCTGCGCATTCATACTTACCAGCGGTTGGGGGGACACGGCACGCGTGGCCGTCATCGTCGGAGCCTCAGCGCTGTCAGTGATGGGCGTCTACGCCGTTGGCCGGAGCATTCAACGGAGGCTCACCTCATGATTCTCACCGCCAACGAGATCCGCACCCAAGTAGAGGGAGGCAATATCACTATCTCCCCCTTCGAATCTGCGATGCTCAACCCGAACAGCTACAACTACCACCTAGGCCCTACGTTGCGCGTCTACCCGCCGGGTGTTCACGACTCCCTGCGTCCGCCGTCGCCCGAGGAAGTCGTCATTCCTGCAGAAGGTCTGGTTCTACAGCCGCGGCAGCTCTACATTGGCAACACCGTAGAACGCATCGGGAGTTCTTGTTACGTCCCTTCACTGATCGGTCGATCCAGCCTTGGCCGACTTGGGATGTATCTGCAACTGTCTGCAGACCTGGGCAACCTAGGCGCGTCACACCAGTGGACTCTCGAGATCACCGTCGTTCAACCTCTGCGTGTGTATCCAGGGATGGCGTGTGGGCAGGTCTCGTTCTGGGTTCCACTCGGAGACGTGTCCCTGTACGAGGGACTTCTAGGGACGTTGTCCCCGCCCACTGTGCCCTCGGCCACCACGATGAGGAAGGCGTTCGACCGATGATTCTCACAGGACCTGCGATCGAGCAGGAAGTACGCGACGGGACGATTCGAATTGCGCCCTTTGCGGCGAACCAAGTCAATCCCAACAGCTACGACTTGCGATTGGCACCTCAGCTCCTCGTGTATCGCGACCGACTGCTTGATGTTGCGCAGGATAACCCGGTGGACAAGATCACAATCGGCCCTGACGGCGTGGTCCTGCAGCCGGACCGCATCTACCTGGGTGGCAGCATCGAGCACGTCGGCAGCGACCATTACGTGCCGATAGTACGAGCAAAATCAAGCATCGCTCGCCTTGGCCTGTTCGTCCACGTGACAGCTGATCTGATCGACCTGGGATCGCACGGTCCTACCACCTTTCAACTGCACTCGGTTCTGCCGCTGCGCGTGTACCCCCACATGCGGATTGCACAAGTCACCTATTGGGTTCCGAGAGGAAGGATCGAACTTTACGACGGCAAATACAGCCTTGCCAAAGCGCCAATGGCCTCACAGGCCTACCGCGATTTCACCACAACAGGAACCGAGGAGAACACCGTTGATGACAAATCAAACCGTTGACAATGAGGAACGTGCCCGTTACTGGATGTCTGTGCTGGGAGATGACTACCTCCGCAGCCATTTCAGCACCGATCAACCACTGGCGATCCAGCAGTTGACGCATAATCGCTACCGAACCAACCCCCGTACCCTTGTGGACCATACCTTGGCCTGTCTTGATCTCGACGGTACTGAGGCGGTCCTCGACGTCGGGTGCGGCAACGGATTTGTCTTGCGGGATGTCGCGTCGCGAATGCGCTATCCCGGGAATATCACAGCTATAGACCAGTCGGCGGAGATCCTCAACGTCGCGAAGGAGAATGTGAACTTCACTTGGGTTCCGGTGGATTACATCAATGGCGACGCCCGGCAATTGGATACCCTGATCGAGACGCAGTTCGACTGCGTCATGGCCAATTTCCTCTTTCACTACATTGATAACCCGGCTCAGATGGTGAGCCAGTTGCGAAGGGCCACCGCCGAGGACGGGCTGACCGTAGTGACTGTTGAGGGTCTGGACTCGATGCCCGAAATGTACCAGCTGCATGAAGAGGCGATGCACGCGGTGGGCATTCCCGCAGACGTTATCGAGCGTGCGCCGAAAGGCCGACGCGGCACCCTGTCACCGCATAACGGCAGGGCCATACTGGAGCAGGAGTTTCCCCACGTGGCTGAGCACCCCTATGAGGACTGGTTACGCTTCGACGAAGCACGGCCCTTCATGGAGTTCTATGCCTCGGGTCACCGGTACGCAGGTTTGGAGAAGGTCGCCGGGGATAGCGTCAGCGAGGAGCAGTTCACAGCACTGTTCCTCGACGTGCAACGGCGGGTCGAGGAGATTATCGACCAGCAGGGGTTCTTTCGGTTGTCCAAGGTGAACGTCGTATTCGTGGCCCGGGCCTCATGACCGCAAGAGTTGCTCTGGTAGGGCGGCCGGGAGCGGGAAAAACCTCTTTGGCCGCCGCTTTGAAGGCAACGGATGGTCACTGGTTGCAGCTCAGTATGGCGAGACCGCTCTATGCGGCACAGGCTGCGCTTTTCGATCGGATGGGTGTTCCTCATCACGAGCTCGGACAGGACGGTGAGCTGCTGTCCTTCCTGGGCGGGCACATCCGTCAGCGCGATCCACAGGCACTAACGCGGCGGGTGATTGAACGAGCGGACTGGTTACAGGCACTCTCGAGCGAACGATCGGTTGTCATAAGCGATGCCCGACCTGTGGACTTGGATGAGTTGCGCGACGCCGGCTTCACCGTAGTGCTGGTGCGGGCACCAGAAGAACTTAGGCTTGCCCGCTTGCAGGCCCGTGATGATCTAACGGAGAATCCGGACTCGGCGGGCGTGGAGCTCAAAGCTCAGGAACCTACCGCCGACCTCTATGTGGACACTGCTGGATCGCTCGCAGATCTCGAGGCCAGCGCCGAGACTCTGCTGAGAGACTTGCCCGCTGCTCCGTATCCGGCTCAGGCCGGGGCGGTAGCTCTGAAAGAGCTCGAACGAACTCTCTACAGAGAGGCGAGCGCGGCAATCACGGGTGTTTACCGGCCATCGCGGCATCAACTCGGATGCGCGATGCTCGGCGATGACGGGGAGTTGGCCACCGGCGTTCACGTAGAGGCTGAGGTGGGTCGTGCATCGACTTGTGCCGAGAATGGTGCACTGGCACAAACCATTGCCCGTGGGGCCAAACCCGTCGCCATGATGACGGTGCGTCATCCTCGTCCGGAGGAGACCCGCGATGTGGAGATCATGCCGCCCTGCGGCCTGTGTCGCGAGCTGCTTTGTGGTTATGGGCCTGACTCCATGGTCTGGTTGCCCTCTGGACAGGTCCGTCTGAGAGATCTACTTCTGCACAGGTACATCGGAACGAAATGGAGAAATCATGGTTGAGCAGCTAGTACTCACCAACGTCTATGCGCTGGTTCGCGACCGCCACAACCCAAGTCGCATCCTGCTGCAGCAACGGTGGAAGCCCGAATCAGATCCGGTAAACAGCGGACGTTGGGAGTTGCCGGGCGGTAAATGGCGCGCCTTCGAGCCTTTGGCCGCATGCGCCGAGCGTGAGGTGGAGGAAGAAACCGGCCTCAGCGAGGTGGAGGTGCAGGTCAGCCAGACCGACCACGAGCTGCTGGGGGACAGAGTACAGGTCAGCGAAGCGATTCAGCTGGTACAGATGCTCCAGGGGCCGTATCCCTCACTCCTGGCGATTGTGGACGTCCTGGCCTCCGGGTTGCCCCACTCGACTGGCGACGGATCTCGTGAAGTGCAATGGATCGATCAGGAAGCGCTGATAGAGATGATGCAGAATGAGCCTCACACGTTTACAGCGCTCAGCTTCGCAGCCCTTCAGCACCGGCTCTTGGCGCAATGACGGTTGGCTCTGCCTGGCTGGGGCGTGTTTCGGCGGCGGACGTAGCCGACTTGGCGTACGTGCAGGCTTGGTCACCCAAGCAGCGCGGTGTCACCGCAGAGATTGCCGGGGAGCTTGCGTTCTTCGGTCGACAGGCTCCTCAGCGTCGTAGTGTTTTGGGGTGGACCAGCGCACGGGACACTGCCCTGGTTGAAATCAACGATTCGACCTGGATTGCTCCCCAGGTCCGTCTGCGACAACAACTGCTTTCGGCTGCCGCCGGAGGCGATCTCCTGGAGGAAGGTGGTGTACCAACAAGCAACGTTCCCAATATTGCTGCCGTCACAGCATCGCTGGTCGCCCAGCGCCGCTGGGCGCTTGTACCATCGGGGCGCCATGATTTTCGGAGTCCGGACAGGCGGGATCCGGAGGTCTCCTGCGCGGTGCCTGTCAGTAGTCGGCTGGGGCGGATTTCGGAGTTCGGGGCCAGCTACGGCCTGTGCTTCAACAGCGGCTACTACATCTGGCTGGAGGAAGAGTTCGCCGACGGATTTGCCAGTAGCGGCGACCCGATCGGACTGGAGGTGGTTGACGGCGTGATTACGTCGCCGCCCACGGCCTCACGCTCGGCGCTGCTGAGGGTGCTGGATGCCTCCGGCAGGGACAAAATGATCATAAGTCAGGTGGACGTGTGTGACCTCACCATCACCCTCCCCGGGGGACTTGTCATCCACGGCGAAAGGGCTGCCTGCCGGTGTGTTCGTTCAGTTGACTGCCTCGCCGCCGCTGCAGGCGAGGTTCACGTCCTTACACGGGCACGGGGTGCTGACGCCGCCGTCCCAGTGCCCCCGGGATTCGTCGGGCTGACACTGTACGGGCGCCAAGTGGTCCAGATTAGTCGCCAGAGCACACCCTGCCCCGCCAATGGGCTCGTCCTTCTCGTTCCAGTTCCATCTGCCAAGCGTTTGTTTGAGGAGGTTGGAGACAGTGCTTGGGTAATTTATGACCTCGAACTGGCTGGTTCCCGCGTCTTATCAGGTACTCAAGTGGGGCCCACCGTGCTTCGCGGCTCTGAACCCATCGACGTCGCCCGTGAGGTTGCCGACGGGCACGAGGTGTACCGCCCGACAGAGGAGTTCGGCCACGAGGCTGTACCGCCAGTGGCTCTGACAGTTGAGAAGATTGTGGACGAGCCGCGTGGCAGGGCCGCCGTCGGACTTACGTCTGCGGGAGACGTGTGCGTGCTCGTTGCCGAGGGCTGTGAGCCTCGCTCCATCGAGCCTGGTTTTGACATCTTGGGCGCAACCTCAGCGGATATGACTACGGCACTTCTCGAAGCGGGGTGTTGCGACGCCGTTTTGCTCGACAGCGGCGGAGCGGCAAACATCTCACAATTTGGACGCCTTGCCCTACCGCCTGCTGACCGTAACGATGTGGTCGGAGTGGCCTTCGAGCGCTACGTCCCCGGGGCATGGCGCCTTGCGACATCGGCCCAATCCGGCATGTCGCGAGCTTGGTAGTTAACTGCCGTTGGACGCCGGGATGTAGCGCCATCTGGCGTGTACCGTGTGGTCCGCTGATGGCTGCATATCAGAGCGAGATTGATCTGATACGCAGCCATCAGCGGACTTGTTCCGGTGGATCTCTTGCAATGACGGAGTGATTCCGCCAAGTGCTAAGAACTGAGATCCTGGCCCTCAGCGAACGAGATTAGAACTTGTACTCAAAGCCACCCTTGAGGCCGGACTCGAAAACCAGAAGCCCGGTGGCCGCTGGCACGTCCAGCACAACTTTTCCGGTGACTTTCTCGCCGGGTCCCATGCCAGCGCTGGGGAACTGCTCTGCGTCAGGAATGCACGAATACGTCGCGATACTGGCAAGGGAGCCATTGAAGGTGGTGCCGTTGGCTGCAATGTACTTGAAGTCGAAACCGCTCAAGGTGAACTTCGGGTAGGCAGACTGAGCCAACTCAGGCGTGGTCTCAACCGTGATATCAACCGCCACCACGTTGCCATTCTCGGAGGGACGAGCATACGGTTCGGTGCAAGTGACCGGCGTGATGCTGTTGACGGTGAACTTGGTGTGGACGTCGCCGCTCTTGCCGTCACTGATGGTACCGATATCGCCAAAGGCCATCACGAGGTTTCCACGGCTGTTGGTTTCCACATCGTCCGCAGGTGCGGGCGTCGGGGTTGACTTGGTGACAGGTTCAACAGACGGAGCAGTTACCGGGGCAGTGAGGGCTGCGGTTGTTGCGATGCCCTGGCTTACGTTGAACGCGATGCTGGCAAGGATCACTACAGCGGAAACGATGAGGGCGACCAGCTTGTGCCGGTCGTAGCCCTCCAGCGGGCGACGACACTTATCAGTCTGCTTGTTGGCCAGAACCAGGATGAGGTCCACCAATGCCCAAATTCCGAGGCCACCAAAGGTAAGAAGCTTGGCAATACCGGTGCCGATCTTGCCAAGGTAGAAGCGGTCAACGCCGAAGACGCCCACCAGCAATGCCAGGAGCCACGTCACAAGGAAGGACTTGGGCGGCGTGGTAGGCGCCTGGAATTGCTGCGGGTATCCCTGAGGCGGCTGGAAAGGCTGGCCGTACGGCTGCTGGAAACCCTCCTGCGGCTGCTGACCGAACGCCGGCGGCGCCTGGTACCCCTGGGGTGCAGGCGGCTGGTAGCCCTGGGGCACGGGTGGTGGCGTGTAGCCAGGCTGATCTTGACTCATGAGGGCCCTTTCAAACGCCGCGCTTTTAGGCGCGGCTAAACACAAGTGGGTTTGATGCGAGTGGATTGCCTTTGTGCTCTGGCAATGAGTGCGAGCTAAAACTGCGACGCTAGCCTGTCTAACGCCCCCAAAGTTGCTCCCCAAAGCACCGGCAAATGCACGGTAATTCGGATTTTACAGGGTGGGAGAAGATTAGATTGAACACGACCGGGCTAATGAAACCCGCCTACCAAGGGGGAATTATGCGTTGCCGCATCACAATGACTGCTATCGCTGCCGTCTCAGTTGGACTGACTGTGGGCTGCTCCGCCGCCAAGCCGCTTGAAGTGGACCCCGCGAGAACGTCAGTCGAATACACGTTTCGAGACAGTTCCGTCCCACCCGAATACCATCGCAGCTACGTGATCAAGGCCTCCAGCACGCAGGCCACCATCACTGTGGATTCTTACGGCGACGTCCTTCGTCAGGAGAGTTCTGCAGTGTCGGCTGAGACGTGGACCAAGGTAACGGATCTGGTTCGCAGCCTGCCGGAACGGACGAAAGACATCAAAACGCAGAAACCTGGCTGTGCAGGTGGTACTGCCTCGAAAATCGTGGTGCGGGAAGGCGATGAGGAGCGCTACTCCCGGCACATCGAAGACTGCGGTGGAGGCCCTGTTGCGCCCTTAACGGATACAGCCGCCCCGCTGGAAGCACTCTTCGACATGAGAGACCTCCTGAAAACCAGTGGCTGAAGCTTTGAGGGGCATCAATGACCAAGCGCACACAGAAAAGCACCGACTACGCGTTCGTCACGGTGTGGCGGGTGGCGGGCACACGCGAGGAAGTAGTGGACGTCCTGGGCGACGCCGCGGCTCTCAAACAGTGGTGGCCCTCCGTCTACCTCACGGTCACGCCCGTAGACCAAGGCGGACCGGATGGAGTTGGTGCATGCTTTGACCTTCATACCAAGGGCTGGCTCCCATACACCTTGCGTTGGCGACTCACTATCACCGAACCCGTGACCCTCGACGGCTTCGCGCTCACAGCCGAAGGCGACCTCAACGGCACGGGCCGATGGACATTCGAGACCGACGGTCCGGAGGTAGTCATCACCTACGACTGGCGGGTCAGTGCCACCAAGCCCTTGCTTCGCCGTCTGAGTTGGCTCTTCAAACCGGCCTTCTCTGCCAATCATCACTGGGCCATGGCTCGCGGTGAGGAAAGCCTGAAACTTGAGCTCCGCCGTCGACGTTCCGGGTCCGCAGCCAATGTGCCCGAGCCACCGAAGCCAACTTTCGTTCGCTCCTCGAGTCGTTAAGCGGAGCTATCCACATAGGCACCCATCCGGGTCCTGCCCGGCACCGAACTCCCGATAGAATCAAGACGCCGATAATCAAGCAGCAACAGTTGAGGGAGGGCCCGTGCGCACATCGCAGTCCCGGGTGCCCTTTCATGCGTTGCGGTCGGGCGCCATCTCGATTGTGGTGGTTCTCCTCGCTGCAGTGGCCCACCTCGTGGGTGGCGGAGAACTTCCCAGCGCACCGGTCCTGCTGGCGCTCGTTGCGCTGACAACCTTGGCTGCCACGCTCGCTACCCGCTTCAAGTTGAACTTTTTCACCATGGCGGGACTCTTGGGCGCCGGGCAGTTGGCACTTCACGAAGCCTTCACGGCCTTGAGCCCGATAGCTGTCAGCCAGCAGGAATCAAACCACCACCTCGGTGGCGAAGCCTTCAGCACCGGGCTGGACATTTCGGTGACACACACCCATGAGCTCGGCACAGCCTTTGGCACCATGATGTTTGTGGGCCACGTCCTGGCCACCATTGTGTCTGCCGTCATCCTGGCAAAGGGCGAAGATGCCTTGTGGCAGCTCGCCGCCTGGCTGCGTCCGCTGCTCGCCCTGCCCACGTTGGTGTTCAGGCCCGACGCCGGCGCCTCGCCTGCCGCAGTAGGCGCACCCGACGTCTTCATCCCCCGCCCTTGGCGGAACCTTAGGCAAGACAGCCGCCGCGGCCCGCCCGCCGTCGTCGTACTTACCTAGTTCCGCCCGGCACCTGCGCGCGACAAATTGCGCGCCGCAACAGCAAGCCTTTTTGCATGGTGACGGGCTCCATACCCGTACCCCGCGCCGAATATAGCCGGCGCCCCCGAAAGGCAATTCCCATGAAAACCTCGACTCGCCGCACCCTTTCCGCAACCGCCGTCGCCGGTGGAACCGCTGTCCTGATGATGGCCGGCCTGGCCGGAGCATCCGCGCACGTTTCGGCCGATCCGAACAAGACCGCGGCCAACTCGTACGCGCTGGTGACCTTCGGAATCCCTCACGGCTGCGACACCTTCGGCACCACCAAAGTTGCCATTTCACTCCCCGAGGAACTGAACGACGCCCAGCCCACGGTCAACCCCAACTGGACCGTGGAGAAGGTCACGGAGACCCTCGCGGAGCCCAAGAAGCTGGATGACGGCACCTCCATCACCAAGCGCACAAGCCAGATCGTGTACACGGCCAAAACACCCTTGGATCCACACTTGCGCGACGCGCTGGTCTTGTCAGTGAAGTTGCCGGACGCAGCAGGCAAGACGATCTACTTCCCCACGCTGCAGACCTGCGAACAGGGCCAGACCGATTGGTCTGAAGTCGCCAAGGAAGGACAGGACCCGCACGATCTGAAGGCCCCTGCACCGTCGGTCACCATCACTCCGGCCGATGCTGCAGGCGACCAACACGCTGCAACGACGGAATCCACCGAGCCGGCCTCCGCCGTAACGGACGACGGCTCGCAGGCGCGCAGCTGGGCCGGCCTGATCGCCGGCATTGCGGGCTTGGGCTTGGGCGGCGCTGCGTTCTTCCGCAGCCGCTCGGCCAAGCCGGCAGTGGCCAAAGCCGACACGAAGTAGTTGACGTCGGATTGGTGCCCGGAAGATCACAATCCGGGCGCCAATCCGCGCTTCAAGCCGTGGCTGAATTGACTCGCATCATGGCCGGAACAAAGCTGGTGCCCATGTGGACTCAGCGCATCAAAACCGGTCTTGTGACGACGACAGCAGCCGCTGCGCTGTTGCTTCTTGCTGCTTGTGGGCCAAGCCCCAGCCCGTCCGGGACCGGCAGCGCCCCGCCAACCTCTTCGACGCCGTCGGCCTCGGTCCCGGCGACGTCAAGCTCTCCTTCTGCAACAGCCACGACGACGCCCTCACCCTCAGCGTCAGCAACATCCGCAGCACCCGCAGCACCCGCGCTGTGCAAGGCTGCGTCCCTCAGTGCCACAACCGACGCGACTGGCGGCGGTGCGGCCGGCAGCATCTACGAGAAGTTGATACTGACAAACTCCGGCACAGCCCCCTGTATCTTGGAGGGCTTCGCCGGCGTCTCCCTGACTGCCGACGCCAATGGTGAGCCAATCGGCGAACCTGCAACCCGCGAAACCACAACTCCGGTGACCAAGATTGAACTGGTTCCGGGAAAGTCGGCGTGGGCCGAAATCCGCTACACCCAAGCCGGCAACTACGGCGACTGCACCAAGGTGCCCGCCGCCGGTTTCCGGATCTACCCGCCGAACGACACAGCGTCGCTGTTCATCCCGGAGCCCCACGATGCGTGCAGCAACGCGGGTATTAAGCTCCTGACCATCACGGCGTTCCAGGCAGTCTGACCGTCTTCCCACGGCTCCGGCTTATTCTGTCGGAGTCGTGGGGCATGATGGAGGAATGCAGGAGCCGCAGGCGTCGGATGGCGCCATCAGCCGATTCAGCCAGGCAACCAGGGAATGGTTCCTAGGCGCTTTTTCCGAGCCGACACCCGCGCAGGATGGGGCGTGGAACGCGATCTCCTCGGGCTCTCATGCCTTGGTCGTCGCTCCTACTGGCTCCGGCAAGACACTCGCTGCTTTTCTCTGGGCCCTCGATCGCCTGCATTCCAAGCCCAGTGACACATTGCCGGGACTGGAGACCGTCCCGGTCAATGGCAAGGGCCGGGCAAAGCGGCCCAAGACCAAGACGCGCGTCCTCTACATCTCGCCGCTGAAGGCACTGGGTGTGGATGTGGAGCGAAACCTGCGCGCACCCCTGATTGGAATAACGCAAACCGCCAAGCGTTTAGGGCTTCCGGCACCGCTGGTAACAGTCGGTGTGCGTTCAGGAGATACGACGGCGGCCGATCGCCGCACGCTGTTGACCAACCCGCCGGATATCCTCATCACCACCCCGGAATCACTGTTCCTCATGCTGACGTCCCGTGCCCGGGAGACGCTCAGCGAAGTGGACACCATCATCATCGATGAAGTGCATGCCGTAGCAGGCACCAAGCGCGGCGCGCACCTGGCCGTTTCCCTGGAGCGCCTCGACGCCCTGCTTCCGAAGCCTGCCCAGCGCATCGGGCTTTCCGCCACAGTCCAGCCCCGAGAGTTGGTGGCCCAGTTCCTGGCAGGGCAAGCTCCGGTGGAAATTGTCGCTCCGCCATCCAAGAAGAACTGGAACCTCACGGTCACAGTCCCCGTGGAGGACATGTCGGATCTTCAGGGCGCTGCGGGAGCATTCGACTCCGGGCCGGCATCGGGCCTGCAACCCCAGGCTTCCATCTGGCCGCATGTGGAGGAGCAGATCGTGGATCTGGTCCTGTCCAAGCAGTCCACCATTGTCTTTGCCAATTCCCGTCGCCTGGCGGAACGTCTCACAGCCCGACTCAACGAGATCTACGCTGAACGCCAGTTGATGGCGGTGGGCGGTAGCGAGTGGGCGGCTCCCGGAGCGACCGAAACCAGCCCCGGAATCCCGGCCTCCACGGCCACTCCTGCGCACATGATGGCGCAGGCTGGAAGCACTACCGGCGCCGATCCTGTGCTGGCCCGCGCGCACCATGGTTCGGTTTCCAAGGACCAGCGGGCCATGATCGAGGACGATCTCAAGTCCGGGAGGCTCCGCTGCGTTGTGGCAACCTCGTCGCTGGAGCTCGGCATCGATATGGGTGCCGTGGACCTGGTGGTCCAAGTGGAGTCACCCCCGTCGGTGGCCAGTGGGTTGCAGCGCGTCGGGCGTGCCGGGCACCAGGTCGGCGAGATCTCCGAAGGCGTGCTCTTCCCCAAACACCGCGCGGATCTCCTGCACACCAGCGTCACCGTTGAACGCATGCTCAGTGGGCAGATTGAACGCCTGAGCATTCCCGCCAACCCGCTCGATATCCTGGCCCAGCAAACAGTGGCGGCTACCGCCTTGGGCAGCATCGACGTTGAGGACTGGTTCAGCACCGTCCGTCGCTCAGCGCCGTTCGCGAGCCTGCCACGCTCGGCCTTCGAAGCCACCCTGGACCTCCTGGCCGGAAGGTATCCTTCAGACGAATTTGCAGAACTACGGCCCCGCATCGTCTGGGACCGGCACGCCGGGACCATTGAGGGCAGGCCCGGTGCCCAGCGCCTTGCTGTCACGTCAGGCGGCACCATCCCGGACCGCGGACTATTCGGTGTTTACATCATCGGTACGGAAGTAGAGGGCTCAGCTTCCCCCAGCAGCGGGGACGGGAGTGAACCGACCGCCTCGGCCCGTGCAGCCAAGGGAGGACGCCGCGTTGGTGAGCTCGACGAAGAAATGGTCTACGAATCCCGAGTGGGAGACGTCTTCGCACTCGGAGCCACCAGTTGGAAGATCGAGGACATCACCCACGATCGAGTGCTGGTCTCCCCTGCCTTTGGGCAACCCGGGAAGCTTCCCTTCTGGAAGGGCGACTCCCTCGGCAGGCCCGTAGATCTGGGCCGCGCGCTGGGTGCTTTCATTCGGGAACTCTCGGCAGCAGACGAAGCCCCGGCCATGGAACGTTGCCAGGCCAGCGGATTGGATGCCTTCGCCGCAAACAACCTGATCCAGTACCTGAGGGAGCAAAAGGAAGCCACAGAGATTGTCCCAAGCGACCGAACTCTGGTGGTTGAACGCTTCCACGACGAACTCGGCGATTGGCGGGTAGTCCTCCACAGCCCGTTCGGCATGCCCGTTCACGCCCCATGGGCACTTGCAGTGGGCCAACGCCTGCAGCAGCGCTATGGCTTGGACGGATCCGCCATGGCAGCCGATGACGGCATCGTGCTGCGCGTGCCCATGATGGAAGACGAGCCACCCGGCGCTGAACTCTTCCTCTTCGACCCGGAGGAACTCGAACAAATCGTCACCACGGAAGTAGGCGGCAGCGCCCTGTTCGCATCCCGGTTCCGCGAATGTGCAGCCCGCGCCCTACTCCTCCCCCGGCAGAATCCGGCCAAGCGCCAGCCGCTGTGGCAGCAACGCCAGCGCTCAGCCCAGTTGCTGGACGTCGCCCGGAAGTACCCGTCGTTCCCCATCGTGCTCGAAACAGTCCGGGAATGCTTGCAGGATGTTTACGATCTACCCGCACTGAAAGACATCGCAGCGTCCGTGGAGCGCAGGGAACTGAGGATCGTGGAGACCACCACGCAGCAGCCCTCCCCTTTCGCGAAGTCCTTGCTGTTCGGTTACGTTGCCCAGTTCCTCTACGAGGGCGACTCCCCCTTGGCGGAGCGTCGGGCTGCGGCCCTCGCCCTCGACTCCACGCTCCTCAACGAACTCCTCGGCCGGGTGGAACTGCGCGAACTCCTGGACGCCGCCGTCATCGATTCAACAGAGTTGGAACTGCAGCGCCTTGCCCCGGACCGACGGGTTCGTGGCATGGAAGGCGTCGCGGATCTGCTGAGGCTGCTCGGTCCGCTCAGCGTTGAAGAAGTAGCTGAACGTCTCCAAGGGCTGGAGCAAACTGGGCTCGGGGACGTAGACGAACTCGAAGAAAGCCAAGCGGCAGCGCCACATGGCAGCGTCGCGGACGCCGGCTCCCACCTCGCGGCATTGCAGAAAGCCAACCGCGCACTCAAGGTAACCATCGGCGGCGTCGAACGTTTTGCGGCAATTGAGGATGCGGCACGGCTTCGTGACGCCATCGGTGTTCCGCTGCCTATGGGCGTGCCGCTAGCGTTCATCGAGCCGGTCAGCGATCCCCTGGGGGACCTCGTTTCGCGCTACGCCCGCACCCACGGACCGTTCACGGCGGCGGAGGCTGCAGCAAGGCTGGGACTGGGCGTAGCGGTGGTCAATACTGCCCTTAAGCGCCTGGCCGGTGACGGCCGGGTGGTGGAAGGCGAATTCCGCCCACACGCCGTCGCGGAGCAGCCCTCCGAGGCAGCCGACTCAGAGCTCATGAGCGTGGACGCCCCGCCGTCCAGCGAATGGTGCGATGCCGAGGTCCTGCGAAGACTGAGGCGTCGCTCGCTCGCCGCGCTGCGGGCCGAAGTAGAGCCCGTGGACACAGCCGCCTACGGCCGGTTCCTGCCGGCATGGCAAAACGTGACCTCGCCGGGTAAGTCCCGAAGCCAGGCGCTAAGGGGGCTGGACGGGATCATCACGGCCGTGGACCAACTGTCCGGAGTGCCCATCCCGGCATCCGCATGGGAACCCTTGGTACTCGCGAGCAGGGTGGCGGACTACAAACCGGCAATGCTGGACGAACTCATGGCCGCCGGCGAACTCCTTTGGTCCGGCGCAGGCTCCCTGCCCGGAAACGACGGCTGGATCAGCCTCCATGTAGCCGACTCCGCTGAGCTGACGCTCAACCCGGACCCCGAATTCGAACCCGGTGATGCCCAGCAGCGGCTCTTGGAACATTTCAGCGCAGGCGGCGGCTACTTCTTCCGGCAACTGACGGATGTGGCCGGTGGCATGGACGCGGTATTGAGCGACGACGCCGTGGTGTCTGCCCTCTGGGACCTCGTCTGGGCCGGCCGTGTAACAGGCGATACTTTCGCTCCCGTGCGGGCCATGATCGCCGGCGGGAAAACCGCCCACCGGCAAGTAGCCAAAGCGCCGAGGGCCCGGGCCCCGCGCATGAGCAGGCTTGGCCGTTCCCATGGGACGGGCCTCTTGGGCTCACCCGGGCTAACGGGGGGTCGCTACGGCTCGTTAACAGGTGGCATTGCGCCTGCCCCGCCGTCGGCAGTGGGCCGCTGGTCAGCGCTTCCCGCACCGGAACTGGACCCCACTATCCACGCCCGCGGCACGGCTGAGCTTTTATTGGACCGCTACGGCGTGGTGACGCGTGGTTCGGTCATGGCGGAGAACATCATCGGTGGCTTCGGGCTCATGTATAAAGTGCTGGCCCGGTTGGAGGAAGCCGGCCGTTGCCGCCGCGGCTACTTCATCGAGCATTTGGGGGCCGCCCAGTTCGCCGTCCCTGCCACGGTTGACCGGTTAAGGTCGTTCACGGAGGACGCCCGCATCTCCAAAGCCGACCCCTCCGCGCTCGCACTTGCCGCGACAGACCCCGCCAACCCCTACGGCGCGGCCCTTCCTTGGCCTGCGCTCTCTGTCGACGCCGGTTCCGGGCACCGGCCAGGACGCAAGGCCGGAGCGCTGGTGGTGATGGTCGACGGCGCGTTGGTCCTTTACGTGGAACGCGGCGGCAAGACGCTGCTCACGTTCAGCCAGGACGACGCCGTGCTGACAGTTGCGGCCCAGGCGCTGGTGGATGTGGTGCGCCGTGGGGCCGTGGACAAACTCTTCATGGAGAAAGTCAATGGCCACGATCTCCTGGAAACCCCGATCGCCGTCGCCCTCGCGGACGCCGGCGCATACTCCACTCCGAAAGGACTCCGTATCCGTGCCTGAAGGTGATTCCATTTGGCGGGCCGCGTCACGGCTACACGAGGCATTGGCCGGGAAGACCATCAAGGCCTCCGACTTCCGCGTGCCGCGATTTGCCACCCTGAACCTGGCGGGCTGGACCATGGCCGAGGTTGTTCCCAGGGGAAAGCACCTGCTCATGCGCCTGACGGGCCCTGCTGACGAGGAACCCGGCGCCAGCAGGAAACCCCGTGCCCTGACCATCCATTCCCATCTCAAAATGGAAGGGAACTGGATGACCTACCCACCGGGTGGTCGCTGGACCAAACCCGGCCACACTGCCCGGTGCGTGCTCCGCACGGACTCCGTGGACGCCGTCGGGTTCTCGTTGGGCATCCTGGAAGTGGTGCCCACAGCTGAGGAAGACAAGATCGTCAGACACCTCGGGCCGGACCTGCTCGGCCCCGACTGGGACGAGGAAGAAGCGCTGCGCAGGCTTCGCGCCGAACCGGACGTCACCGTGGGATTCGCGTTGCTGGACCAGCGGAAGCTTGCGGGCATTGGCAATATCTACAGATGCGAGGCATGCTTCCTGTCCGGCATTCACCCTGCCCTGCCCATAGGAGACGTCCCTGACCTTGCTAAGACAGTCAATGACGCCAAACGGCTCCTCGGCGAAAACCTGGGTCCCGGGCGGAGGACCACCCTGGGGCCGCGCGCCATGCGTCCCGGGTACTGGGTGTACGGCCGGGAGCGTCAACCCTGCAGGCGCTGCGGCACTGCTGTACGCCGCGGCCTTCTTGCAGGACCGGACGGCACGGAAGAACGTGACATCTACTTCTGTCCGCGCTGCCAGCCGGCTCCATAGTCCAGCATGAAGCTCAACAAGGGGCCGGACCTGGCCACTTAAGGCCAGCCAGGTCCGGCCAACAACCGCCGCGACGGCTGCGCGCAACTGCCAGCCCGGCCCGCTACTCCAGGAAGCTCCCCAGCCGCCCCAGCAATAGCCGCCGGACACCGCAAGCCGCGCGCCGCCGTCGGACGTTTTCTACGCCATCCGCCACCACTTTTGGTTGGTGGAACCGGCGCAATCCCACAGCTGCAACCGAGCACCGTTGGATGAATTCCAGTCAGTCACGTCCACACATTTGTCCGCCTGCGGGTTCACCAGATCCCCGGCACTGTTCAGGACGAATTGCTGCGCCGGACTGCCGTTGCAACTGGTGAGTTGGACTCGTGCACCGTTCGCGGTTGATCCCCACGCCACGTCCATGCACTTTCCCAGTGACCGAATGGTGCCGTTGTCAGCAAACGTCCACTGCTCCGACGCTGCCGTATCGCAGTCCCATAATTGCAAGGTGACCCCGTCAGTTGCCTGCCGACCGGCCACATCAATGCACTTGCCGGCATAGCCCTGGATGCGCGTGCCGGCCGCAGAGGAAGGCGCCGCCGGAACGGAAGCAAGCTCGTACACGCGGACGTAATCAATCAGCAGCGACTGCGGAAACACCGTGTCCGAAGCTGGCGCTCCGGGCCAGTAACCGCCCACGGCGAGGTTCAGGAGCAGGAAGAAGTCGTGGTCGAAAACCCACGGGCCGGCAGTTGCTGCCTTGGTCTTTCGTGAGAAGGCCGTTCCGTCGATGTACCAGGTGACGGACTCAGGCCCCCAGTCCACCGTGAACGTGTGGAAAGCATCGCCCAGGGATTTACCGTCGGGCAGTGTGTAGCTGGCGTTGGAGGCGTTAGCCCCGGAGTAGCCGGGGCCGTGGATGCTTCCCCAGACCGTTCCGGGTTCCTTGCCAACGTTTTCCATGATGTCGAGCTCGCCACTGGTGGGCCAACCGTCGGTGAAAACGTTGTCGCCGAGCATCCAGAAGGCGGGCCACATGCCTTGCCCCTTGGGCAGTTTGAGTCGGGCTTCGAACCGACCTTGTGTTCGGCTGAACTTGCCGGCGGTCAGGAGGCGCGCGGACGTGTACTGGCACGTGCCGTAATGGCACTCATAGCCCGCAGGATTCTCCCTCCGGGCGGTGATGGCCATGTTTCCCTGCCCATCGGCTGCAGCATTATTTGTGCTGTTGGTGTAGTACTGCAGTTCGCCGTTGCCCCAGCCGGATCCTCCGGTGTCGTGAGTCCATTTTCCGGGGTCCGGTGCCGTGCCGGCGGGGCCGTTGAATTCGTCGCTCCACACCAGCTCTCCAGGTGCGGGCATACCAGCGGCAGCCAGCGCGGACGGTTCCGGGGCTATGAGGGTAGCTGCGATGGTCAGGCCGGCGACGAGCATCGTCAGGGGCATGAGTCTTCGCTTCATGGTGCCACTCTGAAGGCGTCTGCCCGTGGCACGCAAGCTTTTTCGAGGCGACACGCAAAACGTCACAGCAAGGAAATAATCAACGCAGGTTTACTTTTCAATGCCGTAACGAGGATGAAATATCGGCGGGAGAAAGTGGAAGCAGGAACCAACTGGTTTGCAGATTTCCTTCAAATCCGTTGGGAAAAGGACATTCCGTTCGCAGCCGAATTCCTTCCCTTGAGCATCGAAGATGCAGCTCCAGGCGCGTCAGCCGTGTCCTCCCGAACTTCGCTCTGAGGAGCGTTTGGACATACTGGCGCGCCTTGGCCTTTTCCCCAGCAGTTACCGGAGGCTAAAGATGGGCATTTACAGACAAATACTGGTAAGGATCCTTGCAGTTCTTGTAGTTTCCTTTGGATTGATTTATATCAGCTGGCGCTGGTCGAGCACTGTCGCGTGGGATGCCTGGTGGATCTCGCTGCCCCTCGTGGCCGCGGAGACTTACAGCCTTGGCGAATCGGCGCTTTACGCCGTCACCATGTGGAACGCACGACGACGTCCACCTCCCCCACCAGCCCTGCCGGGCAGATCGGTGGACGTTTTCATCGCCACCTACAACGAGCCGCTGGACTTGGTGCTCAAAACGGCCATCGCGGCCAGAGACATGGAGTACCCGCACGAAACCTGGATCCTTGACGACGGCGACCGGGCCGAATTTGCCACCGCAGCCCGGCGGATCGGCGTCGGGTATATCACCCGCGGTCCTGAGTGGGATGGCCGGCAGCGCTTCGCGAAGGCAGGGAACGTCAACAACGCCCTGTCCATGACAACGGGCGAGTTCGTGGCCATCTTTGACGCAGACCAAGTCCCTGAACCGCGTTTCCTGGACCGCGTGCTGGGCTATTTCGATGCCGAGGAAGTGGCTTTCGTCCAGACCCCGCAGCACTTTTGGAATGTTCCGGAACGGGACCCGCTGGGAAGCCAGGCGGAACTCTTCTACGGCCCCATCCAACAGGGCAAGGACGGCTGGGACGCAGCGTTCTTCTGCGGTTCCAATGCTGTCCTACGCCGTGAAGCCCTCATGGCCCTGGGCTTGACCCGCTACACGCGGACAGCCACTGAGCAGACCTGGCGCGCTTTGCGTCGGGGCCGATCGCGTTTGCAGGACCTTCACGGCGAAGTCGGCAGGCGTCATCCCGCGGCCATGATCGTTGCAGAACAGGCCTTGGAGGCAGTGGCACGCGCGGAGCATCAGGTGCGCAGAGGCGATGTCCTCGCCGAGATCACTTTCGAACTCCGCATCGCCTTCCATACAGCCGCTCTGGCAGTTCCCGATGCATTGGACGACGTGGTGCCGGAACTTGACGCTGTCTTGGAATCGGTGGATGTGGCCCACACGGACCAAGCACTGGCCATCCACCCCATGGACACCACCACCATCACCGAGGACATGGCAACGGCCATGCACCTTCACGCGATGGGGTGGGGCAGCGTCTACCACCACGAGGTGCTGGTCCATGGGTTGGCCCCTGAGGACGTGTCCACCATGCTCTCGCAGCGGCATCGATGGGCGGCCGGCACCATGCAGGTGTTCTTCAGTGACAATCCGTTGTTTCTTCGGGGCCTTACCGTGGCTCAGCGCCTAATGTATCTGGGCACTATGACGAGTTATCTGAATGGCTTCGCGGCCCTGAGCTACATCGCGGCGCCTGTGGTGTTCCTGGTGGCCGGTACCTACCCGCTGACCGCCAGCCCCGTGGTGTTCTTCTGCCTCTTCCTGCCCTTCTTCATTTCGTGTCAGCTGCTCTTCCAAGTAGCGGGCAACGGGTCGAAGGGATTGTGGCGCGGCCAGCAGTGGTCCTTTGCCCTGTTTCCCACCTGGATCGCAGCCACGTGTTCAGGCGCGGCAGCGGTTTTCCTTGGCAAGCACCTCGCGTTCTCGGTGACAGCCAAGAGCAAGCAGGCCACGGGCCGCGGATTCCAGCATGTCAGGCTACAAGTAGTTGCCATGGCGTTGCTCGTTGTGTCCTCGTTGATCGGCATTGCCCGAGTGTCATCCGGGGAAGCGCCGCTCTATCCCACCCTCATCACGTTGGCCTGGGTTGTCTTGGACCTGGCGCTTTTGAGCGTGGTGATCGGTGCCGCGAGGTACCGGGGGCGCGGCGACCACCTCGTTGAACCGATGCCCACTCCCAAGGAGCTCACCAGCGTCCTTGGTGCCACAACCAAACCCACACCCTGACCGCAACCATCAATTAACGCCGTTCCAACCCCCAGCAAGGAGCGACCCCCCATGTCCATGCTCTCCCATGCCCCGAACACCACCTCCACCGCCTTGAAATCGGTGGATCTGACCATCACCGGCGCCTTGGACGCCGCTACTGTTCCCGCTATTCGCCAAGCATCCGCCAAGGCCGCCGCGGACGGCCCCGTCCTGGTCCTGCTGGATGTCGCAGCAGTGACTTCGGTGGGAGCATCAGGCGTAGTAGGGGTGCTTGAGGTGCTGCACCTGCTCCGATCGCGCGGCGGCGATCTCCGCCTTTTCGGCGATTCCAGCGAGCTCCAGGAAACCCACCTCCAAGCCCATCTGGGTCACGTCGCGCGTATCTACGCAACTCGCCAAGATGCCGTCGACGGCGGTGCGGCACTCGTGCGGCCACGCGGGCTTGCGCCTCGCTTCAGTTGGCGGTCTCTCTTCAGGCGTCGTCATCGCTCCATCGGATGGGGCTGACCGTGACGCAGATTCCTCCCACTTTCACGGGACATCCGAACAGAAAACGCCGGCGGGCCAGCCTGCTCATCCCCTTGGTGGTGACGACCCTCGCTGCCACGGGCCTGGGTTTTGCTTCCAAGGAGGTGGTGCCGGTAGTCCAGGCCCTGTCCCTCTGCCGGGCCGGGGATGCTTCCACCATGATCCCCAAGGACGGTGTGCTTCTGGGCGTGAACCTCGATTGGGACTCGGAGACATTGTCCGAGCACCGGGAAAACCTCGGCCATGATCCGGCGGTGGTAGTGCAATTTTCGGATGTCCCCTACGACGACGAAACGTGGGCTCACACCACCAACGCCGTCACCCAGGTCCGCCCAACAGGGGGCGTGTTGCTCCTGACCCTGGAACCGCACGGCGGCCTGGAGACCATGAGCGACGAAGTGATCGCCAAACTGGCCACCGACTTACGGGCCGTCAACGATCAGGGGACGCCCGTCGTCGTACGTTTTGCGCATGAAATGAACGGGTCCTGGTATTCCTGGGGCCAGCAACCGCTGCGTTATGTGGAGGTATTCCGCAAAGTGGCCGCTGCAATTCATGCCGGGGCGCCGGGCTCGTCCATGATGTGGGCCCCGAACTATGGTGGCGGCTACCCGTTTACAGGGGGCCAATTCGCGGCCCGTCCGGGAACTGGCGATTTCGCCGCGCTCGACACGGACCGTGACGGTGCGCTGACCATGGCTGACGACACCTATGCTCCCTACTACCCCGGGGACGACGCCGTGGATTGGGTGGGAGTTTCGCTGTATCACTGGGGCAATCAGCGGCCTTGGGGGAACAACGATATCTCGGAGTCCGGCAAGTTCCTGGCCATGCTGACCGGCACTTATAGCGGCACAGCCGGTGACGACAGTTCCGTCCCGGATTTCTATCAGGTGTACGGTGTGGACCACAACAAGCCGGTGGCCATCCCGGAGACGGCAGCCATCTTCACCCCGGCCCGCGGCGGGGCGTCCGAGCTGGACGTCAAGCAGGCATGGTGGCGTCAGGTCTTCTCCGTTGAAACCCACCAGAAGTACCCGCAGTTGAAGATGATCAACTGGTTTGAGTGGAAGAAGTACGAGATCGAGATTAACGACGACGTCGACTGGCGGAGCGCTGGATCGCCCGCCATCCGAGACGCCTTCAGTGAGGACCTACCGGACTGGTTGCAGTACGGCGAGGACCTGGAGGCCTGCCGCTAAGCGGCGCCTAAGTGGCGACCGTCAGGCAGCCGGCGCGGCCTCCACGATTTCCGTGGGGGCCGTCGCTTGTGGACGTTCCGGCACCATGAACTTCGGCAGCAACACCTGCACGATCGGGCCGATCGCCAAGGCATAGACCACCGTACCAACACCAACGGAACCGCCCAGCAGGAAGCCAACAGCCAGGACAACCACCTCGATTCCGGTGCGGACCAGGCGCACGGACCAACCAGTTCGGCGGACAAGCCCAGTCATCAGGCCATCACGGGCACCGGGTCCAAGGCGGGCACCGATGTAGCAAGCGGACGCGATGCCGTTGAGGATCACGGCACCGGCGAGCATGGCGATCTGTCCGCCCAGGTGCGAGAACTCCGGGATGAGCCACAGTCCCAGATCGGCGAAGAGACCCACAAGAATTGCGTTGGCGATGGTTCCGATCCCTGGCATCTGCCGGAGCGGGATCCACAGGAGGAGAACCAGAAAGCTGACCGCGATCACCACAACACCCATGCTGAAGCCCGTCTTTTCGGATACGCCTTGGTGAAACACATCCCAAGGGTCCAAGCCCAGGCCGGCGCGGATAAAGATGGCCAAGGAGATGCCGTACATCGCGAGGCCAATGAGGAGTTGAGTGATTCTTCGGGTCATCATGAAGTACATCATCCAAGAGAACTGGCCTTGTATTCCATAGCCAGTTTGGAATACTGGCCTTATGTCCGGCTCCCTGAATCCCACCGCACTTGTTCGCCTTCTCGGCTCTTGGAACTCCGGCGCCCTTCCCGCCTACCGGGAGCTGGCCGACGTCGTGCGTTTGCTGGTGATGGACGGACGCATCCCCTTGGACGTCGCGTTGCCAAGCGAGCGGGCACTCGCCCGGACACTCGGACTCAGCCGGACCACGGTCACTGCCGCGTATGCGAGCCTGCGCGAACAGGGATTCCTCACGGCAGGTCAGGGCAGCCGCGGACGGACATGCATTCCCCACCGCACCGAACCAGCAAGCGCGCCTGGGTTCGCGGTTCCCGAGGGGCTCCTGGACCTGGCGTATGCGTCATTGCCGGCCGCCGGCGAGGTAGTGCATCGCGCCTTCGCTGACGCCCTGACCGAGTTGCCGGCCCTCTTGCCCGGGTTCGGATACGACCCGCTAGGGGTGCCGGCCCTCCGCGAAGCCATCGCAGAGAAGTACACAGCAGAAGGGGTGCCAACGACGCCGGGCCAGATCCTTGTCACGTCCGGTGCACAGCATGCCCTCAACGTTGTGCTGCGCGCCCTGGCCGGAAAGCAGGACCGGGTTCTAGTGGAACACCCCACGTACCCCAACGCCCTGGACGCCATCCGCGCCGCCGGCTGCAAGCCCCTGCCGGTGGCACTGCCCTCGGGCACCTCGCCAGCCTGGGACATCGATGCAATGGTGGCCATCATGAATCAGCAGCGCCCGGCCATGGCCTACTTGGTGCCGGACTTCCACAATCCGACCGGGCGCATCATGTCCGACCTGCAACGCAGACGCCTTACGCGGGCGGCCGCTGCTTCCGGAACCGTGCTGGTGGTGGACGAAACGCTGCGTGGGTTGAATCTCGACGGCGTCCGCACCGCGCCGATGTCGTCGTTCAGTCCTGCGGTGGTTTCCATCGGGTCGCTGAGCAAATCGCATTGGGCGGGACTCAGGACCGGTTGGATCCGGGCAGACGATTCCCTGATTGCCCGCTTTGTTGCCACGAGGACAGTCATGGATCTGGGTGGGCCAGTGGTTGAACAACTGGCGGCGGCGCGCCTGGTGCGGTCCTTCGCGGAACCGCTTGATTCCCGGCTTGAGGAGCTCCGGCACAACCGGGAATCACTGCTGGGGTTGCTCGCAAAGCATCTGCCCTCGTGGGAGGTGGAGCGACCGCGGGGTGGACTGACAGCATGGTGCCGCCTTCCCACGCCATGCAGCACCGCACTGACCGTGCTCGCGCCCGACTTCGGCGTGCGCTTGGCGGCCGGACCCCGCTTCGGGGTGGGAGGCGCGTTCGAGCATTACCTGCGCGTGCCGTACACCTCGCCCGCTGCACAGTTGGAGTTCGCCGTCGGTGCGCTTCGCGCCGCCCAGGACAAGCTCGACGCCTCGCCGCACCTCCGCCGGACGCTAAAGACAGAGCGGCCAGCCGCCGTCGCGGTCGCCTAGTCCGCCGCCCGCCTGGTCCCGCCCACCCGACCCAACTAATACGAAAGTAGGGCTCGTCAGCCTGGAACTTGCGCAGATGAATGATCCCGCCACCGATTGGGCATCGATCTACGAGGCCGCCCTGGAATCCGTAACCCGGGCCTGGGCGGCCTAACCGGAACTGCTATGCGTAAACCTTCTCCAGGAACGCACCCCAGGCCTTGGCCGTAAGTTCTGTATCGCCGGAGCCGCTGAACTCATGCACCGTCATCCCGACCGGAGCACCGAATGCGTTCCGACCGAAGAAGCGGTACATCGTATCCGCGGTCCGGAGGCCCAGGAAGTTCTCGTTGGAGAAGTCCACTACCCCGGCCAGCCGCCCCACGCCGTCGACGTCCACATCCACTGCGGTGCCGGCGGCTACACCGTCCACATTCAGGGCCTTTTTCAGCTGAACGAATCCATCCACCGTCTGCGAAGAAGCAGGCGCCTGAATGTCCGTGAAAACCACGGGCTTGCCGTCGAAGTACTGCAGGTACTGACCCAACGTGTGCAGGTAGAACTCCGTGTGCTTGCTGGCGCCGTCGTATTGCTCATCCCAGTTCTCGGCAAAGATCCCGCTGTGAACGTAGTGGAGCTTGGCACGGCCACCCTCCAGCGGCTCAAGGATGTGCTCCAACTGGTTGAACCATCCATCCGGGCCGTCCATGCGGGACACAAGGTGACTGGGGTATTCCTCGGTGGTCTTCACGTCCGGCCACTGATCCGTGGGGAACATCCAGGCGGGGGTGTCCTTGGTGACCGCCTGCCATACTCGTTCAGGGGTGCCGGGCAGTTCGACGTCCGTCTCAATTTCGAATTTCCGGTTATCAGTCATTGCTTTGGTCCTTTTCTGCTGGGTGCTGGGTTGAGGGTGCTTTCAGTGCCCCGGTTTTGAGTGCGGGGTGAAGTACGACGACGAGGCGGTGCTTGCGCCCGCCGCCCGCCACGGCGGCCGCACCGCCGTCGTGGTACTTGTCCACGAGTTGGGTCACCGCCACACCGAGTTCCTCCGCGAAGGCCGCACGTTCGGCAGCGGAGCGGAAGGTGATCTCGCCGTCGATCGCGAAGCTGGCCAGTTTCTTCTTTGCAACGGCCGCTCCGGCGATGAGCTTGCCCATTTCCTGCACGGTACGGGAAGCCAGTGAAAGCAACCAGAACGCGGAGAACCGGTCAGAGAAGCGCCGCGGATCAGGCGCCACAGACGCCAAGGCGACAGGCGAGATCAGGTACGACGCCGCGGTCGAGCGCAGTACGCGCTCGGTGACGTTGCCCTTGCGTCGCTCCTCCACCAGCTCCACCAAACCGTGCCGTTCGAGGGCTTTGAGGTGGTAGTTCACCTTTTGCCTGGGCAACCCGACCTTCGCGGCGAGCTGCGTGGCGGACGCCGGTTCGACGAGCTCCTGCAGGATTCGGGTGCGGATCGGATCCAGCGACGCTTCCGCCGCGGCCGGGTCCTCGATCACTTCGATGTCCAACATGCTTCAAGTATGCTTACCGACAACTTTTATTGTCAAGAACTTTTTTATCGTCGGACTATCTCTCCCGTTGTGAGGCCCGCTTTGCGCCTTTCGGAGCCGCCCAGGGGTGCAGAGCGGGCCTCGCAACGCAACGCCGGTAGAATTGACCAGTGATGCAATCCCCCCTGCCCGTGCGCGACGGCGTGAACGCGACCCGTCTTCGCCTGCCGGACGAGGGACCGTGGACCACCGCAATGGACTACATGATGCATCGTTGGGGCCATATCGATCCTCAGGGCATCGAGGACCGCTTTGACGCCGGAGAGATCGTGGGCGAAGGCGGGGTACCGCTGAACCGCAGCACCAAGCTGGAGGACCACACCTTCATCTGGTACTACCGCACACTCCCGCCCGAGACCCGCCTGCCCGTGGAAATCAACATCCTCCACCAAGACGAACACATCCTGGTGGTGGACAAACCGCACTTCCTCCCCACAACGCCAGGCGGCACCTACATCCAGGAATCCGCGCTGGTCCGGCTCCGGAACCTGCTCAACCTCCCGGACCTCATCCCCATGCACCGCCTGGACCGAATGACGGCCGGCCTGCTGCTGCTCTCCACCAACCCGGAGACGCGCGGCAAGTATCAGGTCCTCTTCGAGAAGCGCCAGGTCCAGAAGGAATACGAGTGCGTGTCCGCCGCGACACCGGCCGCAGGCTATCCCGCCGTCGAATTCCCGGTGGTTGTCCGCAACCGCATGACCAAGTCCCGCAGTTACCTGCTCGCGGAAGTCATCGACGGAGAACCGAACGCGGAAACCCGCATTGAACAGACAAAAACGTTCGACGCCGGAACTCACCAGCGCGCGTTGTACCGGTTGGAACCGCACACCGGAAAGACTCACCAACTCCGCGTGCACATGGCCACGCTTGGGTTGGGAATCGTCAACGACGCCTTCTACCCGGACCTGCTGGACAAAGCCCCGGACGACTACTCCAAACCCCTTCAGTTGCTGGCCCGCGGCATCACATTTGTGGATCCCATCAGCAAGCAACGCGTGGAATATCGCAGCAAACTGGAGCTCAGCGAAGCCCGCGGCTAAGGGCCTCCCAGACCCATTCCACGTGACTCTGATCAGGACTACCATGAGGATTCCGGGCTAGTTTGCGGGAGCGGGAGATGGACAATTCAGTTGAGCTTCCAGGCGACAGGGCCGCATCAGCCTTCGCCTTCTCTGCTGCTGCCGCGGGTGCCCTCGGTATCGCCACCCTCGCAGCAATGTACGCCGTGGAAGTGCCCAAGGGTGGCCCGTTCGTTTTCGGTGCCATCAACGATGCCACCGGAGCCGTGTTCAACGTTCTCGCTATACCGGTAATCCTCCAAGTTCACCAGCGTCTCCCGAAGGCACCGTGGACCGGACCATTGAAGTGGGTCACCGTAACAGCATGCGCAGCCGGGGCCACGAGTTCGGCGTTGCTGGTATTCAAGGTCCTGGACTTTGGGCCGTCAACAGCAATTTCCGTTGCGGCAATCGTCGTCCAAGGAACTTGGTTCTTTGTGGCGAACAACAAACTTCTCCACGTTGAGGACTACCCGCAGGGGCTCGCGAAGCTCGGCCGGTTCATCGGCGGAGCCCTCTGGATCGGCCTCCCCTTGGCTGGCCTGGGCTTCCTCCTTCCCGGGCCCGAGTGGCTCCGTTACGGGATCATGGGAGCGGGCTTCATCGCGGGGGCATCGTCCTGGGCCGCCTGGCCCTACTGGTACTTCAAGGCCGGCAGGTTCCTCGGCCACAAACACGCGGCGGGCGTGCCCGGTGAGGCGCCCTCAGCGGCATGAGGTCAGCCACCCCGGGTGAGTCGCTAAACCGCGGCTAGGAGTCACCCCTCGGCGAGGAGGCAAACACAGCCCGGAAGACCGCCGTCGTCTCCTCCGAGAACAGTACGAATTCCACCCGCTCAAGCGGGCTGTCCACAGCGCCCGAAACTGAAACTGACGACGAAAACGACCTCACGGCGTCGAACGCTACCTCCGCGACCTGACCGGCGTCCCAGCCGTAAATTCCGGCGCTGATCGCAGGAAAGGAGATGGATCGGGCACCAAGACCCGCCGCCACCTTCAGGCTCTGATGGAAGCACGACGCCAGCAGCGCCGGATCGGTTTGACCCGCGTGCCGGTTGGGTCCCACTGTATGGATCACCCAGCGTGCGGGGAGCCGGAAGGCGGGCGTAGCCGCGGCGTCACCTACCGGAAGTCCGTCCTGCAGTTGCGTCCGGCGCAGCTCGCGGCAGGCCTCAAGAAGTTCCGTGCCCGCGGCCCTATGGATGGCGCCGTCCACTCCCCCTCCACCGAGCAGTGACGAATTGGCGGCGTTGACGATCGCGTCAACCCGGCGGGTGGTGATGTCACCGTGCAGAATCTCGATTCGCATGGCGCCAGTCTCACCCCCGAGCGGGGGACGCGGCAAGTGCGGTACCTTTTGCCCATGGATATCATCGCTCCAGAGACATGGGGATCCGCAATTTACCTGTGGATTGTCCCCATTGTGTTGGGCGATGCCATCTTCCCGCCCATCCCCTCCGAGATGGTGGTGATCACCGGCGGGGCGCTCGCAGCCGACGGCCACGCCAACTTCTGGCTCATCCTGTTCCTTGCTGCGTTCGCTTCCTGGCTGGGCGACATGGCAGTGTTCCTGCTGTTTAAACGGCGCATCAGCCACGTTCTGGACCGGTGGTCGTGGGGCCGCCGGGTCCACCGCGGAATCCACGAGGCCATCGCCAAAGCCGGCCGTTCGTCAACCTACGGCGCCATCATCGGCGCTCGGTTTATCCCCGGCGGCAGGCTCGCCACCTCATCCGCGGCGGGCATCGCCAACGTTTCGGTCCGCGGTTTCAGCCTGTGCGCCGGCCTGGGAGCAGTGCTTTGGGCAGTATGGCAGGTCGGCTTGGGCTACTTCACGGGCTCCACCACCAAGCTTCCCTTTTGGGCCAGCTCACTCATTGGGGTGGGACTGGGCCTGGTCATCGGCGTGGTGGTCGGATTGATCGTTACCCGGCGCCGCGGCAGCCGATCCCCCGTGGACGAACCCTTCGACGCCGACAAGCCCGGCGACGTTCCGCAGCCCGAGTAGGGCTGACTAACTGGTCTAAACCGGCGACCAACGGCCGCGGCTCCGACGCAACACGAAAAGGCTTCCAGTGACAGCTACGCGTTCGACGGCGTCACGCATCATGGCTGCCGACGTCCGGGCTTCGTCGTTCTCGCCCGAGTAATCCCGGTCGCCCACTGTGAAGCGCAGGCTGATCTGGGGTACGCCTCCCACGATGTCGAGCTGGTTCGATTCGACATGGTGGCGGGTTTCCAGCGCTTCCACCGCTGCGGCCATCACCGACTCGGGTGCGTTGCCCGGCTTAAGGCCAGTGATCTTCAACTTGGTCTGAAACGACGGCATCCCACTACCCTAACGCTCTCGCACATCCCACGCCCTTGGACGGATGCCTCTCCCACCGGGTGAGAGAGGCATCCGGGGAATCCCGAGGGATGTGAGAGAAGGTTTGCTAGCCGGTGTTGCGCAGGCCTGCAGCTACACCGTTGACGGTGATGAGCATGGCCCTTTGGAGCCGCTCGTCGATCTCGCCCCCGGACAACTGCTCCTCGCGCACACGGCGGAGCAGCTCTACTTGCAGGTAGCTGATCGGGTCCAGGTACTGATCGCGGATTTCGAGTGAACGCTTCAGCGTCGGCTGGGCATCCAACAACTCAATCTCACCCGTAAGCCGTTCGATTTCGGCCACAGTGAGCTCGTACTCGTCGCGGATCATGTGGAACAACCTGTGCAGTTCCTCCGGGACCAGCGACGAAACGTAATGACCGGCAATTTCCATATCCGTCTTGGCCAAGGTCATTTCCACGTTGGAGATCACAGAGCGGAAGAAGTGCCAGCGGTCCATCATCTCCAGCAGCTGATCGGTGTCGCCGGCTTCGCGGGCGGCTTTCAAGCCGGAGCCCACGCCGAACCAGCCGGGAACGATCTGGCGTGACTGGGTCCAACCGAAAACCCACGGAATTGCCCGCAGGCCACCGAGTCCGGCACCTGAATCCGGACGCTTGGAGGGGCGCGAGCCGATGTTCAATGAACCCAGCTGCTCCACCGGCGTAGAAGCGAGGAAGTAGGCCGGAAGTTGGGGATCGTCAATCAATGTGCGGTAGCGGGCGAACGCTGCATCCGAAATGGTTTCCATGACATTGGCGTACCGCTCACGCTCGTCATCCGAGGTGCGCGGAGTACGGTGCAGGGCCGACCCCTGCATCACTGCAGCCAGGGAAAGTTCCAGGTTTTCGCGGGCGAGCTCTGGCAGGGAGTACTTATCCGAAATGACCTCCCCCTGCTCGGTGAACTTGATCTCGCCTTCAAGTACGCCGTTCGGCTGGGCCATGATGGCGTCATAGGTGGGTCCGCCACCGCGGCCCACAGATCCTCCGCGGCCGTGGAACAGGCGCACGCGGACGCCATGCTTGGCAGCTATGTCACGCAGCTTGCGCTGGGTCTTGTGGATCTCCCACTGGCTGGTCATGACGCCGGATTCCTTATTGGAATCGGAGTAACCCAGCATGATCTCCTGAATGTCTCCGCGGAGACGGACAAGTTCCCTGTAGGACGGGTCGGACAGCAACTGATCCACGATCTCGGCCGAAGCCCGGAGTTCCTCCACCGTTTCCAAAAGCGGAGCGAACCCGATCTTGGCATGGGGCTTGCCGCTGAAGAGATCGATCAGGCCAGCTTCACGCGCAAGAACTGCTGCAGCCAGGACGTCATCGGCACCACGGGTCATGGAGATGATATAGGTCTCCACGACGTCCGGACCGTAGGTGTGCAGGGCCTGGCGGATGCTCCGGAAGACGTCGTACGTGCCGTCCGCAGTGCCTTCAAGCTTGATCGGGTGGCCGGACAGCGGCCGGCGGGAAGCCAACTCGGCCCCAAGGAACATGAAGCGTTCCTCACGCGTCAATTCGCCGTAAGGCTTTTCCGTGCCGAGCCGGTCCACCAACTGCCCCACGGCATCATGGTGGTAATCGGCGTGTTCGCGGATATCCAGTGTTGCCAGGTGCAAGCCAAAGGCAGCGATTGCCCTGCGGACGCGGGCCAGGGCCCCGTCTGCCACCAATGCGGCGGAATGGTTCCGCAGCGAGGCCTCAAGCAGCCCAAACTCCGCAAGCAACTCAGGAGTGGTGGCGTAGTCACGGCCCGGCTCGTGATAGGTGGAAGCTGAAATACGGCGACCGGTGTTGATGAGCTTGGCCTTGATGCAGGTCAGCTTGAGCCTGTAGGGCTCCTGCGCGTTCAGCTCAAGGATGCGCTTGTCCAGTCCGGGGAGGTTCTTGAGATCCTCAGCGATCGAATCCAACAGCTCTTGGTCGGCCCCAAATAGTGCTGTCGAGTTGGAGAGCACTGAGATGAGTTCGTCGATGAGGGCAATGCTGATCCGGACAGCATTTTGGTTCTGCAACTGCAGGATTTCCCTGGTGACAGCAGCAGTGACGTTCGGGTTGCCGTCACGGTCGCCACCAATCCACGAACCAAACTTCAAGGGTGCAGCGGCGGCCGGGAGCGTGACGCCATGCTCGGCCAGGAGTTCTGAAAGGTCGGTCAGCATTTCCGGCATTGCATCGGTCAAGATGCTGTTCAAGTAGTAGATGGCGTTCCGAGCCTCATCTACAGGAGTGGGGCGGACCTGGCGGAGCTCGTCGGTCTGCCACATTTGGTCGATGATCTCGGCTAGTTGCCGGTCTTGGCGGCGCCGCGCCGAAGTCCCCTCCGTGGTTGGCTCAGCAAGGACGTCCGATAGTTTGCGGACCTTATCCAACACTGAGCGACGTGATGCCTCGGTAGGGTGCGCCGTGAAAATGGGCCGGACGTCGAGTTCGTTGATCACATCCTGCAGGACCTGCGGGCCCGCTTGGCCGGCTATCTCCGAGACTGCTTTTGCCAGCCAGCCGTCCTTTTCCTGCCGGGTACGCAGTCCACGAACGCGATGTACCTGTTCGGCCGCGTTGCTGAGGTGGAAGTAGAACGCAAAGGCACGGACCAAGTCGGTCGCCTGGTCCAGCGGCAGGGAGGCGAGCAACTCGCGGACCTGAGCAACGACGTCGTGCGCGCTCCAAGGGCCGGTGGCATCTGCGCCGCCCCGTGCGGCTTCCTTGGACTCCTTGGTCAGCAAGCGGACCTGCTCCACAAGCTGGAGCAGTTCCGGACCGTGTTGTCGGACCAGGGACTCGCCGAGAAGCGTGGATACGCGTCGCACGTCGGCACGCAGTTCGGCTGCGAGATCGGTGTCTTGATGGGCAGTGTGAACCATTGATACTTACCTTCGGGATCTGGTTTGGCCCGTACACTGCGCTGGATACTGTGAGCCGGATTACTAATGTTTCCTACGGGATCTTACCCGCACGGAACTCAACAAAAGAATGTGTCTCAGATTTTGGCATCGCCTTCCCCAGCCAGAGTCCCGATGTCAGTAGTTGTAGGAGAACTTGTTAGGAGCCAACCCCGGGCCACTCAAGGTGTAGCTCAGTTCGCGGTTTTTCTTATTGCCCTTGGAGTCGGTCAGTACACGGAATTGAAGATCACCCCGCTGCACAGAGCTGCTGGCACAGATAGCAACGCGCCGGCTCTCCAGCGCGCAGGTCCATCCAACCGGCGCTTGAAGGGAACCTTCCACTATCCATGCATCCGCGGCCACCGAAAATACCGCTTTGCCGCTACCCAAGGGGTTTGCACCTGAGACTTGGAAGTCGATTTCCATGGTGATGTTCGCGGCATCCCGGCCTGAGTATTGCCGCACAGAGCCCTGCACATCCGCCGGAACGGCGGTCCTCGGGCCTGCAGCAAGTGCGGGAGCCGGTGTGGGGGCTGGTGGTGCAACCGGGGAAGGTGTGGCGGAGGGCTCTGCGGTTTTATTCTGTGCGGGCTCCTCCTGTATGGGCAGCGTGGGTGCTTGCGTCCCTGAAGGTACCTCCACCGTGGTTGGTAGCAATTCCTCCGGGACCGGAGGCAACTCTGCCGGAGCGGAAGATGCAGGGCCTGGTGTGCTGCTTGGCGTCGATGTAGCGGTGGGCGTCGCCGGTTCACTTTCCCATGGTGGACTGCCAGTCTGCAGAGCGCGCTGCTGCGAATACGTCTCCGGAGTCAGGTGATCAACTATTCCTATGGACCCCAACACAAGCCCCACCCCGGCTGCCGCGACGACGGCCAGGACTATCGGTTGAGCGAGCGCTGGTGCGATCAGTGCAGCTTTAGCGGGAAAAACCGCGCCGAAAACGCCCAGCCCCGCGCTTTTTCCCGCCCAGATCGTGATGGGAACACCCGTAACCATGGGAAGGAGCACGGCTCGCATGCTCCCTTGAACGTCCTTCAGTTCGGCGAGGGCGGCCGTACATGTAGAGCAGCCATTCAGGTGATCCCTAACCTTGCGCTCGGTGGCTGCTGACAGTCCACCGCGGATGAAGTTGCCGAGTTTCGAAGCGAACTCGGAACACCTGCCATCGGCCTGCTCTGCGATATGGCACTGCAGGTATTGCCTCCTGAGGCCTTCGCGCGCACGGAGGGCGAGCGCAGAAACAGCATTGGGAGAAAGCCCCAGAATGGGTGCAACGGCTGCAGGTTTCATGCGTTCCACGTCCAAGTACCACAGCACCGCCTGCCACCGTTCCGGCAAGGTGCGGAAGGCTTTGGCCACCGTGCGCGACTCGAAAGCATTGATGGCGGCGTCTGAATCGGCCAAGGCGTGATCCAGAACAGAATCATCACCGCTGGGCAGGACCTTGCCGGCTTTTCGGTTCCGTTGATGGGACAACCTGGTAACTGTGGATAACAGGTAGGCCCGAAAGAATGTATCGGGCCCTCTCCCAGCCACGAGGCCTTGCAGCACAGCTTGAAAGGCCTCGGCCACTACATCCTCGGCATCGCTTGGATTGTCCACGTTGCGTCGGGCAACGGTGGATGCAATGGACACGTGTCGCTCATAGAGACCATCGAACGCGGACATATCTCCGCCCCGGACCAACTCAATAAGACGCCCATCGTCGTCGATTTTTAATTTGCTGCCTGCGTGTGAACTCTGTGCCATCTATGGCATCCCCAAACCGTAAAGAACCCTGCCCATGTATATGGAGTGGGGGGTAGAGGCAAGTCGTGACGCGTTTTTCTACATAGTCTTTATCAAAGCTTGGGGAAAGCACTTCGTCACGAACCGTCTGTTCAGCGCACTATTCGGATATGACCTTGTTCCGGACCAAATCATTCGCCGAATGTGCGTACGGTATCTATTGCAGCGAAGATGGCAAACGGCCAGTTACAAGATGGGGTGGCGCTTCGGGGCGGATTGGTTCGTGCCTGAGGTCCGGACAATCGTAACGTCGCTCGCCACCGGCACAGCGATACCGGCCGGCAGGGCCAAATTACTCGGAGCGGCCCGCGCCACGAATGGCGTGGGCATCAATGAGACCATGAGCGATTTCCGTGCGTTGTTTCTGGCTGCGGAACAGCCCGTCGACATCGACGCCCTTCAATCACTGGCGGAAGGCTGGGCGGAGGTCGCAGAAACAGCCGCCCCCCTCTCATGCACCGATGTCTACACAGGCTTGGTCACCCACGCGCACTTTCAGCGACGGATCCACGAGGTATCCACGTTAGGGCCGGAGTCCACGGGTTCGCATGCCCTGGCGATCATCCGGCTGCCCGGCCCCCGCCATAACCGCGGACACTGCTGGACACTCCTTGCCCGGCTCGGGGAAGCCGTCAAAGGACAGTTGCACGGAACCGGATCCATGGCCATGTACCAAAATTCTGCTGTCCATATCCTTTTCCCCCTTGGAGAACGCAGCCTGTCCCGGCTACTGGGATGCAAGGCCGTGCTGGAGGCTTTGGGGGACGGGACGCTGAGCCCTGCGCGCATGGTGCTTTACCCGCTGCAACGTCACGAACCTTCCGCTGCCAACACTCACCCTGTGACGGAACACAACACCCAAGGATTCGAAGGACCATCCAGAAAATGAACAATCAGATCCATCTAAAAACCGTGTCGCTGGTGACTGCGCTGCTGGCCGCTGTCATGGCTGTCTTGGGCTTGGGGCTGACCGCCCTTCCGGCCACTGCGGCAAATATTCCGGAAGCGGAGATCACCATCAGCACGGAATCAGTAGTTACCAAGCAATGGGACCAAGTGGATGTGAAATGTGAATGGTCCGTCCCCGACAAATCGCAACCCGGGGACACCTTCAGTCTGCGACTCCCCGCTGAACTGCGCTGGTTTGGCGACACTACCTTTGACCTGAAGAACCCGGCTGGCCGCACAGTTGCCACCGCAGCCGCGAATAGCGCCGGGCTGGTGGTCTTCACCCTGACCGATTTCGTCTCTTCGCATCCCCTGAACGTTGGCGGAAAGTGTTCCTTCACTACCCAGTACGCGCTTGAGCTCACAGGCGGAGGAACAGAGGAGCTGAACTTCGTTGTTGGTGACAGCGTGGTTCGGGTTCCCGTGACCACTGAACCCTGCACAGAGAATTGCACCCCGGGCGTGCCAACGTCTGCCGGAAAGTCGATGTGGTGGGCAGACCCCGCCCAGACGAAACTGGAGTCGATCTTCTACATGCCGCCCATGGCCTTCGAAACCAACGATGTTGTGGTGACGGACATCCCTGCGGCCGGCATGGAAATCGATTGCAGCCAAGTTACACCCCGCGTTGGCAAGGTCGTGAGCGCCGCCGGCAACATTGTTGAGCCATTCGATGATGAGCAATATCCGGCAACCATCGAGTGCACCCCGCAGTCGCTGACAGTAAGTTGGCACGGGCTTCCGGAAGGCGAGCACGTGGAGCTCTTCGTGGTCACAACGGTGACCGACTCTTCCTTGGATGTCTACGAGAACAACGGAACAGTCAACATCTCGGGCGAACAGCACCCCGTTGGTGCCGAGACGCGTCGAAGCGTCGCGAGCGGAACGGGCGACGGAACGGTCGATACGACCCCAACACCCACTCCGAGCCCGAGCACAGCACCCGCAACGCCGACTCCGACGCCGACTCCGACGCCGACTCCGACTCCGAGCCCGAGCACAGCACCCGCGACGCCCACTCCGAGTCCGAGCACAACTCCGAGCATCAGCACACCCCCCGCAACTCCGGAACCGAGCCCGAGCATCACCCATCCCATTGTCGTAGCGATTCCCGAGGAACCTGCGGAACCCACAGAGGCGGATAGCCCTGAGCAGCTGGCCAACACCGGAGCCCAGGGGCAGGGGTTCATCTTCATTGCTGCGGCGCTTCTGGCCGCGGGATCCCTGTTTGCCTTTGCAGGTGCCCGGAAGTACGGGCAGCGGTCGCACTAAGAATCCGACCGCAATAGCCAAGACGGCGACGATGGGTTGGGCACGTCGTGAGCGGCCCATCGTTTCCGTCCATCAATCCCGGCTCGCGCTGGCATGAATCAGGGCCAGCGCGAGCCGATCCAAGATAGCTGGGACCAGCCCGGTTCGCGGAGAATTCGGGGAATGCCCCAGCCCGGCGCATAGTTGAGGCAAGTGCAACCGCCACGAACTGACGCAAACCCGCCGAGGAGAACCATGAGCTCGCCCACCACCGCAACCGACGCCCAACTCGCCCGTTGGGAGCGGTTCCGTGCAGGTCGAAATGCAGCTCTTGCCACCGAACACGGCTGGCTGACGCTCACATCTTTCCAATGGCTTGAGGCCGAACCTTCCGAGGTCGAACTCATCCCTGGCCTGTGGTCCACCGACGGCACCACAGCTTTCCTGACGGCGAGCGCTGCGGATGGGCTCACGCTCGTGGAGACGGGACAGAGCGTCGACGGGACCATCTCGGCCACACTTCAGGACGAAGAGTCGCTCATGTGGGTGCAGTTTGGAGGCAAGGACGGCAAGCAAGTAGTTGTGGAACTCGCCATGCGCGCCGACAAGTACGCTGTTCGCACCCGCGACAACAACTCCCCCGTATTGACTGGGTTCAAAGGTGTCCCCACCTACGAATACAACCCCGCCTGGGTTATCGAGGGCCGGTTTGAATCCTACGATGAGCCAAAGGACGTGCCCATCGGCACGGCGAACCCCTTGGTGGACGGTGTCCACCGGTCAGTGGGCGAAGTGGCGTTCCGGGTACCGGGTGTTCCCCACGAAATCCGGTTGCACGCTGAGGAGGAGAAGCTGGGCGCGCTCAACGTAACCTTCCACGATGAAACCAACGGAGAGACCACGGACGAATGGCGCAAGGTGTTCATCCCCCGGCCCCGGCCCGACGGGTCCGTGGTGATCGACTTCAACCGCGCCATCAACTACCCGAGTGCATTCACTCCGTACGGCACCTGCCCAATGCCTGTCCGGGGCAATTCAATCGATGTTCGGGTGGAAGCCGGAGAGAAGCTTCCGCAGGACTAGCTCCCGGACAGCCGGCGGTCTAGGCGATGGCGGAAACCCCTGTGACTGCACGGCCAACGATCAGCGAGTTGATTTCGTAGGAGCCTTCGTACGTGTAGATGGCTTCGGCGTCGGCGAAGATCTTCGCGATGCGGTAATCGGTAACGATTCCGTTCCCGCCCAGGATTGACCTGCCCAACGCCACGGTTTCCCGCATCCTTGCGCTGCAGTAGGCCTTGGCAAGCGCCACCTGCGCCATCTCTGCGCCTCCGTGCCGCACTCCTTGCGCATCGGTGAAGATGTCCTCCTGCAGTTGCGCTATTCGGACCATCATCCCCATACTGGCCACCGCGTTTCCCAGCATGTCCACGAGGTGTTGCTGAATGAGCTGGAATTTGGCCAGCGGCTTACCGAACTGCATGCGTTCGACGGCGTACTGCCGGGCGACGTCGAAGGCGGCCAGTTGTTGGCCAACGGCCTGCCAGGCCACCATGATGCGGGAGCCACGGAGTAGGTGGTTGGTGTCCACGAAGCTGCTGATGCCGGCGAAGCGATCTGCCTCAGCTACCTCCACGTCCACAAACACGATGTCGGCGTTCTGCACGGTCCGCAGGGCAATCTTGTTCTCGATGCGGCTCCGCGTGATGCCCGGCAAGGATGCGTCAACGATGAAGGCACGCACGGCGCCGTCTGTTTCGTCCTTGGCCCACACCAACATGTAGTCGCAGAACGTCCCGTTCCCAATCCAGCGTTTGGCGCCGTTAATCACCCAGTAATCGCCGCCGTCGGAATCTGCCCGCTCAACACGGCGGGCAGTGGTCTCCATGCCGCCGGCGACGTCGGAGCCGTGATCCGGTTCCGTAAGCGCGAAGGCGCCGGTAGTGCGGAGGTTGGAGGCGTCGTCGAGGTAGCGGTCCTGCTGGGCGTCGCTGCCAAAGTCGTACAGCGACTCCACGAAGAGGTCGTGATGAACCATGAAGAACGTCGCGATCGAGGTGTCGACGCGTGTCATCTCGGCTATGACCAGGCCGGCGAAAAGGTGGGTATATCCGCGCTGGGCGGGCGCGCTGAGCCGGAGGGCCACGAGCTTAGGGAGGATGTGTTCGGGGAACTCTGCTTTCTCCCACCACTGCCCGGCGTATGGTGCGATCTCGGAGGCAAGGAAAGCCCGGAGTTCGTTGAGTTTCCGTTGCTCCTGGACGCTGAGCAGGGATTCGAAGTCGAAGAAGTCAGCCGTGGGAAGGTCCGCCACGGACGACGGGCCTGGCCCGCCCGAACCGGGCACAACCGTTCCAGGTAAGGACCCCGGAATGCCGTTGTAATCGCCCATTATTTGAGTCCCATACGGATGGCGCCATCGAGTCGGATGGTCTCCCCGTTGAGCATGGCGTTTTCCACGATGTGGGCCGCCAGGTTTGCGTACTCCGAGGCACGGCCCAGGCGTGCGGGATGCGGGACCTGCTGTCCAAGTGAGTCCTGGGCCGCTTGGGGAAGTCCGGCCATCATGGGCGTTTCAAAGATGCCAGGGGCGATGGTTGCTACGCGAATCAATGAACGCGCGAACTCCCGCGCCAAGGGGAGCGTCATGGCTGCTACAGCACCCTTGGATGCGGCGTAGGCTGGCTGGCCGATCTGGCCTTCAAAGGCGGCCACGGAGGCAGTGTTGATGATGACGCCCCGTTCGGGCCCACCCAGTTCCGTGGAGACGGGTTCGGTTTCCACCATGGCAGCAGCGGCCAAGCGGGTCACGTTGAAGGTGCCCACAAGGTTGATCTGAATGACCTTGTTGAAGTTCTCCAGGGGCAGTACGCCTTCGCGGCCAAGGACTTTCCCCGGCGTTGCGATGCCTGCGCAATTGACGACTATCCGGAGCGGTCCCAAAGCTACGGCGGCATCGACGGCGGCCTGGACTTGGGATTCGTTGGTGACGTCTGCGGGAGCAAAGACAGCACGTGGACCTGGCTCCCCCTCACCCGAACGTGTCGCATTCAGATCGGCCGCATATGCGTCACCAGCCGATTGCGGCAGATCCACCAGGACCACCGAGGCTCCGGCGTCGAACAAGCGCTTCGCGGTAGCGGCCCCCAGCCCTGATGCCCCGCCGGTTACCAGCGCGACCGTGCCCTTGATGTCCATTCATCCTCCTTGATGCAGACCCAAATCCGTTAATGCATGTTAACTGGAATTGTGGGGAAGCGCACACTGCCCGCCCTGAAAGGCGAATTCCCCGGCCCGGTTAGGCTAATTGCATGTCCAGTCAGATCGATCCAGCCGGGAAGCCTGCCCCCTCCACAGACGCCACCGAGTGGGCGGCGCGTGCCAATCAGGCTGCCCGATCAGTGACCCGAAGCTTCGGCAGGCGCCTGCTGTTCCTTCCAGGTACGCACATAGGTGCAGTGAGCCTTCCCAGCCGCACCATCAACAGTCTCTCCGGCCCTTGGCACTACTGGTGGCAGGCGCATTACGTCGACTGCCTGGTGGACGCCGGCCGCCGTGAACTCGCGAGCAAAACAAAGTTCGACGGCGACTCCCGCCCGAGCGCGGGTCGGCTCGCTTCGCGGCTGGTCACCACAATCCGGTTGCGGAATCTGCTGCGCTTCGTCAACGACTACTACGACGACATGGCGTGGCTGGCACTCGCCACGCTGCGTCTGGAGAAGCTGGCGGAGGAGACCAGGAAACCTGGTCGGCGGCGCAACGCTTATGTCCGCAAGAGCCTGACGTTGCAGTTCGATTCGGCGTCAACAGACGATTTTGGTGGCGGCACCTTCTGGAGTACCAAACGGGACTTCAAGAACACGCCTGCCACCGCCCCGGTGGCCCTGTACTACGCCCGGACCGACCACGCAGAGCGCGCACAGAAGTTGGTGGACTGGCTCAACAGCAAGCTCCTCCACCCGGACCGTGGCGTGTATCGGGACGGGCTTCGGATGAGTCAGGGCAAGGTGGTGGTGGATGAGGCCATTTACACCTATAACCAGGGCCCTGTCCTGGGTGCTTTGCTGGAGCTGGGCGGTGATGACAACCTGCGCAGGGCCGTCCTGCTTGTGGACGCCGTGAAACGCGAGCTGACACTGCCCGGCACGCAGGTCATCCGCGGTGACGGGACGGGCGATGGTGGCCTTTTCACCGGCATCCTGCTCCGCTATCTCGCTCTGGCAGCCCGGGACGCCAGACTCCCGGCCACAACCAGGGAAACGGCCAGGTCCTTGGTTCGCAGCACAGCCGAAGCGTTCTGGGCCGGGCGCCGCGAGGACCCGAACCAGGCCAAGGGCCGCAGGGGAACTCCAGCCATCGTGTTCTCTTTCGACCCCCAGCGACCGGCGCGCGAAACATATCCGGTGGGGGCCGCCGTCGAGCTTTCCACTCAGCTTCAAGCTTGGATGGCGTTGGAAGCTGCCGCCACGCTCTAGCTGTCGCTGGAAAGGGGACGCTTCCTTTGCGGGTATGGGGCCTCATGGCGGGCAAGCATCTCCACGAAACCGGCGATCTTGCGAGCGCGGGTGTCTGCCCGTTTAACCCCGTTGGTGCGGTGAATGAGGGCGAAGCGGTTCTGCGAGGTCAGGCAATCGAACATCGCCTGGGCCTCCGGGACTGCGGCGATGGCTGCCGCGAGGTCATCCGGAACCACGGAATCGGCTGGCCCGGCGTAGGCGGCTTCCCAGCGTCCGTCAGCTTTTGCGGCCTCGACGGCAGCCCGCCCGGCATCGGTCATTTTGCCCTCGGATTCCAGTCGCGCAATGTGCCCCACATTCCGCGCTGACCAGATGCTCCTGCGGCCGCGGGGCGTCATTCGCTGGAAGTAGCTTTCGGCGTCGCGGCTCTTCGCTTGGCCGTCAATCCAGCCGAAGCACAGGGCCTCGTCCAGGGCGGCGTCGTAGTCCAACTCAGTGATGCTGCCGCCCTTCTTGTGCAGGATCAGCCACACGCCGGGACTCTCAGCGGCATGCTCCGAAAGCCAGGAGCGCCAGGCGGCGCCGTCTGCGACAAGAAGTTCCTCAAGTTCAATGGGCATGGGTTCATTCTCCTGTGAAACGCACCGTGCCCGGCAGGGCCACGCGGCATAGGCTGGGAGCGGACGCCCGAACCGCGAGGACCCAGCCCAGGAGGACCAATGTTGCGAGCCCGCCCCATCCATTACACATCGCACTTTGAGCAGTGGGCCACGCTGCTGCAGGCGCTGGGTTTGGCGAAGACGGTGGACGACGGCGACTGGCAGGAGTTCGACGCCGGTTCGGGTCGCGTCGCGTTGGGTCGCCTGGAGCACGGCCACCCCCTTGATGCCTACACCATCTTCAGCGTGGAGGTGGGAAACCTGGAGGAATTCGCACGCCGCACCGAGGAAGACGGCACCCAGGCAGAACTCCACGAAGCCTCCTACGGGCCCACGGCGCGTATCTCGGCCGACGACGGTTTCGAGTTTTTTGCTTTCCCCGCGTCACGGGCAGCGGATGGCAGCTGGGCCACGTCAAGCGATGCAGACCCAGCACTCACGGTGGTAGCAACGTGGGTCAGCCCCTTGGTGGCATTCTCCGCAAATGTTCTCCGCAACATCGGCGCCCTGCAGCGCACAGAAGACGACGAATCGGCCACGTTCACCACCAAGAACGGCGGAATCCTCCAGATTATTCAAGGCGCGGACGCCACCAACGGGGACCTCGCGTTTGAGTACGACGGCGAGTTGGAACCACTGCTTGAGCGCCTCAAGGCTGCGGACATCGAGGCCAGGATCACCGAAGACGTCCTGTACGTCGCCAACCCGGATGCTGTGAGCGGCGCGGCACCGGCGTCGATTGTGGTGGAGAAGTCACCAGTCACGGCCGCGTAATACAGCCGAGAGCGTAACGCCGCAGCCACGGCGCCGCTGCCAAGGAAGTTCGGCTGGGGATGCGGTAGAACTTAACCATGAGCGTACGTACACCCGACCCGTATCCAGGCTGGCTTTCAGATGAAGACCTCTTCGAAGCCCGCGGCCGCCTCCCCATGGTCTACGTGGAGGCCGTTCCGGTCAGGTTGGATCCGCTCGGTTATGTGAACGAAGTGGGCACCCTCCTTCAGGGCGACGCCGACGGAAACATGGTCCGCTACCTTGTGTCCGGCCGTGTTCTCTACCGGGAAACCATTCGTGCAGCGCTCCTACGGCACATGGAAAAGGACCTCGGCCCCCTGGCTTTCCCGCAGTTGCCCATCAGCCCTGTTCCCTTCACGGTGGCCGAATATTTCCCGGCTCCGTCTCAGACAGGCTTCACGGATGACCGCCAGCACGCCGTTTCCCTGGCCTACATCATCCCCGTGACCGGCGAATGCGAACCCCGCCAGGACGCTTTGGAACTCACGTGGATGACACCGCAAGAGGTGCTGAGCGAGAACGTCCAGCAGGAATTCGACGGCGGCCGCGGGAACCTCGTCCGGCAGGCCCTGGCTTTCTCGGGCATCGTTCTCTAGCGGGTCCCGACCCCTGCGCCAGCTGGTCTTTGTAGACTGGACGGCGGACCCCACGAGAACCAAAGGACTTCCGATGACTCACAGCCCAGCCACACAGCAATACATGGAAAAGCAGGCTGGGGACCTGCGGCCCGGGGATTTTGTGTTCCCGCCCGGTGACGGGCCGGCCGAGGAAATTGCCGCCGTTGAGGTGGAAAACGACGATTACGGCGTGGCTGCGTTGCTGCTGGTGACAATGGTCGACGGCGGCACGTTGCGGATCGCTGTAGGGTCCAGTGTTCCTGTGGGTGGCGGAGTTCCGGTTGACTCCGACGGCTCCGTCTCCAGCGCCGCGGACGAAAGCACCCCTGACTCCAGCACCTCGGACTCAAGCACCCCGGCAGGAGGCGACGCCGACGCTCCCGCGGGTCCCGCCGTCGTCGTTCCTCCCCGCCCGGAAACGCCGCCGACGCACACCGGTCCCAGCGCTGAGGAGCTGGCCCTCATCCCTGAGCCTGACGGCACACCGGAAGCCGTGGTTCGTGCTGCGGCAGCCAACCACAAGGGTAAGAACGGTGTGCAGGTCCTGGCGGATCGCCTCGCGAAAGGCATCAATACCAAGTCGGGAAGCTGCCTGCGGGACCTCAGCGACCTCGCCTTCGATCTCTGCATTGTGCTGCGCGATCCGGACCACGCTTTGGCAGTCGCCGATTTGCTGAACGTGCTGCCCTTTGACGGCAACCTGGACCGCTGGGCATCGATCGAACGTGCCTTGGCGCTATCCAGTTTCATTTGCCGCGAAGCCGGACAAGCCGAGCGCGCCGCTGTTTACGAAAAATTGTTGCGCGCCCCCGAGTCGCAGGAAGAAGACCCCTTCAAGGCCCGGATCAATGCCCGGGTCAGGCAGCGTTCGCTGAACGAACCCAACCTGTACGACAAGGAAATCTTCCGCGCAATCGACAACGGGAATCACGAAGCTGAGCGTGAATGGCGGTTCCTCCGGCTCGAGGCGCTGATGTTCCTGCGTGCCCACGGTGGATCGAAGACCATCGACGAGGACGAGCTGGCCCGGCGAATCGGCAATGAACTTGAGTCGGTGCGCGCCTAGCTTCCCCTGTACCGATTTTTAGGGAATATCAAGACCTGTTATGTGGGCGCCAACGGCGGTAGATTCGGGGCCATGACGAACAATCTGAGCGTTGTGGTTAATGCCGACGCGCAGCAGGTTTGGACAATGCTGCGTGAACCGTCGTTGGTGGCTCAATGGCACGGCTGGGAAGCCGACGATCTCGCCGACGAAATCAAACAGATCTACTTCAACACCGATGTGGTGGAGGGGCCCGATCACACGAGCCTGACCGTCAACGGCGGTGACGTCTTTGAGCTCCATCCGGTGTCCGGTGGCACGGAAGTGCGGGTCACCAGGGCCGCCCTCGATCACAACTCGGAATGGGCCGAGTGGGATGAGGACATCACTCAGGGTTGGCTCACGTTCCTGCATCAGCTGCGGTTCGCGCTGGAACGGCACCCCCACGGACACCGGCGGACCCATTTCATCTCCCTGCCGGGTAAAGGCGGGCCGGCGATTGAGAAGCTGGGGCTCGGGGATTTACCGCCTGTTGGAGAGGAATACTCGCTCACGCTTGCCACGGGTGAGAAGATCTCCGGCAAGGTCTGGTTCAAGAGCCGGCACCAGGTGGGCCTCACCGTCCACAGCTACGCCGAGCACGGCGACGGGCTGCTGATCGTCGCTGAGCAACTGCCGATTCCGGAGAAAAGGCCCGACGGCGGTTCCATGGTGATTGCCTCCACCTACGATTTGGGGGCCCACACCTTGGCGGACATCCGGTCCTCGTGGGACAAGTGGAAGGCTGAGAGCTACGGTTCGTAGGGGTTTTTCGGCAGGTTACCCGCGGTAAAGCTGGCACACTTGGTAGCGTGCCAGCTTCCCTTCCTGCTTCTGCGTCTTTGTCCGATCCTTCTGCTGTTCCGGCTTCCACTCCGCCTGCGCTCCCCGGGTTGCCAGGGCTGACTGCCCGGCAATCCGAGTTCTCCTTCTCGGTGGGTAAGCGCCTCACGGAAACGTGCCCGCCGTCGGACGCTCAGGTAGACGCCAACGGCGGCGCTTTCCTAGGCCGAACCGGAACCATCACCACACCGCACGGGACCATCCAGACGCCCGCGTTCATCGCCGTCGGGACCAAGGCAACCGTGAAGGCGGTGCTGCCGGAGTCCATCGCCGAGCTCGGTGCGCAGGCTGTGCTTGCCAACGCCTACCATCTGTACCTACAGCCGGGGCCGGAGATTCTCGACGCCGCTGGCGGGCTTGGCGCGTTCATGAACTGGGCGGGGCCGACATTCACCGACTCCGGCGGATTCCAGGTGATGAGCCTGGGCTCGGGGTTCAAGAAGGTCATCGATATGAAGAACGTGGACAGCTCCGGTCCGGATGACGCAGTAGCGCCCGGCAAGGAGCGGCTGGCACACATTGACGACGACGGTGTCTGGTTCAAATCGCACCTGAACGGAGACCGGCACCGCTTCTCCCCCGAGATCTCCATGCAGGTCCAGCACCAGATCGGCGCGGACATCATGTTCGCCTTCGACGAGCTCACAACGCTGCAGAACTCGCGTGCGTACCAGGAGGAATCGCTGGAACGGACGCGGCTCTGGGCTTTGCGCTGCCTGGAGGAGCATGCGTCGTTGACTTCATCCCGTGTGGACAAGCCGTATCAGGCGTTGTTCGGCGTCATCCAGGGCGCCCAATACGAGGACCTCCGACGCAAGGCATGCCAGGATTTGGGTGCCATGCCCTTTGACGGGTACGGGATCGGCGGTGCTCTGGAGAAGGAAAACCTGGGCACGATTGTGCGCTGGTGCAACGAGGAATTGCCCGAAAACAAGCCGCGGCACCTGTTGGGCATCTCCGAACCGGACGACATCTTCACGGCCATCGAGAACGGCGCCGACACGTTCGACTGCGTCTCCCCCACGCGTGTTGCCCGAAACTCGGCGTTCTACACCCCGTACGGCCGGTTCAACCTGTCCGGGGCCAAGTACAAAACCGATTTCGGGCCATTGCAGGACGGCTGCGACTGCTACACCTGCGTGAACTATTCACGGGCCTACATCCACCATCTGTTCAAGGCCAAGGAAATGCTCTCGGCAACCCTGATCTCCATCCATAACGAGCGCTTCGTGGTGAAGATGGTGGACGACGCGCGCCTGGCCATCGAATCCGGGGACTTCTTCGAGTTCAAGGCGGAGACCCTGGGTCGGTACTACTCGTAGGCGTCGAGATCGCCGGAAGCGTGCGTGAGCGTGCGGAAACTTCCGGCGAACTCACACGTTTCCGGCGATCTCGGCCCGAGACTAGGCTGCGGCAACCCCGTAGCTGGGCTCGCGCTTTTTGATCCAACCAACCACCAGCACGGTGACGGGGACGAACAAGAACTCCACGGCCGTCTTGTAGACGAAGCCAACCAGGACGTAGTTCAGGAACGAGCCGAAGTCCGTGATGCCGATGACCGACGCCGCGATGGTGCAGAAGATCAGGGTGTCCACGAATTCGCCCACCACGGACGAGCCCATCAGGCGCGCCCACAGGGACTTCTCCCCCGTGCGCGCCTTCATCTTCACCAGGATCCACGAGTTGATGGTCTGCCCGGCCAGGAAAGCGAGCAGTGAACCGAGGACGATCAGCGGAACCGGGCCCAGAGCACCTTCGATGGCTGCTTGCTTTGCGGTGCCGTACTCGTCGCTGAAGCCGGGAAGCACGATGATGATCCAGTAGCAGAGCGATGCGAACACCGAGAGCGCGAACGAAGTGATGATGGCTTTGCGCGCCACCTTGAAACCGTAGACCTCGCTCATCACGTCCCCCAGGATGTAGGCGATCGGGAAGAGGAAGAACCCGCCGTCAGTGATAATCGGCCCGATCACCACGCCCTTGGAAGCGCCGATGTTGGACAGGATCAGCACCACGGCCATGATGGCCAGCATGATGCCGAAATACGGGGAACCGATGGAAGCGAAGCGCGGAGCGGGCTTGCTCAAAGTACTGGAGCCTGAGGGCGAGGGCATGGGTCATCCATTTCGTAGTGGTTCGCGCAGGCTCCCTGGTGAGGGAACCCCGCTGTATTAGCACTGTGGGTTGGTGGGGCATCCGGCCCGGCACCGGTTCCATTCTCCCACTCCTTCATCCCCAACGCTCGCTCACCTCCCACGTGCTTGAATCAAACGCTCGCTCACCTCCCACGTGCTTGACCCCAACGCTCGCTCACCTCCCACGTGCTTGACCCCA
>NZ_JCAXEJ010000018.1:0-99911 GCF_059759005.1 Paenarthrobacter sp. GQ52
AATTTCGTGTCCAGGGCAACCGTGACTACAGCGGACGAACAAACGCTTTTTGTAGACCGCATTGAAAAACAGCCCCTTGACGGAAGTTCCCTTGACCGAGGGCGACGGCCCAGGGTTGAGGGTCCTAGCCAGCCAACGAACAATTCTGAAGCCAGGAATGGGCGCTCTCCGGACGCGCCGGCGGTGGTGCTCCGAACAGAACTAACTGTTCCGGATCTCCCCGAAGCCGCGTCGTTCTTCTCGGACATAGTTGGTGTTCCGATCAAGCACGCATCACGCAGGGTCGGGATTAGCGACAGTATATGGTTGTGCGCGCCCGGACCTAGCCGTGAACCCGACACGCAATCAGGGGTGTTCCTGACGATCCTTGTTGCCAGCTTGAGTGAGGTTGAAGCCCGAGCGACTCACCAGGGGAGAATACCGTTTGCGTGGTCACCAGACAGACAGTCGTTGTGGCTCGTAGGTCCAGGAGAGCTGCGCGTTCGGCTTCTTGAGACGCCCTCGGCAAGCGCCGGTCGAGCTGATTCAACTGAGCCGGATGCATTGTCGACAAGAGAGAGGTGACCTCTGGCGTCACTTCAGTTCGATATCCAGCTCTATTTTGAGATGGACTCTTAGAGCGCAGAATTGGGCGTCGCCGGTCAGCCAATAATAGGGGAACATCAGGCGGCATTAGGGCACTCGCAATCGGGTCGGCTAGGGCCTGAGACTCATAGAGGTTCCCGAGCATGGGCATCAAGCGGTCTTGCTTCTCAATAGGTCTAGCCGAAGCGCGAGTGCGAAAACTATGCGAAATTGCCTCAGAGGAGATCGCAAATGAAGTTCATGCAAGGCGAGGGGAGTCTTCTGGCCGAAACCGACCTTGGGGACCTTGTGGTCCCAATGCGTAGCCACTGGGACGATTGGCTTCAATTTGAAACCACCTACCGTGCCAATACGACGATGAAAGCGCCGCCATCCATGACATTGGTCAAGCAGATTGGCCAACAGAAACTTCGTGGCGCCTGGTTGTCCGAGTATTTCGGAGCATGCTCTAACTATGGGAAGAGTCCTTGCGATTGCTCCCTATTTCCTTTGGACCTGATGGAGAGCTGATGGTTGAGCACGACAGAGCCTACCTCGATGACCGGCAGCAGCAACTCTATGACGCCTTGGATGAGCGAAGTCCGGCTCTCGCTGGGACGTATAGGGCGGCGATCCGAATGCTCAGGACCCCGGCAGTGGCGGGCGAGGAACGTGCTCGTGTGCCGCTTATCGGAAATGCGATGCGAGAAGTCATGAACGCCCTGCCTTCAGTCGTCGGTGAGACCACAGGCCGCCTGCAGGGTAAGTCCGCGTCAGCCCTCGCCCGCGAGCTCTCATATGCTCTGGCGCTGTCGTCTGACCTCGACCTTCGGCAGGACCTAGACTACATCCCCGTGCCTAGGCAAGTAGCGATTGCAATTGATCAGATAGTTCAAACGGTGGTTCTGGAGACCAAGAAGGTCCGCGACGATGCCGCCTCTCTGCTCGCTGTGGGTAGCAGCAGCGATCATCCAGCGGTCGGGCAATGGATTGAGACTCGAGAGTTCTTCGTTCGGTGGACCCATCTGGAGCGCCCGCCCAAGGATAACGGTGACGTGCCAACCGACATTGAGATTCTGGGGAATATCCGTGTTGTGGAAGACCTGGTTGCCGTTAGGACCGCAGGCTTCTTCGGCACTCGTCGGCTACTCGACGAGTTGCTGGCTGAGATTAATCGCGCGGACAAGCCTCCGACTTCCGAGCAAGTTCAGTATGCCTTGCGGCAGATCCCAACTCTCCAACTTCGTCGGGTGTTCTTCGAGGGGAACAACAGCCCATTTTGGCTACAACCATTGGCTGCCGCCGGTGTCTTCAGCTCTCCGCCCGAACCTACCCCGGGGGAGACGGCTACACTCGTGAGCCGTATTGGCCCGAAATTGAATTCCTGACTCGAATGGCCGGCCTCGTACCCGACCAAGTGGTTGGCGTTTTCTTTGGTCTTAGGAGCACTGGCAATTCGTGCGTGCGTCGAGCGGTGTTCGATATCGGGGCGAGGATCCCTGCAGACGATGCTGCGCGTCTGGTGCCGATGATATTGGAGTGGGGCGTGGATGGGCTCAGTTGGAGGACTGATCCACGTTCAGAAGGCGCTTTGACCATGAACCTGCTTGACAACGGGGAAACCAAAGCAGGACTAAAACTTGCGAACCTACTCTTTCGCCCCCGGCCTATGGCCAGCAGGGTAAAGTTCAGGTTGCGTTCGAGGAATATTGGTACGCTGAGGAACTGCCTAAGGTCGCTGGGTGAAATCGGTCTCCGCACGATTACGCCGTGACTTGAAGATTGCCTATGGTTGAATGAAAGCGTTACTGAAGATTTTGACGTGAGTTCCCTGAGACGTGCCGTCATTGGCAGTAGGGATCACTCGCTACCGAGCGTTGAGCATGCCCTTATTGATAGTGTTCATGATCTGGCGACAGCAAGCATCCGAAGGGCTCCCGATAAGTCCATCTCAATTCATTCTCGAACACCCATTCTGCTACTTCGTCGTATTGTTCTGTTTGCCACCGCTGAAGCTCTCCTGCTTTTACACGCGGAGCGTGGAGACACCGTGGCCATCATCTCTGCAGTTAAGGGCCTTATCTCTGACCCTCTGTCACGCGAGGAGACATGTTGGCTTGAATTGGCTCACTTGATCAAGGCCGTCGCCGACATCGCGTCCACGTCGGTTCCATTGATTGTCAGCTTGCCTTGCGTGCCGCAACACATCACACGGTCTCCGGGGAGACCAATGACGCGTTTGACCAAGTGTTGTTCCGTGGTGTCCGGAAGGAGCCCCACGAACGTCAAGGCGTTCTGGATAGCTTGGCCCGGTCCCTGGTCTTTGGTTACTTCCGGCAGCCATCCCTTGGTGTCACGAAAGACCACCACATCTCCCCGAGCTAGGTCCAACGGCTCTGGTACCAGGAGGTTTACGAAGATCCTGTCGTTGACTTCCAGGGTGGTCACCATTGAAGTGGACGTGATGAAGAAGGCTCGAGCCAGGAATGTCTTGATAAGCAAGGACAGGACAACGGCAAGGACGATCACCGTAACGATCTCGCGGAGCCAGGAAAGGACCGGCTTCTTATCAGAACCTGGGTCCTTGGACTCTTTTTGTTGGTCCACGTCTATTTGCTGAGGTTGGCGAGTCGTTGAGGGCTCAGGAGCCCTACGAGCTGTTCAGCCGTGAGCAGGCCGTGTTCGAGGACGAGTTCAGCGACACCTTTCCCGGTGGCGAGGGCTTCTTGGGCGATAGCTGTGGCCGTGGCGTATCCGAGGTGCGGGTTAAGTGCGGTGACCAAGCCGATCGACTGCTCTACTGTGAGCCGCAGATGCTCGGTGTTCGCGGTGACTCCCCGGATGCAGCGTGCGGTGAGGGTGCGGCAGGCTGCTTCAAGGTGAGTGATGCTCTTGTGGAGGCTGTGGACGATGATGGGTTCGAAGGCGTTGAGTTGGAGTTGTCCTGCTTCGGCGGCCATGGTGATGGTGATGTCGTTGCCGATGACTTCGTAGGCCACCTGGGAGACTACTTCCGGGATGACGGGGTTGATCTTGCCGGGCATGATGGAGGACCCGGACTGGACGGCCGGAAGGTTGATTTCGCCGAACCCGGCGCGGGGGCCGGATGAGAGCAGGCGCAGATCGTTACAGATCTTGGAGAGCTTCACAGCAACGCGCTTGAGTACCCCGGAGAGGTGCACGAACGCGCCCACATCCTGAGTTGCTTCGATGAGGTCGAAGGCGGTGACCAGCGGCAGGCCAGTGACTTCGGCCAAGTGCCGGCAGGCTGCCTCGGCGTAACCGGCCGGTGCGTTCAGTCCTGTGCCGATGGCGGTGGCGCCGAGGTTGATCTCGTGGATCAGCCGCCCTGCGTCGGCCAGCCGGACCCGGTCCTCACCAAGGGTGACGGCGTAGGTGCCGAACTCCTGGCCCAGGGTCATGGGGACGGCGTCCTGCAGCTGGGTCCGGCCCATCTTCACCACAGTGCGAAATTCCATTGCCTTGGCACCGCACGCTTCCTCAAGTTCGGCCAGCGCATACACAAGATCCCGGGCAGCGAAGATGGTGCCTAGTTTCACGGCGGTCGGGTAGACGTCGTTGGTGGACTGGCTGAGGTTGACGTGGTCGTTGGGGTGGAGCCGGTCATAGTCGCCTTTGTTGTGGCCAAGGATTTCGAGGGCACGGTTGGCGATGACCTCGTTGGCGTTCATGTTCGAGGACGTGCCGGCGCCTCCTTGGATGACGTCCACGACGAACTGCTCACTGAGTTGGCCGTTCAGGATATCGGTGCAGGCCTGCTCAATGGCCCGGGCGCGTTCGGCGTCGAGCAGACCGAGCTCGTGATTGGTGCGGGCTGCGGCGAGTTTCACCGCGGCAAGCCCACGAACCAAGTACATGTTCGAGGAGAGCGGCTGGCCGGTAATCGGGAAATTCTCCACGGCCCGGAGGGTGTGCACACCCCAGTAGGCGTCGGCCGGGACGTCCCTCTCGCCGAGAAGGTCATGCTCGGACCTGGTGTCCTGAAGGGTACGGGCGATAGTCATGAGGATCCTCAAAGGGCTTATAAACGGGACAGGACCAATAGAAAGCTGGTAGTTTGCGGCACGCCCTGCAGGGTGTCACCGGCGACGGCTGGTGGCACTCTGCAGGGAGCTAGATTGCAGCGGTAAGCTCCGCGGTCTGGCCTGGATTCGTTTCTTCGTCCGGGGTTCGGTGCGCAGCTCTGAAGAGATTCTCGAGCAGATCAGTTGCTATCGTCAGGGCTTTTTCATCGATGTCGAACATCGGGTGGTGGTGGGGTGCCTGGTTGGAGGCCCCAACCATTATGTATGACCCGATGCCCCCTGCTGTCTGAACTTCATGGATCATGAGGTGGGCGTCGTCGCTGGTTCCGCCAAAAGAGCCCGTGGGAACGAAACTGTTTACGGCGGGCATTTGTCCGGCCGCTTCTGATATCAACCGGATGATTTCAGGGTCGGGATCTGAACTTGCTCCGCTGCCGGATTTCTTTCTTGATGCGTCGACACCGTACATCGCAGCCGCCCCCGCGATAATGCTGCCCGATTTCGCATCGAGGCACTCAAGGACTTCGTTGGATTCAGCGCGTGTCTCGTAGGTCATAACCGCGTGCGAGGGCACAATGTTTTGGCTTCCTTCCACATGCAGCGTCCCCACATTGACACGTGTGTTGGCCCCGGCGAAACGAGGAATCCCCAGGATTCCAAGCACCGCATGGGCCGCCGAAGCCAGCGCGTTGCGTCCCAATTCTGGAGCGGCAGCAGCATGTGCAGCTTCTCCCCGGAATTCCACGATCCACTTCGTGGTCGCCATTGCACCGGTTACCCCTCCATACACGGTTCCCGTGGGAAGTGAACCTCCCAAATGGATGGCGACCATGTGATCGATACCATCCACCGCCCCGGCCTTTACCATCGGAAGTGCTCCGCGGACGCCTTCCTCCGCGGGTTGAAATAGGAGCCGCACCGATCCCGGGAAGTTTCCGTCCGCGAGTCGGCTCGCTAGCGCTAGACCTATGGCCGTATGTCCGTCATGGGCACATGCATGCATCCAGGACGTCTCGGAGCGGAAGCCCAGCCGCGCGGGGATGTGCGCCCCGTCGTTGGCTTCGGGTATTGGTAGGGCGTCCATGTCAATGCGTAGCCCCCAAGCTGGTCCGGGTCTATTGCCTTCTATGTCGGCGACGACTGCTGTGCCGTGGGTTTGCAGAAATTCAACGGTTTCCGCGTCGGCTCCGGCGTTTATTGCGAGTTCGCCCCACTCCTGGCGTTCCTCTTCCGTAGGCGGAACAGCGATAACAGACAGGTCCATGGCCGCTGCCCCAAGCTTCACGGGCACGCCCAGTTGCTGCAGTGTATTGATGACAAGGGATGCGGTTCTGTACTCCAGCAGGCCAGGCTCTGCGTGGGCGTGCAGCTGGCGACGAAGGGCAATGATGTCGGTGGTCTTCAAGTACCTGTTCTTCCTGTTGATACTACAGATGAATGGAGGCTCCGGGCCCTAAAGGCAACCCGCAGAAGTAGAAGATAGCCAGAATGGCAAGCCATACGAGCAGGAAAGGGAAGGCAAAGATAGCGTTCCTCGCGATAACGGTGCCAAGTTTCGCCTCGGGTTCATATTTCTGCAGCATCGTCAGCACGACAAGCAACATGGCATTCATCGGGCTAAGCGGCTGGGTAACCGAGTCTCCGATTCTGAATGCTGCTTGTGTCAACGCGGGTGAAAGGCCGAGCAACGTGTATGCGGGAACAAAGACTGGCGCCAGCAGTGACCATAGCGCAGATCCGCTGGTGATGAGAAGGTTCAGTATGCAGGTCACCAGAACGAAGATGAGAAGTGCTCCGAACCCGGTGATATGCAGATCCTCGAACAATGTGGCTACGTTCACGGCCAGGAGAGTGCCGATGTTTGTCCACGTGAAGAGTGCCAGTGCTTGGGAGATGGCAAACACCAGAACGATGTAAGGAACTGCTTCTTTAACTGCTGCTTCCAACATTTTGGGGATCGAGTTCTTATTGGCTAGGGATTTCGATGCCAGACCATAAGCCAGTGCGGCTATAACGAAAGAGGCAAAAAGCAGTGGAATGATGCCACTGAGGAGTGGGGAAGGGACGAGCGTCCCGCCCTTTCCCTGCAGTGGGCTTCCTGGCCACAACCAAGCCGCGGCGGCGGTTCCGAGGAACCCCGCCAAAACGAGAACGGTGACCACGAGTCCTTTGCGCTGTGCTGGCTGTAAGCGAAGGTCATTGACGGAGCCATGCTGGTCCTGAAGCTGCTCCGGGATAGACACGTTTGCGATGCTTGCTGCAGAGGGAGCCGGGCAGAGGGGTTCCAGAACGCGATCGATGAGAAAGCCACCAAGCAAGCCGAGTATGACTCCCGACGAAGCGGTGAAAAAGTAGTTCATCAGCAACGAAGTGTGAACCTCATAACCAGGAAGAATATTCGTCGCCTGCTCGGTGATGCCGAGCATCAGTGCATCTAGTGCTCCGAGGAAAATGCCTCCTGAGTAGCCTGCAGCAACACAGGCCACGGACCCGATTAGGCCGGCGATTGGGTTACGACCAGCCTTAAGGAACACGAGTGCTGCGAGTGCTGGCACCACAATCATGGCCACGTCACTCATAACATGAGCCTGGCACGCGAGCATGGCTACGATGTAGGGGACCATTCGCCGGGGAACACGAGAGAAAACGGCAACAATTGCAGCGTTAAGAAGGCCCGTCCTTTCGGCAATACCAACCGCCATGATCATCATGATGACCGTCCCCAATGGTGGAAAGTCGATGAAGTTCTTTACGAAATTGCCGAGTAGCCATAGAGCCCCGTCGGGGCTGAAGAAGCTTTGAATCTGGACAACTTTCTCCGATCCAGGGATCGTCACGCTCGTGCCCAGTGCAGCAAAAAGAGCAGACAGGCCAGCGATTATGACAAAAAGATAGACGAAGAGATACATCGGGTGGGGCAGTTTGTTCCCGGCGCGTTCAATGCCTCTAATCGCCCAGGCCGTTTTGCTGGATGCGACCTTCCTTGCAATTTCCATTTTTATACTCCGTTGTATATGCCGATGGCATGTGGTGGCTTCATCTGGAAACTGTAGACCTGGCGATCCGGTTTGAAGCTGCATATCCCTGACAAATGGCAGATTGCGGCCCTTAGCTGGAAGATCCGGTCAGGGACCTCCTGCTCATCGTGTTTCTGGTCAGCACCCTTCAAGGATGCGGCAGCGGGCAGGGTGCGGCTGAATTCTCGACTGGGTCCCAGCCGACAGAGCCGGCTCAAATAGCAAGGTGGGTCTGCATTGAGCTGCCTGACCGGTCCAACCCAGATAGCGACGGCACAGCGTCCGTCGTCATGGGGACGAAGTCGGAGACAGCGGTTGTCGTTTGGATGCGATTGTTCCCCTAGGGGAGGCTCTGCCTCGGTCCAGCCCTCAGAGAAGAAAGTGAGTCGACGGTCTCCAGGCCCGTACGCATAGCGGCGCGAGTAGTGGGTTGCTCGTACAACTCGGGTGGCAGACAGGCAGGACTTGGGCCATAAGCCGCCCCCCCCGTGACGCACGATCCGTGGGCTCGCTTGATCAGGGCATCCACAGGGCCGAAAAACGGCCAAGCAACAGACCGTCATCCGACCGACCCCGTAAACAAAGCCTTCAAAAGTAACAAGGAGCAAAGCCCCGTCAAGTCTGTGGCGGTCGTGGTCTGCTAGTTGCGTCTAGCCAGAGATTGCCGGCGTCCGTTGCTCAGGCATATGCCCATACGCTTTGGAGTGGTCATGCTGACGGAGCGTTCGCGTACGTCCATGGTGCGAAGCCACGTTTGCATACGGTGCTCGAACTCAGTCAAGGAGCTGAGCGAGTGCAGCCAGAGGGTGATGTGGAGATTTGAGCTACCGGCCGTGAGGATGAAGGAGCGTACTTCAGGGAAATAATTCGAGAGGTGACTAGCTACGCCATTTCCCATACTTGAGAGCCTGGCAGCTTGCTCGGGAGCTATGGAACACCAAAGGATCACCGTGCTATTCCATCCGACATCGTAGGTACTCACGTCACATCGAATACGTACGTCTCGCAGCTTCAGCAAGCGGTTCAACCGTCGACGTACCGTGCTCATGCTGGCGTTCATGCCGTGATTGATAAGCAGCAGTTCCACCAGCTCCGGCGGTGTCAACCGCCCGTTTCCGCGCAACTCCTCCATAATGGCCCTGGCAAGAGGATCACGAGCCAGCCACTCCGGCCCTTCAGCTTCCTTGGGGGCAACAGTGAGAGCGGCCAGCTGTCGGCGCTGTTCGCTTCCCAACTGTGTCAAACGCCAGCGTGCACCGGAGCTCAAGACGCGGACCACTGGGGTCAGTCGATAACCCGTCACCGATGGCATGCTGCCTAGAGTGCTGTTCATGAAATTCTCCACGTCCTGCACGCTACGGGCATCAATGAGCGCAAGAACGTCGAAGTCGCCCGTGGTGTGATGCAAGGTCAGGACTATCGGCACCGGGCGTAAGTCGTACATGGTTTGAACCGTGGCACCCGGCTTCGTCCTAATAGCGACAAAGGCAGTGTAGTGTGCATCCAGTTCAAAACGGTCGGAGAGCGTAATCCACGCCAACCCTAAGCTTTCGAGCCTATTCCACCGGCTGGCCAAGGTTTGCTCAGCCATTCCAAGGATCGGCGCGAGATCAGCCCACTTTGCTCGTGGCGCCTCTTGCAGGGCGCTGACTAAGAGAATGTCCAGTTCGTCCAGAGTGACCGTATCCCAGTCCGCAAGTTCGTCCTCTGCCACTTTCCAAGCATATGACGCGAAGCCCAGATTTCCGCAAGCCAACGCTTGGCACATCTCGGTGTCAATTGCGGCCTTGCGCTCAGGCCTGGCGACGAAGATCGAGCACGCTAACACTGAGTTCTGGTCAGCCTAAGCACTGGCAGGCGGATCCGACTACCCAACCGTTCTTTAGTAGTCAGCCTTTCGCCCTGTGAAGTAGCGCATATACGGTCCCCAACGAAACCATCCACGCCGACTGACAGGCATCACAGCCCGACTTACATGATTCGCACTAGGTGATCAGCGGATATGGCGCGGGAAGTTCCACGAACACGGTGACGGTGGACGAGAGGCCTCCCCACAGGTCCTCGTTGCCGGTCATCGTATGCGCCGACCGATTCGCCAGGAGCCCAGTGCGATGAAGACGGCAACCATTCCAAGCAGAACAGAGATCGCCAGCGTGTTTGTCACGGCGAGATCGCCGACTGAAGCTGTGATGCCGTAGAAAGTCTGGACTGCGTCAACGGCCTGGTCTTGGTTATCTGTCAGCGCTTCAAGTGCCTGCGATGTGTACGGCTGGCGGATCAACATGGCTGATTGCGCGAAGGGGAGTGAGTTCAGAACTTTGACCACGCCGGAAGGCAGGGTTCCGGCCGGGATGTAAGCGCCGGCAAGGAAGCCGATGATGGTTCCCACGATGGTGCTCAGAGCTGAGAAGGCGGTGCTGGACTTGATGAAGGTGACCACGAAGCTGGACAGCGCAGCGAACGCAGCAGATGAGACCAGGACCACGGCGGCGCATTGTCCGAGCTGGGCCCAGGTCATCAACGGTTCCCCGCGGAAGAGGATGTATAGCTGACCCAAAAGGATTACCACCGCCGTCATGATGACGGAGATAACGAAGCTCGCGGTCAAGTATCCGAGGATCATGTTCGTCCGCCTGATAGGGGAGACGAGGAAATCCCGAAAGCGCCCGGTCGACGCAATCGTCAACAAATACGTTGAGGGCGGCCAGCCCGGCCGCAACCCCATCAGCCAGCAGACCCGAAAGCAACGGGAGAGATGGCAGCATCGGCTTCTTGCTGCGATCGGGGCACCGTCTCTCCCGCCCGAACTGCAGCAGCGGCTGTCAGAGTTGGATGCGGAACACGGTGTCATCGATTCGCCGCTGGCTCTTGAGAGATCAGTGGGCCTTTCGCTCATGCGCTTCAGGAGTACTCATCGCTCCTGAGCATGACCGACTTGATCGCGCAGGATGAGCAACTTGGAATGCAGGACCAATACCAGTCCTGGATAGATCGGGCAGAGACGGTACTGCAGGGAACTGGAAGCCGACCCGACCGCAACGCTTCCTGGTTCGCGGCCGGCCACCTTGGCTCTCTTGCGAATGCTCTGACAGACGAGTCGCCAATCCTTACTGGGATTCTTGACCGAGTCATGGCCATCAACGGGAAGCAGCCGTTGCGCCAATTGCCGACCAACTTCCTTGCAATTGTCTTGTCCATGCAGTCCTCGGCGGCAGTGATGCTAGTTCCCCGAATCGTTGAATGGTTGGGATACCTCCCGGTGGTGCCCAATGAGCTTTCGACTCAGGAGGAACTTTGGGCCTCGATTGCGAGAGCAACAATTGCGGACGCTCGTGTCAGTGCGGCAAACCTGACAGTCATATTGAGTGAGCTTCCTTCTACGGGCGAGACACGCACGGGGACAAAGGCTGATTGGCTGGTCGTTGCGCTTCCGGCAGCAAGTTCTGGCGGCCTCCAAAGAGCGCGAGAAACCGTCGGTGAAATAGTGCATAGGCCGAACCTGCTTGACTCCCAGTCGGCGACTACCTTCCTGGAAAAGGCGCCTGACTACCTCGCGGAGAATCCTGAACTGGTCGACGCATTCTTCGCTGTGGTGCTCCGGGAACATACCGCAGGGGCAGTCCGTCGAGCCCTCACCGCACAAGACGATACAAGGACTCAGCACGCCATAGCGGCCGAACTGAGCCGCCATGCGGATCACCTCATGCGTCTAGGGCAGCAACTCCTTGAAGGACACGGAGGGAACCAGTCCGCCGGAGCAGAACTGCTACGAGAGCTCCAAATAAGACAGGTGATTGACCTGCAATGGAAAGATCTCGAACCACTCCTCGAGCGAGTAACGCATCCCCAAGCGCATGCCGTTCTTTTACGTCTCATGCCCCTACACGGCTCGCGGATCAGAGCGGGCTGCCACGTTGATCGAATTCATTGAAAACATGGTTGCTATCCGCGACGGGAAAATACATCCAGCGGGCATCTGGCCGGAGACTCCACAGCAGCGTCGTGAATGCCCTTAGGGATTCCTGGATGGCCCTATTTGGTAGGAGCCAAGATCACAATAACCTAAGCAAAGCACTTCAATTTGTCTCTAATGCCGCTTGACGGCACCAGCGGACGGTTGGACACGGTCGGATTTCCTGAATTGGCACGATTGATTTCGTCGACCGCGCGCGATGGCTCCTCACCAGCTGCCATGGAGGCTCTGGTGGACGCAGCGGCTGCGCTAGTCAGCAACGAATACTCACCCAAGCAGCAGCGGATTGCTTCGAATGCTCTGGCCCACGTGCTTATTCCCGTTCTTGAAACCTATGCCCATGAAGCCGGAGGAACTCGTCCCGCTCGGACTCGCGGGCGATTCGTTAATCCTTCCCCCGGAGGTTAGTTCAATTATCTTTGCAGGCGGCCGTCGCTGGATGCAGGAAGGGACCATCCGAATGAACTGCTCAGGGGGAAGCATGCCGCGTACAGATTGGCCCACTTGGCGGAGGCTGGCGACTTTGGAGAAGTTAGCGATGAAATGGTCTGCGGCAAGTCTCGGCTATCGGCGGGACTTCTGCGTCGTATGTCCGAGGAGGAAGACCGGTTGCAGGCTTCCTGGAGCCTTCGCGTGCTACCCGCTCGTCGCCGTTCGGGCCCCTCAAATTGCTGTCAGGCGTGATTCGCACTGTATGAGACCTTGATCCGGCCCTTCTTCGTTTTGAGGGGTGCGAGCTCGACATTTGCCAGGTCTCCGAGACTTCGCACATGGGTCCCCCCGCAGGCAACTGAATGTGCCTTGCCGATGCTGATTGTGCGGCGTCCGGTATCGTCGACTTGGGCTGTCACCTGAAGGTCGGCGGTGATGGCTTCCGTCACAAACGCGTTGAGCGCGGCTGCTGCTGCTACGAGGCCTTCCGGGGCAACTAGACGAGTGTCTGTCCCGTCGTTGGTGAACTCGATACGGGCCTGGCCAGGGAAGTGGATATTCCCTGCCAGTGTCCAGCCTTGGGCGTTGCCCGCGGCTTCGATCAGGTGCCCCGCGGTGTGCAAGGCCGCGTGAAGTTTTCGCAGTTCTGCGTCGATTTGGACTTTCACGTACTGTCCCTCGTTCAAGTGACTCAGGTCCTTGGCGGCTACGGCTCTCGCCACGATCAGGCCTGTCTCGGCGTCCCGTAGAGGGGAGACTTCGATGTCATCAATCCACCCCCGGTCAGCTGGCTGGCCCCCGCCTTGCGGGTGAAACAGACACTCCTCCACAGCGACCCACGGGCCTTCGGCTGTCTCGCCTATGGCAATGATTTGGGTCAGGGACCATTCAAGGTAGGTGTCTTTGAGATAGGAACTTAGCTGCACGGCTCTCCAAGGTCTATTGATTCCAGGTGTTCATTTCGATGCGCTCCGCTGGCGAACACAGGGGTCCGCGTGGCCGACCTGAGGAGGCCCACGGTAGGGGCCTCCTCAGGTCCGGGGTGCGTGTTTCCGGTTAGGGAATTGTGATTGTGTCGGTGCCTTGCATTTCTCGTTCAGCTTTGTTTCGTTGAACATGGGGCCGGGCGATGAACCAGCCGCCGACCAACAAGGGGACGAGCAGAAGTGACCAGAGGACAGTGGTCCGTCCGATGCCTGAAGTGTCGAAGAACATCAGGGCGATAACGACGACGAAAAAGCCGAGGGTCGCCCAAGACGTTACCGGCGCTCCAGGCATCCGGAATGCAGGACGTGCGACAAGTCCGCGGTTCGTCAGCGAACGCAGACGGATCTGGCACGCGATGATCGCACTCCAGGTCAGGAGCAGGATGATTGCATCGACGTTGAGCGCAACTTCGAAGGCTTCGCTCGGGACGACGTAGTTGAGGAAGGCCCCGGCAGTACCTGCGCCGGCGGTCATGAGAAGACCACCCCAAGGAACACCGGACTTGGTCATCTTGATGGTGAATTGTGGGGCCGAGCCGCGGGCTGCCAGGGAGCGCATGATGCGGCCGGTGGAGTATAGCCCGGCATTCAACGAAGACAGGGCCGCCGTCAGAACCACCATGTTCATGACAACGTCCGCTCCGTTGATTCCCAGTGCTCCGAAGAAGGTCACGAACGGTGATGTACCTGCCGCATAGGCTTGGTAGGGCATGAGCAGCGAGAGCATGATGACCGAGCCGACGTAAAACACAGCAATGCGGAACACCACTGCGTTGACTGCTTTGGGCATCGTCTTTTCGGGGTTTTGGGCTTCGCCCGAGGCTGTTCCGATCAGCTCGATTGATCCGTAAGCGAAGACCACACCCTGAATGAGAACAAGGGCGGGCACTATGCCCACGGGAAACACGCCTCCGTTGTCCGCCAGGAGCGAGAAGCCTGGGGTGTGGCCATCAACAGGTGTGCCAGTTGCGACGACAACAATACCGATGATCAGGAACAAGGCAAGAGCCCCGATCTTGATCATCGAGAACCAAAACTCAAGCTCGCCGAATACCCGGACCGAGACAAGATTGAGCAGGACAACGATCACCACGGTGGCCAGGGCGTAGATCCACTGCGGTACATCGGCCATCCAGGGGACATAATGACCGAAGAAGGTTAGGTAAAGGGCTATGGCTGTGGAGTCGATGATGGTGACAACGACCCAGTTCAGCCAGTAGGTCCATCCCACGGCGAAGGCCCATTTCTCGCCGAAGAACTCTCGGGTGTAGGACACAAAGGACCCGGATGAAGGACGGTGCGAGATCAGTTCACCCAGAGCGCGCAATACAAGAAAGGCGAAGATGCCGCAGGTGACGTAGGAGACCACCAAGGCGGGGCCCGCCTGGTGTAGTCGGCCCCCTGAGCCCATGAAAAGGCCCGTGCCGATAGCGCCGCCCATTCCGATCATGGCGATTTGGCGGGGCTTTAGATGGCGCCGGTAGCCGTGCTCGTCGGCAGTGTCGGCCGTGGCTAGGACGTTGGATTGGGTCATGGTGATCCTTACTGCGTCGGGGTAGCGAAATGGTTGGAATGGAGAGGGCGTGAACAGTCGGCACGCGTGGCGGAAACCGTCAGGGACTCACGCATAGAAAGCGACGTTCGATCTCGCGTGCCACTCCATCGTCATCATTGGATTCGATGACCTTGTGGGCACGCGCCAATGCTTCGGGCACTGCCCCTTGAGGTGCCATGGCGATGTCGGCGATGCGCATCATGTCCAGGTCGTTGTAGTTGTCCCCAAACACGATGAGCTCTTGGGCGCCGATCCCCTCCGAGAGGAGGCTGATGGCGTTGTCTTTCCCGGCCTTGTTACTGGCGAATTCCAGGCAGTCAGTGTCGCTGTAGACGTTCTTATACGGGAAAGCGCGTAACCCGCGGAGTTGCTGGCCGGAGGCGGCTGCCACCGCGGCCAACCGTTCAGTTGTTCCTACGACTGCGAAATAGATCACGTTACCGAAAGCAGACCAGTTGGTGGAACCGAGTTTGCTGAAGGGGATGTCTGCTTCGCGTGCCGCCCGGCTGTTGTACTGCGTCCATTCGAGGTCCGACTCCCGGGTGTAGCCAATGCTGAGTCGACCGTCGTTGATGGCGTAGATAAAGGCCCCCGCCTGAGCTCGGTTGATGATTGTCGCGAGGTGGTCAACGTCCTCTGGGTCCACGGAGAAGTAGTGTTCGTAGGTTTGCGTCGCGGGCGAGTAGAGGGCAGCGCCGTTCATGACGATCCAGGGCAGTTGAATGCCAAGATTGGAGAGCCGGTCCTGACAGCCGTAGACCATGCGGGCGGTCGCCACTGTGAAGAGTCCGCCGCCGGAAATGAACCTGTTGAGGATTCTTGCCGACACCGCGCTGACCTCTTTGCTTGAGTTGAGTAGGGTCCCGTCGAGATCGCTAACGAGTAGGGGTCGCTGCATTGGTCTTCCTTTGAGTGAATGGGATCTGACGAGGCATCCATCCGACGGTCGGGTACGACCAGTCCAGGTGAGTTCCTCGGTGCGGATGTTCCGCAGGGTTAGTGCCAGAGCCCGAGAGCGAATTCTGCGATGACCGCAGAGAGTAGGAAGGAGGCGGTGATGGCGACGAGCCCAACGGGGATGATCTTCCAGCCGATGTTTCTTAGAAGAGGGACGTCTTTGCCCAGGGAGAGGCCAGCAAGGGTCAGCATGACCGTGGCGATGGAGAGGAAGTCGATGGCTTTAACCGCGCCGCCCAGGCCGTCGGCGCCGGGGAACCACGGGCTGGAAACGTAGGCACCGACAGTTGTGATGAAAACGATCGCTGAGATCTTCTTTTTGGTCAGGTAGGCCAGAAAGATCCCGAGAAGCACCAGGGCCAGCAAGATGCCGTACCCGCCGACGATGGCCCAGCTGATTCCCTTGGCTGCGATGGACGCGGTCGTGACTCCGAGGAGTGTCAGCGCCGAAAGGGAAAGCCAAAGCGGTAGATGAATTTCGCTTGAGGATGCGATGACCTGCTCACGGAAAATGTGGTTGGAGTCCTGCCCGCGGGTATCCGGGGCCGTTGTCTCGGGGTGAGTTCGGGTTTTCTCTGGTGCTGTGGCCATGCGGGTCTGCCGGCGGGTCAGGACTTTGTAGAATCGGTCGGCCAGGGGCAGTGCCAGGTAGATGCCTACGTACACGCCGAGGATTGTGGTGATCAGGTTGGAGATGGCAGCCATGCCAAGGATGGCCGCCTCGTCTGTCGGGTAGGCGCCGATGATGCTGGCGGCGGAGGCTGCCATCATTGACCCGGAGCCAACGCCGGCGCCCATTGCCAGAGCCAGGGGGGAGAAGATTCCCCAGTTCGCCACGAACGAGGTCAGGAGGCTGATGTAGACGGCGCCAAAGAGGGTGCCGAAAACATACATTGCTAGGACGCCTCGGTACTGGTCTGAATCAGCACCATATTTTTCTGAGACCATCGCGAACGATGGTTCCCGGTCGAGGGAGAACGTGGCACCGACAGTGGCTTTTCCCATCCGCAACAGGACGGCAAGGGGCAGTGCCAGCGCAACCGTTCCCAGGAGGTGGCCCACTTCCTGCAGAAGCAAGGCTGGGCCCGCCTTGATAAGGCTGGGGAGGCTGGGACCAATATTGAATGAAAGCCGGGCGACCAGCAGGAGCACGGCAACGCCCACCAGCGCGGCGGCTATTCTTTGCAGGTCCAGGCCGAGTGGTTTGAATTTTTGGACAGAGACGAGGAGTCCGAGGATCAGGCCCCAAACCATGGGGAAGATGATGATGGAGCCAACACCGAGATCGATCTTGAACTGTCCGACGATTTGTACGGTGACTGCGATTGCGAGGCCGATGGCTGCAATTGGCAGGGTCAAGCGGGTTCCGGCCTTTGCCGGCAGGGTTTCTACGGTTGTACTCATGGGATGGTTTCCTGGGGAGTGGTTCGGCATCTTTGCCGAATCGGTCGGGGTCCCTGTTGCGCCGTCAGAGCGGGTTCGCCGTTGAACGTGGTTCACCTGAAATTGGCGCGTCGGGCAGCAGGGATTGGGGAAGGAGTACCGCGGTTGAGTGTTGGGCGGTTTAGCGGAGAATTCAGGCGCTGTGGTGGTGCGCGGTCATGCTGTTGTCGGGGTTCTGCATTTCTTGGGCCAGGAGTTCAAGGAATTCGTCGCAGAGGCTGATCTGTTCCAGCGAAATGAACTCGTTGGCGACATGGGCTTGGGCGATGTCTCCTGGTCCGCAAAGTACGGCATCCATACCTAAGTTCTGGTAGATGCCGGCCTCGGTTCCGTAGGAGACGCACTCACGGTCGGGGTTGTTGCCGGTCAGTCGAGCGACCTGATCAAGGAACGAATTCTCCTTGCTGGGGTCCAAGGCAGGGACGTCGACGACTTTAGTGACGGTGATGGCCGATTCCAGGTGTGTGGCCTGCATGGCGGCCTGAAGGCTGCCGAGATGGTCTCCGATTTCGGTTTCCAGTGCTTGGACAGGATGGCCGGGGATCGCCCGTATTTCGAGTTGGACTGTGCAACGGTCCGGGATGATGTTGGGTTCGGAGCCTCCCTCGAAGCGGCCTGTGCTGATGGTGGTGAAGGGAACATTGAACGACTGATCGAAGGGTCCCTCCGTGGTCAGCCGGTCAGCGATTGCGCGGATGTAGGCGACCGCCATGGCGGCATACTCAACGGCGTTTACTGCTGTTGGCGTCAAGGATGAGTGGCTGGAACGACCTTCAAAGAGCAGGTCGTAACGTGCGCAGCCCTTATGTCCTGCGACCGGCTTCATTGAGGTTGGTTCGCCGATAATCGCCTTGGCGGGGGAAATCCCTCGTTCCTTGAGTACTTCTGCGAGTTGCTTGGCGCCCCCACAGCCGGTCTCCTCGTCATAGGTAAAAGCGAGGTGAAGCGGCTGGTTGAGTGGCCGGGCCATGAATTTTTCCAGGGAGGCAAGCACGGAACCGCAGAATGCCTTCATGTCTGCAGTTCCCCGCCCGTAGAGCCGGCCGTCGGTGATGTGTGGTTCGAAGGGGTTCGCGAGCCAGTGCTGTCCCTGGACTCCCACGGTGTCGATATGACCGGAAAGAAGTACTCCGCCTTCATGTTCCCCCTGATAGTCCGGGAGGGTGACGAAGACGCTGCTCTTTGCCTTGTCCGGCGACGAGACCAGGTCAGGGGAGAGGCCCAGGTCCTCCAAGCGTTGGCAGAGGTAACGGACGATGCCATGATTCGGCAGAGAGCTTGTGGTCTCGAACCGCAGCAATTCAAGGATCGAGTCCAGACTCTTGGGGTATTCCCCTGATGTCTGTTCATCTTGGCGCGGAGTGGGTGAGTCTGTGAGGGGTACTTGCATCTGGTCTCCTCGGCAGTGACTTATTGGGTGCGGTCGATATGGGCTCGGCCTTGACGAACACCCGTGGATGGACATGTCATCGGTTTGGCCTTGAGTCCGCGCTGGCCACTTCCCCATTTCAGTGGCCAGCGCGGACGGCTTTCAGGATGCGGATCCCTGGATCCGGTACTCAGTTAGGCGCGGAGGTTTTCACCGTAGATTCTGCGGCTTGGAGCGCTTCTTGAAGTTGGCTCCGCAAGGAACCACGACGCGGAACGATGCTGCCCGTGAAGGCGGCTTGGCCGATCGTGAATGCATCCGCTCCCGCTGCGGCTAGCGCTTCGATCTGGGGGATGGACGAAATGCTGCCGGCAACCACGAGGGTGCCTTGGGTGGCTGCTCGGGCAGCCTTGACCAACTCCAGCGGTTCGGCGTCGGTGGCACGGAAGGCAAGCAGATCCACTCCGGCGGCTCCGGCTTGTTCAAAGGCTGAACACTGGGCCGCCACTTCCTCTGCCGTTCCGCCAAGTTTCGTGGGGTGCCCTGTCGGGTGACCCGGGAACGGGAGGTACTTCACGTCCGAACCGGAGAGTATTTCCAGCGTTTCATTGACGAACGTGCCGCCGAGGAGGTAGTCCACACCAAGATCAACGGCCATTTTGGCTGATTGAAGGGCGGCCTCACGGCTGGTGCTGACCACTTCGAGATGGCTTGTTGCCCCGCGGTTTTTGATGCGGGTGTGAAGTTCGCGCAGAACCTCGGGGGTGACGCCGATGTCTTTGAAGCCGATGTGCTTCAAAGGGACGTCCTCGATTTCGGACAGAACGCTGAGGCAGTCTTCCACGGTTTGATCGTCGCGGGTGAGCATGAAGATGAACTCCATGGGAGTCAGTTTCCTTTCGGGGGACAAATAGCGAATACACGGGCCGGGAATCCCGACCCTTTGAGGGCCTTGGGCCAGGTTGCGATGATGATCGCCCCGGTTTCGGGCAGTCGATCCAGATCGCGCAGCAGTTCAATTTGGTAGCGGTTTTGACCGAGTAGGTAGCGTTCGAGGGATGAGTCCCCCGAGGAGACGGCCAATCCGGGGTCGGTGTCCAGGGTTTCGTGTCCGCAAGCGGTCATCTGTCGTTCGTGGATCAGGAACTCCAGTACTTCCTGGCTCCAGCCGGGATAATGGAAGCTGCCTTGGTCATCGGGGTTCAGCAAGAGGTCCTGGTCGGGCCATCGTCGTGACCAGTCGGTGCGAAGCGCAACAAAGGCTCCGGCAGGAATGGTTCCGTTGCGCGTCTCCCAGGAGCGGATGTCTTCAAGACTGACGGCGTAGTCCGCGTTATCCTGCACACGCTCGTGAATGTCCAGGACAACAAGGGGAAGAATCATTTCCTGAACGGGAATTTCATCCTGGAACCGCAGCCCGGGAACGAAATGCGCTGGCGGGTCCACGTGCGTTCCCCACTGCCCGGGCAGGCGGTATTCTTCGGCAAGGAATCCGTCGTTCCCGAAGTCGTACAGGGTTTCCCGTTGCTCCGGCTTGAAAAACTGGCTGTGCGGTATACGGGGGTGGAAGGAGTGGGTCAGGTCGATCCACGTGCCGCGCCGCAACACCTCCAAGGCATTGACCGGGTCTGCGGGAGTCACTGTCCACCAGTCATCAGGACGGCATGCCTGAGCGCTACGAGAAGGCTGCGGTGGTCGGCGCTGCCTTGGCCAACAATGTCGAAGGCTGTTCCGTGATCAACGCTGGTCCGTACGAAGGGGAGACCGATGGTGACGTTGACGCCACGTTCAAGACCAAGGTACTTGAACGGAATGAGGCCCTGATCGTGATACTGCGAGACTACGACGTCGAAATGGCCTTGCCGGGCGCGGAGGAAGACAGTGTCCGGCGGCCACGGACCCGAAGCCGAAATCCCTTCAGCGATTGCCTTCTCGATCGCCGGCTGTATGATCTCCAATTCTTCGGTACCCATGAGCCCGTTCTCGCCGGCGTGGGGGTTCAGGCCGGCGACACCGATCCGTGGTTCAGTGATGCCGGCCCGCAGCATGGCAGTGTGGGCAAGCCGGATCGCCCGTAGAATGCTCTCGGTCGTCACCTGCTCGATGGCATTTTTCAGCGATTCGTGGATGGTCACGAGCACCACGCGAAGATCGTCGCTGGACATCATCATTGTGTAGTCAGCGCAGTGGCTAAGTTCGGCCAGAATCTCGGTGTGACCAGGATAGGGAAGGCCGGCCAACCGCATGGCTTCCTTGTTAATGGGGGCCGTCACCAAGGCGGAGACCTCACCCGCGAGGGCTGCTTCGATGCCTGTCTTGACATAGTCGAACGCTGCCTGGCCTGACTGCGCCTGAACCTTTCCCAGGGGCAGATCCTCCGGCAACTCCGTCACGGCGAGCACTTGCACGAACGAAGCATCCGGGCGGAACTCAGCTAACGTGACCGGCCGGGCTTCCAACGCAATGTTGCTCCACTGCGCTGCCCTGTTCAGGACACCGACGTCACCGATCACGAGTGTAGGGATGTTGAGTCCGCGCTCGGCCATCAGTTTCATGACGATCTCCGGGCCGATACCCGAAGGGTCGCCCATGGTCAGAGCAATTGGTTTCATGATTCTTCCTCAATGTCTTTTTGTTCGAGCAAAAGGTCTTTTAGCCGGACTAGTGTTTGTGAGTCACCGAAACCACCGGCCTTGATCAGCACAGGCAGGGGGGCGGGATGGTCAAGGATTCCGAGAGCGATACCGGGCTCCGGCTCGGAGAGCACTCCAATCCGCCGGGTGCCGAGCCTGTCCAGCACGCTCCGCGCAGTCTGGCCACCGGTGAGGATGAGCGCGTCAAAAGCATCCGCGGCGAACAGCTTGTGCACAGTCGATGCCAGCCAATCGTCGGCCTCCCCGGTCGAGTGGGAAGCGATGGGGTCATGCACGGCCGCGTAGCCGTTGCCGGAGAGCTGCTTTGCGACTCTTTCAACAAGGTCGGCCTGACTCTCCGTCGCATCAGCGGGTGCGTCGTGAATTCCCCCGGTTGAATCCCTCAAGACCACGTCAAGCTGTTCCCTGCTTGAGGGATGCAGGCTTCCCACAACCATCAGCACCCGGGTGGATGCTGCAGCTTCAGGCGCCGGGCGGACTGGCCAGGAAGTGGCGCACTTCCTGGCAACGGCAGCTGCCAGGCCGGGCGACCCAACCCAGAGCACGTCCGAAAGAGAATCCGGATGGTTGACTAAACGGTCCAGGTCAGCATCCGAATCAGCGTCCGCTATCAGGATCCGTTCCTCGCCCACACGGTGGCTCCATGGGGAGCCTGTGGTGATCAAGCCCCCCTGGGGAAAGAGCCTTTTGATATCACTTTCTCGGGCCGGATTCGCAGCATCGAGGCCGAAATGGGTATCCGCCACCGGAACACCATCAACGAGCTGAATGCCGTTAAGTGTGGTTCGTCCCTCCGCGGGAAAAGCCGGCGCGATGACTGCGGTCGATCGGCCGCTCTCAACTAGGGCCGCCTCGACCTCAGCGACCACATGGCCCCTTATTGTTGAGTCAACTGTTTTGAAAAGGACGTCAACATCCCTGACCTGCCGCAGGCAACGGACAGTTTCCGAAACGGCCTCACCCACGTTCTGGGAACGGGTGTTGGTATCGACAGCGGAGACACCATCCGGCAGCTCGCCCTCGATCGCTCCGAGGAAGATGCTAGCGGGGATCCCCAGAGCCCGGAAAGGGCCGGCACCATCGCCTGCGGACGTCAGGTCATCGGCGACAACACCGATCTTGAACGGCTTCACAGCTGATCGAGGTGGTCCAGGTCGCGTACGGTGAGGTCGCTCTCGACCGCACCAGTATTTACGGTTGACTTCGGCTCGAGAAGAATGACCTCAGTGCCATCAGTCGCTGACGGACAGTGCTCCACTCCGCGTGGAACAATGATGAATTCTCCCGGAGTCAGCTCCACCTGACCGTCGCGAAGCTTCATCGTCAGAGTGCCGCTGACGACCAGGAACAGCTCGTCCTCGTCGGCGTGGTCATGCCAGACAAAATCCCCGGAGAACTTCGCCAGCTTGATCTGCATCTCGTTGACATCGCCAGCCACTTTCGGGCTCCAGGTATCCGAGAACTTTGCAAATGCCTCTGCGAGGACTACTTTCTGTAGCATTTTTCCTTCCTTCACGTTAGGTTCACTCAACTGTTGCATGCCTGTTCCCAGATAAAAATGGATATTTTTGCACCCATGTGTGATGATTACTCACATGAACTGGCCCGACCTACCGCCGCTTGGGACGTTGGTTGCATTTGAAAGCGCCGTTCGGCTGGGAAGCGTGACCGCTGCGGCCGAGGAACTCCTTGTCACGCACGGCGCGATTAGTAGACAGCTTCAAGTACTCGAACGCTCCCTGGGCCTGAATCTCTTTGAACGACGGAACCGAGCGATCATTCCAACGCAGGACGCCACCGACTATGCATCGCAAATAGCCGATGCTCTAAACGTGTTGTCTTCTGCGACACGCCGAGTCAAGCGCTCCAGCCAAAGCGAGCATTTGGTTCTCTCATGCGAACCCACACTTCTGATGCGATGGCTACTACCTCGGTTGCCTGCGCTCTACGAAGCCGTACCGGGTGTAGACCTCCACCTCTCCGGAGCGGGTGGCAGCATCAACCTCGCCCGCCAGGGCGTTGACATTGCAGTTCGCCGCAACGACTTCTTGATGCCGCAGCACATGGCCAGCATGTTCCTGGCGACGGAACGAATCGGTCCAGTATGTACCCCGGAGATGGCGGAGAAGATCTCGACCCTTCCCGATCTGGGATCACTGCCGATACTCCATTCGGCCACACGCCCCGGGGCCTGGGAAGACTGGAACACACATGCCTCAGTCCCACGCTTCAAGGTGGGCAGCGAAACAACCTTCGAGCATTTCTACCTCTCGCTTCAAGCTGCCGTCGCCGGAGTTGGAGTGGCGATCGGTCCCTACGCCCTGGTATCGGATGACCTTAGCGAGGGACGCCTCGTTGCCCCATTCGGTTTTGTGGAGGACGGCAGTGAATATGTGTTCCTGTCACGCGAGCCGGTTGATATGCGTGTACGCCGTATCGGCAAATGGTTTGCAGGTGAGATGGCTAGGACCTAGATCTACCCGCTTCGGATTGGGCACACTCGCAGCATGTAGTCTCGACGCGGGAGGAATCTGAGCAGCAGATGCCCTCTCCTTGCGAATTCATTGGGCACCTGCTGCTAGTTTGCGCTCGTAGTTCAAGCGCATGGCGGCGCCCTCTACGATGCCGAGCCGGGTGAGCGAGGCACGAAGCGCCTCGGTTGGCTGGTGAATGAAGCGTTCGCCGTCGTACGGAGCAGCGCGCGATTCAGTCAATGAAAGGGCTTCGCCATGTTCGACCTTGGCCTGGTATTCGGCGGCCATCTCGCGAATGCTGGCTACCTCCGCCTGATCCAGGTCCGGGTGCACGGCCGCCCATTCAGGGTCGTCCAGGCCGATCGGTAGGTGCAGGGTGGGGGCTGCGTTCTCGATGGAGAGCGGCAGGTTCGGGTTGGCTTCGTGCAGGATCCCGAGAACGGTGTCCCAGTCCATTGCGCCTTGGCCGATGGGGGCGAAGGCCCGCCCGAACACCCCGTCCTGTTCCCCCAGCACGAAGTCCCTCAAGTGCGTGGCCCGGGTGTGGGGCGCCACCCGGCGGGCGGCGGCGACTGGGTCCTCACCGCGCGCCACGACGTTGGCGGTACGAACCTAAACGCCCAGGACGTCCTGGCCCACGGACTCTATGAGACGCACCACCTCGTAAATGGTGATCTCCTCGTGGGTTTCGATGTTCAGGTGCACACCTTGCGCGTGGGCCGCGGGGGCGAGCAGGCGCGGGAACTTCTCGATGGGCACCAGTTGGTCCGGCCCGAGAGCGTCTGTACGGAAGCGGTCGCAGACGTAGTAGCCGGGCATATCGCGCTGGTAGTTGGCGGACGCGACCCACAGCTCGGTGACGCAGGCGGTTTAGTGGGCAGCCCCGATTGTCCTGACCATGCCCCGGGTGTAGTCGCCGTCGCCAAGCCGGCGGACCTTGGGGCGCCTCTGCGGCCGCATAGGGATTGACCTTGGCCAGGCCCATTGCAAGTAGAGGCCCAGGTCATCGGCGCAGGCGCGCACCTCGGCCAGCAGGGCACGGTCCAGGGTGGGCGAGACGTCCATCACGGTGCGGAAATAGATACCCTCCATGCCCATCGTTTGGACGCGTTCGAGGATCCGGACTGCGGAGTCCTCGGCCTCCGGGGATCTTGCTGCCATCGACACCAATACGCATTTTCTTGTCCTTTATGTGGTTGGGGAAGTCTTGTGGAGCCTGCCGCGGGAACGGGACGGACCGGTCCCCGCGGCCGGCGCGGGGCAGCTAACGCCCCAATTATCAGGATCGGCGCCGCCGTCGCCCGCCAGTCGTTGTACGGGAAGGGAGAGTGTATTGCTTTGCATCAGCGTGCTCCTACTCGGGTGCGGGGATCGGCTGCGGTCATGAGGAAGTCAGCCAGGAGACTGACCACCACGTAGAGGACGGCCGCCAGTAGGAGCACCGCCTGAATCACAGCGAAGTCCTTCTGAATGATGGCTTCGGCGGTCATGGAACCGATGCCGGGCCAGCCGAACACCTTCTCCACCAACAGGCTTCCAGCGAGGAGGTCGGCGAAGAGGAGGAAGGCAGCAGAACAGCAATGAGTGCTTCGATCACGGGTAGCCCCCTGCCTGGGGCCATGTTTCCACGGTCGTTAGGGCAAAGCTCGCCATCTGTTGAGTAACCAGTCGAAGATGGCAGGCAGTGGCCGGCGCATCCGCTGCCATTGTCGTAGCCATCTCATCCAGGGCATCCACCACGGCCGTCAACCGACTGATGAAGAAACGGGCTGCGGCCTCGTCGTCAGAGGAGACATGTTGGACTGGAGGAGCGGGGCATGGGGATCGGTAACGGAATGTTTCACGGCGCTCGAGGTCCTTGCCTTTGGCGTTGGAAGCGGCGCACTTCGAGCGCCGCGTACTCAGCGAACGAGCCTGCAATGGAATTCAGACGCTCAGCCGCTCGGGGGTCGCCCTCGGACTGGAACTGCGCTTCCCGGCTCAACATGGCACTCAGCTGCAGACCGGCAGCAGCCACGTAGCCCGCGGCTTGAACTCGGGTCGCACCGACTAAACCGTTGGCGATTTACTGAAGATGATAGCCCGGGACTTGGTGCAGATGGCGAGCCTCCGGGGTCGCCTGGGTACAGAACTGCTGAGCATTGAGGGAGAAAGAGCAGCGACTCGCAGATCCTCTTGACCGTTGACCAAACAACCAGCAGGAGCCTCACGGTCCGAGCGCCGAACGTCCGTTTATGGACCTACAGGGCTGCAGACGATCTGGTTGTGCGGGAGGCGAACCTCGACTTGAGCCACCAAGGGAACGCGTCGGCCAGCAACAACGAGTATTCCCTGAGTCGTCACCGTCTTCAGATAGAATTGCCTGTCGTACCTGAAGGGCGACGCCTGGAGACGAAGATGCGTAGCATTTCCGAAGAGTCGCGGGACCGTCCGATTCGGATCGTCAGGTTCGAGGATAAGTGCCGGTTGCCGGACGACGTGGTCATCGGGTTCGCGACCCACCGGACAATTGCGAGCAACGTGTTGTGGCCATACCAGAAAGTTAGTCATGGTTCTTCTTCCGACGCTAACCTGGAAACTTTAACGAAAGAACGGCGCCAGCACGCGCGCAGGCCTGACCAAATCCTCTCGACCTTCGGCGTGGCTTCCCGTAGGCTGATTATCCTTCGGTTTAGGTAGAGCCAGCATACTTGCAGCTCTGTAAATCAGGGCTCGGAACGGGCATAGTCAGCTTGACTCGTAAATGGAGGCGAGACATTGACAGGCGTCAGTTGTAGGCCCATAATTGGGCCCACAGATGGAGCAAGGCGACAATTCCACTTTCCACGAACCGGAGCACCCGCAGGAGCTGGGCTTCACTTCACGCGAGAGATCGCCAGAGTTTTCAAGACCATCAGCCCGGGACCGTTTGGCGCGGTTCGTGCTTGGAAAGCTGAGCGCTGTGGCTAGACGTCAGCGGTTCGAACGGGGCGCCATCCGGCGATCGAGGCCGCATCTGCAACCCGAGACGATCAATTACACCGTCGAGCGATTCACGGTGGAACAATTCGAACGTGCCAGAAATGAGTTTTCGGCATGGTATGACGTTGCGCAGAATCCCCGAACAGCAACTGAGCACCCGATGGTCATCGCCCGGTTCGGCGGCACCCTCGACCCGGAGGACGCCGCAGAGATCTTCGAGTGGTGGGGCGCGGGTGTCCGAAATACGTCGGAGGCCTTAGAAACTACCCACATGGCGATATTCGAAGGCCTCAAGTTCAACCAATTCCGGATTGAGAAGATTCTGTCTATAACTAACCATGTGGAAGGCTGCCTAGATCAGCTTCTCGAAGCGATCGACGAATCGAGACTCGAGGAAATCTAGGCAGCCGCCGGTTCTTACTTCTTGCCCCGTTTTAGGACCTGGCCCTTCTTGATGGCGCTCTTGCTGGTTTTGCGCGGTTTTGTCTTGGCAAGGGTCTTCTTGTTGTCAGACACTGCTCGTTCGTTATGCTCAAGGAGGGCGTCTGTACCCCGCGAAGGCGACGCCTTAGAGGTCTTCTCACCCGACATTCGAGGGAGACGTGCCTCGATCTCGCGCCGCTTGCGAAGCTTATGCTTGCTCCAAGCCCGGACTCCGAAGAACCAGATCTTGGCCGTGACGGTCTTTGAGTGCTCAGGGTATCGAGCTTGGAAGACTACCGGTATATGGATGGTGGAGGTCAGGAGTGCCACTCCGAACATCCACAGTTCCCGTGTAACCAGTGCCTCCAACCAAACTGCCAAGACAATGACTAGTAGCCCGCCGGCGAGCCAGTTCTGCAACCAGTCTTTGTGCGGAGGATGGTCGCTCTTGAGCGAAACTTCGTGGCCAAGCTTTCGAAACTTTGCCATGGCGTGCTCCTTTGCACTGAAGGCTTAGAAGTCGCCATTACGTCGGGGTCAGATGGCTCCGACGCTCACCCGGTGCAGGTCTGGGTGAGCTGTGGAATCGTTCACCGACGCTCCGCCTCCTCTGCCGTGTCGAGTAGACCATCGAGTATGTGATCTTATTTACTACGTTAACTGCTATGCGTAATTCGGCGCAATCGAAGCGCGCCCTCATTTATCCAAGCGACATATTAACCTGTCGACCGTGTGTCTGCCCAGTCGCCCCGTATCAGGTCATAGGAGGTCTCAACCCCCTGCATAAAACGTCGCCGCGTAGTGCACATGTGTGGAGCAGCGCAGTCTATCTTGTCCGGCCTGTGGACTCAGCGGCGTTTCAAAGGCCTCTCAAAGACGCCGTTGTCGGAACATGGGGAAAGACTTCCGCGTGGCACCGACAGCCCCAACTGTAATGTCAGCCGTGGTCACGCCTGGTTCTAGACCCGCATCAGCTTCCAGAGCTCCCATGGGATTGACCAGGATGCTCCGGCCCACCGAGATAGGTGGCGCTTGGCACACTCCTGCAACGTAGACGCTGTTTTCGATGGCGCGTGCAGTATTCAGTGCCAGCCACTGTTCGGTTTTGTGGACCCCAGGAACCCACGACGAGCAGACTAGAAGAACGTCGGCCCCTGCGTCCGCAAGTGAGCGGGCAAGTTCCGGGAACCGAAGGTCGTAGCAGGTCATCAGGCCGAATCGTACTCCGTCGGCGGCGAACACCACGGGGCTGATTGACGGCCCTGGTGCAATGAAGGCGGATTCCCCAAAGCCCTGCGCGTCGAACAGGTGGATCTTCCGGTAGTAGGCCCGCAACCAGCCGTCGGCCCCAAATACCACCAGCGTGTTGTATGCCTTTCCCGGCTCATCTGTCTCTTCCACCATGCCCGCCACCAAGATGACCCGGTGGCGACGTGCGATCGCGGACAGTTCCTTACAGATGGGGCCATCCAACGGCTCAGCGATTTCCGGGAAGGTTGCATCAACCTTCTTCTTCTCGTAGGTGGCATATTCCGGGAAAGCGACCAGCGAGGCCCCTTCCCCGGCAGCGGTGGCGCTGAACCGGTCGATCGCCTCTAGGTTGGCCCGGACGTCGGTGCCCGAGTCCAGTTGCCCCAGCGCCATCCGCATGGTCGTTCCTTCCTGTGGAACAGTCCCGTCAGGCGGCCGCTTCAACGGTGGCCTTCTCCGTGGCCGTCATTTCAGGCGGCGCCGCCCTGAACCCACGGGTAACCAGGGCTAGGACAATGACTCCCAGCACCAGCCAGACCACCCCCAGCGTAATTGCGTTGCTGTCCAGCCGGGTTAGGAGGTACGCGCAGATAACGGCACCCACCACAGGGACCACCACATAGGAGATGGGATTCAGCTGTTGCCCGGCCCGGCGGCGGCGCACGTAGTAGAAGACCACTGAAGCGTTGACCAGCGTAAAGGCGGTGAACGCACCGAAGTTGATGAACGACGTCGAGGTGGCCACGTCCAGGAAGATCGCGATGAGGCCGATGATGCCCGTGACGATCAGGTTCACCACGGGCGTGCGGAACCTGGCGTTGAGTCGACCGAAGACCGCCTTGGGCAGGACGGAGTCACGGCCCATTGCGTACAGCAGCCGTGAAGCACTAGCTTGTGCCGCCAGGCCGGACGCGAACTGAGCCACCACCAGACCCGCGAGGAAGACCGCTCCAAAGAGCTGACCGCCGATCTGCAGAGCTATGGAGCTCGCTGCGGAGGCAGAGTCCTCGAACACGCCGCCAGGGTGAACGAGCTGGGTCACATAGGACACTGTCACGAAGATCCCGCCACCGATCAGGGCAATGAGCATGATGGCACGCGGCATGTTTTTGCGCGGTTCCACGGTTTCCTCGGTAAGGGTGGTTACGGCATCGAACCCGAGGAACGAGTAGGCGGCAATGGCTGCACCCGCCGAGATGGTGGCCAAGCTGGAGGTGTCGCTGAAGAAGGGCTCGGTTCTGGCGAGACCACCAGCGCCCGAGGTGGACACAACGTTGCCAATGGCCAGGGCCACAAAGAACACGATAACCAGCAACTGGAACGCCATCAGGATGTAGTTGGCCTTATCAGCGACTTTGATGCCGAGGATGTTCAACAGTGTCGTGATCAGCACGAATCCCACCACCCAGACGCTGATGGGGATCTCCGGGAACTGCGCGCTCAGATAGGACCCGCCGATAAGCCAGATGACCATGGGCAGAAACAGGTAGTCCAGCAGGACGGCCCAGCCGACCAGGAACCCGATCCGGGAATCTATGGACCTGCGGACGTAGGTGTAGGCGGACCCGGCAACTGGGTAGGCAATGGCCATCCGGCCGTAGCTGTGCGCTGTGAACAACATGGCCACGAGAGCCACAAGGTACGCGGAGGAGGATGCGCCGCCAGTGGTTTCGGCAATGATGCCGAAGATTCCCAGCACGATCAGTGGGGTCAGGTATGCCAGGCCGAACAGGACCAGGGATGGCAGTTTCAACGTGCGGGTAAGCGTTGGGGTTGTTGTCACGGGGTGGTTCCTTAGTTAGCGAAGGACTGGGGAGCCCACGTGGCGGGGCTGATGCGACCTTGGTAGATGGGCAGTTCCACGGCTTGTTCGCCTTCACGGAACTGGGACCAAGGCCGGTTGAGGTTCTCGGTGCCGTGAGTTCGGACATGGTCGACGGCGGCAAGGTCCAGTTCCGCGGTCAACAGCACCGGCGCGTCATTGGGCGCCTCGGCAAGGGTGTTGCCCTCCGGGTCGACGATGATGCTCATTCCCTTGCCGGCCGGTCCGGCACAATTGACGCTTACGACAAAGACCTGGTTGACGATTGCGTTCGCCTTTGCCAGGATCAGTTCCTGCCGCCGGTCCGGCGTCGTCGTCTTGACGATGTTGATGATGACTTCGGCGCCCATCCAGGCCAGCTGCCGGGAGACCTCCGGGAACCATGCGTCGTAGCAAATGTTCAGTCCCACCCTGCCGACGTCGGGCAAGTCCACCGTAGTGAAGCGGTCACCGGGGTCGTAAGGCTCAAACGGGCGCCACGGAAAGACCTTCCGGTAGTAACCGGCGAGTTCGCCTGCTGGGGACAGGACCAGCTGGGTGTTGAACAGCTGTCCATCAGGACCGCGCTCACACACGCTGCCCGGAACGAGCCAGATACCCAGGTCCGCCGCCAGCTCACGCAGCTCCCCCACCCGGGTTCCGTTCAATGGTTCGGCCGAAGCCTGGAGCACTTCCGTCCGATGGAGGTCGGGCTCGGAATCGCCGAAGAGATGGAGCTCAGGGAAGACCACCAGTGAACTGCCTGGCTGGGCGGCGAGAGCGTTTTCGACTTCTTCCGCGAAAGCCGTGACTGGATCGCCGATGAGACGTGGCTTGGCTTGGGCCGCGACGAGGGAAAGGATGCGTTGCATGGTTGCCTCTGCTTTGGGGATGTGATCTGCACTATATTAGATCAGAATGATCAGATTATGGGAAGGGGTGGCTTGGACCGTAAAGTAGCGGATATGACCCGACAGTTGGAGGACGCTTCCGAACGCTCGACGATCGGAGCCGGAAGGATCTCAGGCACGGAGCGCCGGAGTGCCATCGATGCTGTTCGCCTGCGGATCGGCATGGCCATTTCTCTTGGACTCTTAAAGCCAGGAGAGCGCCTGCCTGACCAAGGGGATGTGGCATTGGGCCTCTCCGTCAGCCCAATCACTGCCCGCCGAGCCCTTGCCAGCTTGGCCGAGCAAGGGGTGGTGGTTCGACGCCGCGGGCGGACCGGCGGAACGTTTGTGGCCGATGAACCGCCGCAGAGCGTATTGGCCGAGCTTTCCGCTTCGCCGGAAGAGTCCCAGGCAGTAAACCGCTTGGTGGATCAGCGGCTGCTGTTTGAATGCGCCGTGACGCACTACGCAGCTGCCAACGCCACCGCGGAACAGTTGGATGAACTGGAGCAACTGACCCATGAGATGGCCCAGTCCTCCAATTGGTCCGCCTATCACCAAGCGGACGAAAAATTCCATCAACTTGTCGGCACCGCGTCATGTCTGGGCACCGCCGTCGAGGCCTACCATGAAACGCTCGCCGAGCTCTACGGCTACTTCATCCCATACCCGATCGAACGACTGCACGAATCTAACCGCGACCATATTGCCCTTGTTGTCGCGCTCCGAGGCGGCGACACACAGCAGGCCGTGGAAGTCTCACGGAAGCACGTGGACGTGCTGCACCGCACGATGTTCATGGGGCTGACTGACAGACGAAGCCACTAGGTGGGAGGCATTCCTCTTCGTGAAAGGAGTAGTGGCCCCTTTGGTCTGATTCTCTTTCGAGGCCAAAGCGCATGCAGGAGAAAAACCAGGTAGGTCTCGTAGCCAGCTTCGGCTTTTCGCCCTATACGCTGGAAACGACGGGATGATCGTTCAGTCGGCGATAAAAGTTCAGACCAACTGACGCTTCAGCGCTGACACTTCGCGCCACGGTTGCGGGCCGCCAAAATTGGGTCTGGTTGAGGTTGAGTCGGGGAGCTGAGGAGGCGACGATCGGTGCGACCGGTCAGTGATCATTTTGCCTCGCTGGGGTGCCGGGGACTAAGAGCCCGTTTCGTAAAAATGGGGGGCGCCCGACCGCGATCCCATGTGGCCGGGCGCCTTTTTCCTGGCGGGGACGAGCCGCTGCAGGAGTCTTCACCGATTGCGTCGACGAAGGCATGGGCAACCCGTTGCTGGAAGGTGCTGCCACATCCATATGGTGCCACCCTCCGTCGATGCTCGGTTATGAGAGAGGGACGGAAAGTTGCCATAGCGGCCCCGTGTGTTCCTGATGCTTCGTTTGCTTCTGCTCAAGCTAGGTTCCGGCCCCGCTTGCTATCTACTTACCGTCCGTCATTCGCGAATGCCAAGAGACCCTCTACCGAGCCGCAACTCCAGTCTCGAGAGCCTCGTAGGCGGGGGTGGTGAGGAAGTCGGTATAGTCCTTTGATAGGCAGATTTCGGAAATGATCCGTGATGCCGGCTCGTAGTAGAGGTTGAAGAGTTCCTCGCCAACCTCAGAATGGAGCCTAGCCGTTTCTTCTTCTAGCAGACGGCTTACGAGTTCTCTTGACACGGTCTTTCCGGTGTCGGAGAGCACCACACTGTTGCGGATCTGCTGCCACACCTGTGAACGTGATATCTCAGCCGTGGCGGCGTCTTCCATCAGGTTGTGGATCGCTACAGCGCCATTACCCGAAAGCCAGACAGCCGTGTAGGCAACGGATACGTAGAGGTTTCCGCGGAGAGCTGCCTCGGTGGCCTGGGCAGGGGCCGATGCGATGTCGAGCAGCTGCTCAGAGGTGACGTGAACGTCGTCGCGCTTGCGGTCTACCTGATTGGGGTTTGCCCCAAGCGCTTCATCGAAGACCTCCATGCAGACAGGGACCAGATCCGGGTGTGCTACCCACGAACCATCGAAACCGTCGTTAGCTTCGCGGGTCTTATCCGCCCTCACTTTTGCAAAAGCCTCTTCAGTCACTTCGGGCTGTCGCCGGTTCGGAATCACCGCTGCCATGCCTCCCATAGCAAATGCCCCGCGGTCATGGCAGGTCTTGACGAGCAACTCGGTATAGGCGCGCATGAAGGGAACAGTCATCGATACCGCGGCGCGATCCGGAAGCGTAAACTTGGAACCGGAGTCGCGGAAGTACTTGATGATGCTGAAAAGGTAGTCCCATCGTCCGGCGTTAAGACCCGAGGCATGATTACGCAGTTCGTAAAGAATCTCATCCATCTCAAAGGCCGCGGGGATCGTTTCCACTAGGACTGTGGCCCTGATGGTTCCCTGTGGGATGCCTAACGCGTCCTGCCCAAAGACGAAGATGTCGTTCCAGAGCCGGGCTTCAAGGTGGCTTTCCATTTTGGGCAGGTAGTAGTAGGGGCCTTCGCCGCTTTCCACCAACTGTTTGGCGTTGTGGAAGAAGTGCAGGCCGAAGTCGACCAAGGCTCCGACTGCAGGTTTGCCATCGAACTCAATGTTCCGCTCATCCATATGCCAACCTCGTGGCCGCACAACCGGGATCGCAGTAGGACTGTCTTTACGGAGCTCGTATGTCTTGCCTTCGGGAGAGGTGTACGCCAGAGTCCCGCGGGCAGCATCGTAAAGCGAGAGCTGACCGTTAACGACGTTAAACCAGGTGGGGCAGCTTGCGTCCTCAAGGTCGGCTAGCCAAACTTTTGCCCCTGAATTCATGGCGTTAATGGCCATCTTGGCAGGAGACGCGGGCCCTGTAATTTCAACTCGGCGGTCCTGCAGCGCGGCCGGTGCCGGGGCGACGCGCCAGTCTGCGCTGCGGATCGCTTCCGTTTCGGGGAGGAAGTCCAGTCTTCCGGTCTGGCTTGCTTCTGAACGCCGAAACTCGCGTGCTGCGATGCGTTTGTCGCGCGTCGGTGCGAAGCGCTGGTGCAGTTCGGCGAGGAATGCCAGAGCATCTGGAGAAAGAATCTCAGGGGCGCGCTCAAACGGGGGGCTCGCGATGTTGGTCAAAGCCATAGTTGAATCCTCTCGGGACGGGTCCATGAACAGGACGGCACCAGCTCTGGTGCGTTGGAACATGGGGTTTTTTGAGTCCAGCTCAGCACCGGATCGGCTGAGCGGTTTTCACGATACGAATACTAAGTTCTGCCATGCGAAAAAAACAAGAGGCAAAAATTGCTTTCAAATCACTCTTGACTGTGGTCAGACCGATACGTAGAGTTGCTCCACATCCCAAGATTTTTCTTCCGCACTGCGGAAACTCGCGAGGTCGTTCGGCCTAAACCCACTTCACCAGCATTCATTGCTCCAAATACAAAGGAGTCTTTTGTGAGCACCCATCAGCAAGTCGTCGACCCCCTGTGGGGTTCCTTGGCCTTATCGGCCGTATGTGCTGCGCTGCCGCTGCTGCTGCTCTTCGTTTTGCTCGGAGTCTTCCGGGTGAAGGCAGCCAAAGCGGCCCTGGCCAGCCTTCTTCTATCCATCGCCCTCGCGGTCGGTGTCTGGCAGATGCCCCTTGACCAGACCTTGAGTGCAGCTGCCGCTGGAGCCTTTTATGGGCTCTTTCCGATCCTCTGGATCCTGGTGAACGCTCTGTGGGTCTACAAGCTCACCGTGGCAACGCCGTGGTTTGATGCCCTCGGTAGGACAATCCGCTCCATTTCAAACGATCTGCGCATTCTTTCGATCCTGATTGCCTTTTGTTTTGGTGCATTGCTGGAGTCTCTGGCTGGCTTTGGCGCTCCCGTAGCCATCACTGCGGCCATGCTCATGGCAGCTGGTATGAAACCGCTCAAGTCAGCGATCGTATCCTTGCTGGCCAATACCGCGCCTGTGGCGTTTGGTGCCATGGCCGCACCCATCATTGCGTTGCACGGCGTGACCGGACTTCCGCTTCATGACCTTTCCGCGATGGCAGGGCGACAGACGCCGTTCATTGCTGTGCTCGTGCCGCTTCTCCTGGTCTTTATTGTGGACGGCCGTCGTGGCTTCAAGCAGACGTGGCCGGTCGCGCTGGTCGCCGGCGTTGTATTCGGAATGACGCAGTTCATCACTTCGAACTACTTCGCAGTCGAACTTACTGACGTCGTGGCAGCGGTGGCTACCGTAGTGGCCGTACTTCTGATGCTCCGAGTGTGGCAACCCAAGGAAATCATTGACATGTCCGCCGATGAGTCAACCCCCGAAAAGGCTATGACCCCGGAGGAATCAAGTCGCCAGCACTCGGGCCGTGTACCTGCATCTGCATCTGTAACGGAAGCGGTCTCCGCGGCTGCAACCACGAATGTCATGCATGCTCCCCGAGGAACACAGCGGCCCGAACCGAGGCACATTTGGATGGCAGTTGCTCCCTATCTGATTATCATGACCATCTTCTCAATCGCCCAGATTCCCGCCGTCAAGGACTGGCTCACAGCGGTGGGCAGCGTCAGTTTTTCCTGGCCCGGCCTCGATGTTGTCGACGGGGATGGCAACCACGTAGCCGCTCAGAAGTTCAAGTTCGACCACCTCAAGGCAACAGGCACACTACTTCTGATCTCCGGAGTCATCACGATGGTCCTCTATCGCATCCCTTTGGCCCAAGGACTGCGCATCTACTGGGAAACAGTGAAGCAACTGCGCTGGACAATCATCACCGTGACGGCTGTACTCGCACTCTCGTTCGTCATGAATCTTTCCGGTCAAACCACCTCATTGGGTCTGGCCCTGGCCTCAGCTGGAGGCTTCTTCGCCGTACTTTCACCAGTCATTGGCTGGCTTGGTGTTGCTCTGACGGGCTCAGACACCTCATCAAATTCGCTATTTGGCCAACTTCAAGTGGCCGCAGCTGAACAGACTGGCCTGCCGCCCGTACTAATGGCCGCTGCGAATTCCTCAGCAGGGGTAATGGGCAAAATGCTCTCGCTTCAAAATCTTGCTGTGGCGTCCGCTGCCGTCGGCTTGGAGGGCGCCGAGAGCACGCTCTTCAGAAGGCTGCTGGGTTGGAGCCTAGGGCTCCTGGCCGTGATGACCCTTCTTGTCCTGCTCCAATCAACTCCGGTGCTTGGCTGGATGGTCCCATAAGGAGGCAAGAGGAATAGTTAGCCGCTCAGGTCAGAAAGAAACAGGTATCTGACCCCACCGCATTCAGTGAATACACGATCGCGGACCACCGTCCGCCTAATCACGTCATCGCAACAAGAAAACAAAGAGGTTTCCCATGAATACGACAACAGGTGTCTCTGCGTCTGCAGCCCTTCTTAACGCAAGCACCCAAGCTTCCACAGACATGGACGAACGTGTCCGGGTGAGCACGGACCGCTCGGGTTACGTGCCCCCGAGCCTTCCCGATGGGGTAGTGTATGCGACCAGTGTCGAGGAAGTCGTTAACACCTTGAAGCTGGCTTCCGCCCATAGCGTTCCAGTCGTTCCTAGGGGCGCCGGGACTGGATTGGCCGCCGGAGCCGCAGCCCAAGCTGGCGAAGTCGTGCTCGATCTGTCCAGGATGAACCGGATTCTCCACATCGACCCAGTAGAGCAGTTGGCTGTCGTTGAACCCGGTGTTCTCAACGCTGAGGTCAACGCCGCAGCTACAGGCCATGGATTGTTTTATGCCCCAGATCCGGCCAGTACAGCCATCTGCTCTATCGGCGGAAACATCGCAACTAACGCCGGTGGAATGTGGTGCGCGAAATACGGCGTGACCCGGGAATCGGTCCTTGCACTTAGCGTGGTCCTTCCTGACGGCCGAATTTTGAGGACCGGACGGGAAACCATAAAGGGCGTCACAGGCTACGACCTCAACGCATTGATGATCGGTTCGGAGGGGACTCTCGGGGTGGTCGTAGAAGCTACCTTGCGACTGCGCCCGGCACCCATTCAAACGGCCACTGTGGCAGCCTATTTCCCCGATGTTGACGCCGCTGCACTGGCTGCCTCAGCTATCATCGCCGCCCGTCTCCAGCCCTCAGTTCTGGAACTCATGGACGGTCCTACGATGGAAGCCGTTGACGCAGCACAAGGAACTAACCACAGGGCAAAAGGCGCAGCATTCCTTCTGGCACAGACCGACGGATACGGCGCTTTCCTTGAACAAGATGTCCTAATTCAGGCTATCGCACCGTTTGCCAGCCACATTGAGAAAGCTGCGGACACCGAAACAGCAGACGCCCTGATCGCCACTCGCCGCGAAGCGATCCCCTCGCTGGAGCGTCTGGGACGTGTTTCAATCTGCGATATCGGTGTGCCGCGGAACAGGCTCGCCGACGTCTTCGCCGGTCTGGAAGACATCTCCCGGAACACCGGCGTTCGAATCTTTAACGTCGCGCACGCTGCGGACGGCAACCTCCACCCCATGATCGTCGTCGAACCCGACGAGTCCATAACTGAAGGCCCCGCTAAGAACGCTCTGGGCGAAATGTTCCACTTGGCCAAGCGACTAGGAGGAACACTCACAGGGGAGCACGGAGTCGGACTGCTTAAGCGCGACTGGCTCAAGGACGAACTTGGCGATGTCTCGCTCGACCTTCAACACTCCATCCGCAACGTCTTCGATCCCAAAGGCATACTGAACCCCGGTAAAGCGATCTAGGATTCTCTGCGCAACGAGGAGGAGGGCGTGGCCACAAAGCGGCGTCCTCCTCTGTTGTAAAGCGGCGTCCTCCTCTGTTGTCTAGAGTCGTGTTCGCCCATGGGCAAAGAATCCAAGGTTCCCGACTGTTGGGGCAGGATAGAACAATGACTAGTTCTGACGTTTCATCCTTTCAAAAGCGGACTTACGACGCGCTACTCGAGGATATTGAGACAGGCCTTCGGTCCGGTCGGATAAAAATCGGAGATCAACTGCCTGGAGAGCGCATTCTCGCAGAAAAGTACGGGATCTCCCGTGCATCAGTACGCGAGGCCATGCGCATCCTGGACGCCATGGGGATCCTAAGGAGCACAACGGGATCGGGACCAAAATCAGGTGCAATCATCATTTCAGAACCATCTGCCGGCCTATCTTCAGCTTTGAGGCTACACGTCGCAAGCAGCCGCTTTCCCGTATCGGAGGTTGTGGAAGCACGAATCCTCCTGGAAACGTGGGCGGCGCGAACCGCCGCGAGTAAGGAAGAGCCCGCGAACCTGGAACATGCGAGGCAACTCCTCATCGCCATGGATAACAAAGACATTGATCGGGAGGAGTTCCACGCGCTTGATGCGCAGTTCCACCTTGCCATGAGCGCTCGTGCTGGAAACACTGTCGTTGAGACCATCATGGAGTCACTTAGCGGTTCCATCAGGAACTACATCAAGGACGCGTTGGTGACTCTCGACGATTGGCCCGTTGTGCTGGAGAAGCTAAGAAGTCATCATCACGCGATTTTTGACGCAGTAGAAGATGGGAACGGGGAGCTAGCCGCCGAGCTGTTGCGTGACCACATCGGGTGGCTCTATGAGCAAACCCGGACCACTCGTTAGGCGTTCACCGGCCAAACTCAAGGACGGGCTTTCCGAAGTTGGGCGGGGGCAAGAAAACCGAACGCAAATGCTAAGATGTCGAGGGGTACGGGCCGTCATGTAGAATCCCGACCCAGCCGCGTGTTCGCACAGCGCGACACGGTCTTGCATGAGTTCGAAATTTCCAGGTACGGCAAATAACTGCTGAGTGCTGAGTACGACTGCCTGCATGTGCTCAGCGAATTCCATTATCTTCAAGTCATCTCCATACCGTGGAATGTAGGGGTTTTTGATCTTTGTGATGTTAGAGGACGGGCCCGCCCGTGTTACAAACCGACGACAGACATTTAGTGCTCCTGCTTGACCGCGGGAACTCTTAGCAAGGAGTGATGCTGTGTCTGAACCGTATGCAGCCTGGAGCTCTGGTCGGTTCGACCAAGCGGTCCCTTGCCTTGTGGCCCACTCGATCAACGGCATTGCGGAGGTAGATCACCGCTGGGGTCTAGGCGCTGATCGGGCACACAGTTTGACCCACCGATCCGTGTTAATGATCATGTCGGCGTGTCAGGCGTGGTCGACCCCCAGCGGCCTGCTGGCGCCGAGCATTCCTGTTGTGGCGTGACAATTGTTGTACTCGTAGTATTGCTGGTCGCGTGAGACTACTGCGACTTCATGGCTGAGACGAAGCCTGGCGTCCGCGTTTGCCTGCAGGAACTTCATGGCGGCCATGAAGATGGCGACGTGGGTCGGATGCGATTCCGCCCACCTCTCCATGTCCTCCAAGCTATGCCAGAAGCTCAGGCCGAAGCTCTGCTCAAGGACAGTGCCATTCTCGTCGATGCTCGTCATGTACCTGTTCGCGTAGCAGCCGACTGATGCGCCATCCGCCATCAGGAAGTCCATGCCTGCCTCGAGTTGGGGTTCTACGGCACCAAAATAGGACGCACGTTCTGCGTCGTCGCAAAGACTCCAATCTTGCCCAGAGCGTATGATCGCTAGGTTGTCGTGCGGTTCTACCCGGATGATCCCAGACTTCTCGGGGACGACTGGGTCGCCGAAAGGCTCGAGGGCCTCGGTTTGCGTAATCGGCAGGCGGTCGCGCATGCTGCCCCAGTACCCGTGTTCTTGGATTTCCCCGCTGTATCCTCCTGCGGCCATCCGCGCGGCCCCTTCTGGGAAGGTGTTGGATGAGTACAGGGTTTCAAACGCGCGTGCTTCAGGCGTGACTGCTTCAATCCAGCGACCGTGCCCTGCGGGTTTCAAACCAGCCCCGATCAGTGCGTCGCGGTGTTTCTTGAACCAGCGCCCATAAGCCTCGATGTCGTTCCAGTAAGCAATGATGACCTGGTTATCGAAGCCCTGTTCGTCCGTGTGGATGGCATGTTCACGCGATATAGGTCCGTCCTCTAGTGCACACAGTTCCCACATGCCAGCCGAAGCTACTTTCGCCTCGCTGGAGAGCGGCTGCCTACTCTGGACGCCGAAGAAGGCGCAAACAAGATTGGTGACGCCATCCGCGAATCGCACGGAGTAGGACGGGTAAGGCGGTGTGTAGCTATTGCCCACGCGTTTTGTGCGCGTTCGTTTGACGGTGAGGTGTGTCGGAATTGAGGATTCCATGGCCGGTTCCTGACTGGTGTGTCCGGGGGTCATCTAAAGTTCCGCGAATGCAGGAAGGACTGGCTCTTCTACCTCGGGAGACTTTTCAGTTCTGGAGATGGAATCCGTTGGCAGGGCGGTGCCAACGACGGCCCGCCGAGGAGACTTGTTAAGGACAAGCTGTGTGACATCGGGGCGGGAGTAATGGCCCGCGGGGTCGGCAGCAGCCTTCGACACTGAGATAAGGCCCAGGTCGATCTCAGCGTAGATGAGGCCTTCTTGGTCCGCAGGAAGGGATTCGTGAAGTTGCTGGCCGTCAGGTCCGAAGATGCGGGCATGTCCGCCGCCAGTTTTCAGGAGGGCCTTGTGCAGTTCGGTGGTGCACATTTCGTCCACCATTTCTTGGGATACTGTGGCGCACGGAGCCAGAACGAAACACTGGCCTTCCACAGCGTAGATCCGTGATGCGGAGGTGTTGACCTCGGGCCCGAGGGCATAGGCACCGCCTTCATAGATGGAAAAGCTCGGCCACGCCCCGACGTGGACCTGCTCATTCTGGGCGTACATGGCGTACTTGGACAGAGGCTGCAGGTGCTCCCAACAACAGAGTCCGCCGACACGACCCAGCTTGGTGTCCCACACGGCGAGGTCGCTTCCGTCGCCCTCGCCGAAGATGGTGCGCTCAACATGGGTCGGCTTGAGCTTACGACGTTGGGAGATAGTCTGGCCTTCTTTATCGATGAACCATTGAGCGATGTAAAGGCTGCCGCCATGGCGTTCGCTAAGGCCCATACCGACCATGATGCCATTGTCATTGGCTGCCTTCGAGATCCGATCAGCCTGGGGCGTGCCGTACTCGAGGGAATTATTGAAGTAGCGCTGGGTGTACTGCGGCAGCCACAGGGCCGGGGCATCGAGCCAAGCGTACCAAGGGTAGCCCGGAAGCCAGGTCTCCGGGAATGCAATCAACTCCGCGCCACTACGGGCAGCGTCCTCGATCAGGGTCACCGTTTTATCGATGGTCTTGTTCAAATCCATGAATACTGGTGCTGCCTGGACGACGGCGGCTTTGAACTGGGGGTGATTCATTGTGATCTCCTTAAGCACGTGATGTTAGTCACATTGGTTGGCCTGCGTTCCACGCTACGTGTCACTTTCGAGGGCGTCTTGATCGTGAATCGCATAAGCGTTGACTCTGCGTGTCACGTTGCACGCGCCCATCTGCCTTGCGTAGCCCGCCCATGAGTAGGCGGCCTGGCGCTAGGATTAGGCATGGCCAAAGTTTTGAGCACGGCGGCGGTGTCTCCCCGGAATAGTGTTTCATTCTGGACCGAGACCGTTTCTGATACTTTCGTTGACCTCGATTGCAGGGCAGGTGACGGCCGGGAGTCCATAGAGGGTGAAATAGTTGTCCAGTCTTTGGCGTCGCTTGATTTGGCCCGGGTGCGTGCCTCCGCTCAGTCCGTCCACCGCACACCTGCTGCCATCGATGCGTCTACCGCCGACTATTATTTGGTGGGCGTGCAAACCGAAGGCTCATGTTTGGTAACCCAGGACGGGCGCTCGGCCGCCATCCACGATGGCGCGTTTGCAATCTATGACACCACCCGACCGTATTCACTCCTGCTGACCGACCACTTCGAGCAACTCGTGATCCGTATTCCGAGAACCGCTTTGGATCGCCACCTGCCCGAAGCTTCCACACTTACCGCACTGCCGGTGAACGCGGACCCGGCAGCTGCGCGTCTGCTGGTCAGTACGGTACAGTTCCTTGCGAACGAAATTGACGCCCTGTCCGCAGACGTCGCCTTATCCGTCTCCCAGGGGGTGGAGCATCTGATTGTTGCTGGCCTAGGCGGCGTCGCCAGGGGTGCCGCGGACGCGAACCGCCTCTCTCGGCGTAAAGTTGTGCAAACCCATATCCTTGGAAACTTGGGTGACGAGTCCCTCAGTATCAAATCCATCGCAAGAGAGCTTCACTTGTCTCCGAGTAGCGTCCATCGTGCGTTCGCAGCCGACGGCGAGACGGTGATGGGCTGGGTCTGGCAGCAACGTCTGGCCCGGATCCGGGAGACCTTGTTGACCGGAAAATATGCAGGCACCCTGACAGACTTGTTCCTGACTTGGGGATTCTCAGACCCTGCGCACTTCAGCCGGGCCTTCCGCCAGCGGTACGGCCATGTGCCCTCGGAATTGCTTCGGCCGATAGCCGAAGTGCCTTTCGCTCGCTCTTCACCCAAGAACGATCCGTCCCCTTGAGCTATGACTGAACCTCCGAGAGCCCGATCGTTGCAGCATCTGCGGGGGTGAAGGCGACAGCGACGCTGGATGCCTTCCCTTTGGGTTGCCGACAGGCAGTGCTGAGACCTTGATGATGGGCTACGCTCTGGCCAAGGCGGCCCATTCGACCTTGGCCTGGCAGCATGACGCGAGCGGACCCTCTCGGGACGTCGTTGAGGACTGCGTCTACTCCTGTATGTACGGAAAGAGGGCCATTAAGAGCCCGACGGCGGCGTTTGCGGGAGGTACGGTTCTAACAGTTCACGAGACTGGAATCGCTATTCCTTTAGGGCCGCGCGGGTTTCATGAAGTGATGCGTTGTAGCTGGCTTGCAGGCTGCTCGTCGGACTGCCGAGCGGTCCGACGAGCAGCGCTTCCACGCTGCCACTCTTGACATGGTCCGGCTCTATGAAGGGTCGGAGACCAGGTGACTCCAGTTGAGCGATTACATGGGCGACGTTCACACCTTTGCCTCCGGCGAGCGTTTCGCTTCGACGGAGGCGATGCACTGTTCCAGGCTCGTTGTGTTTCACCAACAGCAGTCGTTCGATTGCCGGATTCAACGGTGCAAAGACGATACTCACGGACCTGGCTCGTAAAAACGTGACCACGTGGTTGACTAAGATCTTCCGCGCTGCGTCAACGTGGACCTAACTGACTGTCACTAGCCCATTTGGGGGCAATGAATACCTTTGTTTATCGGCTCTCGGACGTTCGGCGTAACCTCCCACCAAAGCCTTGTGTGAAGGTCTTAACAACTGACAAGGCGATACCTAGCCGCGTTCGACCGTGCGTTCTCGAACGCGTGAGCTCTGCGTTGTTAACTCTGCGGACCGGGATTGGAGCCTTTTTATGAGGTGAGAAAAAGTCACGGTGTTGTTGGACGCTCGGGCGATGACGAGAGCGCCTTGGACGCCGGCGATGATCTCCTGGGCTTGGAAGGGCGCATCCGCAGCGGGCCAGCCTGCGTCCTCGAGCGCGCGTGTCAACGCGGCAGCCCAATCGTTGAAGTAGCACCGAATCCGCTCGGCGAAGATATGTCTTTCCTGCCCGAGAGCGAAGGCCGCGTAGAGGCACACGAGTTGATTTGATCGGAAGTAAGAATCGCACGCATCAAACATTGCGTCGATGCGGGTGCTGGCTGCGGTTTCGCCCGAGAGCGGTTCGTTAACATTGAGCCTGAACCAATTTGATACTTCGTCTAGTACTGCCAGGGCCATTTCCTCCTTGCCGTCCGGGAAGAAGTTGTACAGACTGCCCTTACCGAGTCCGGTGCTTTGGGAGATCACAGCCATGCTGGCGCCGTTGAAACCGTATGTCCGAAACGTGGACGCAAGAGCGGTGACGATATCGCTGCGTTGCTTGACCATAAGCGGCCTAAAGACCCAGCTCAGTTAGGCCCGCGTGATCCAGAGGGCGGGCTGAAGTTTGCGGCCAGAAAAACATCCGCTCGGACTCTTGGATGGCGACGTCGTTTATGCTTGCGTGACGCTGGGCCATGAGGCCATCATCGGCGAATTGCCAGTTCTCATTCCCGTAAGATCGATACCACTGGCCAGAAGGCGCCCGCCATTCGTAAGCGAACCGTACGGCAATCCGATCAGTGCCAAATGTCCATAGCTCTTTGATCAGGCGGTATTCCTTTTCCATCCGCCACTTTGTCTCCAGAAAATCAACAATCTCCTTTCGGCCGCTCAAGAAAGAGGACCGGTTGCGCCACCGGGAGTCCTTGGTATAAGCGAGGGACACCTTCTCGGGATCACGCGTGTTCCAGGCGTCTTCTGCGGCGCGCACCTTTTGCATCGCGGATTCGAGAGTAAATGGCGGGAGGGGGGGACGGGTCATGAGCTGAACTCCTTGGTCGGCACCGGGCTGATATTACTCTGTACCAATTGGTACAAATCTGCAAGTGGTGCGACCCGTGTGCAGCGGAAGCCACCACCCACCCGGCTGCGACCTAAGCTGGCACGCTGCTACGAAGGCATCCGAAACGTGCAGCAGCCCGGGACAGACGTCCTTTACCCCGCTGACCTATGGGTACCGGTCGTCTCATGTCGAGGTGATGCGGCGCGAACGAACGTCCTGAATGTACTGCGAAAGTTCTCAGCTGGGCACTTGAGGCTTGGCGCCCGGACAGGAGGAGGGATGGTGAGCTACCTGGTCCCGTTGACGTGGTTGCCCTTTTTGCCGGCGAGACTCAAGGCCTGCACAACCATGGAGCGCATGGCGCCAGCACCATGGGCCTCTGGATCGTGCTATCTAAGCGATTGTGTACAGGAGTTCAGGGGTGGTGACGGGTTTGAGGTCTTCACTCTTAACGGCAGCCCCGTAGACGACGGCGTCCCGGAACATCGGGCCGATGCCTGCTGAATGTGCTGCACATTCTCGGAGCAGGTCTCCGATGCGGCGATGGACACTGCGACAGTCATAGAGACGAGTGCGTGACCCAAGAAACAATGACGTCCTGGCGGCAATCATTCGGCCGTACGCCATCTTGGCCCAGACGTAACTCCGCATCGCTCCGTGACGTAGCGCCTGGCCGCTAGAAAAGGCCGCGCGGCGGCTAGAGGAGAATTAGAAGTGCTCCGTTATGAGCCCAGTTACACACAATGGTGACCTTCTCGTGTATTAGTCCTCAGATATGGGGTGAAAACTCGTTCATTCTGGGGCCCGGAGCCCCTCGGGCGGATCGATGCGTGACGATGGAGATGAGCCCGAAGCGTTTGGTCCGGTTAACCTCCCCTCGGTCACTAGTGTCCATACGAAGGCGATGCCGGTGCGCGGGAAGACCCAGCCGTCGAAGCTTAGCGTCACGGATTTGCCGGGTACGGCTACTGGTGTTCTCTCGATGCGGGCGTGTTTGGTGCTGGCGATGAGGTCGAGAACGCTGACTCTGCTGATGTCAGTGTCGCTGTAGTCGAGGGTGACGCTCATGCCTTTGGTTGGCTGGTCGATATCAAAGTGGAGGAGATGGCCGGCTTTGGGCGTGATGGTCTTGTAGGTGTAGGAGATCCGCACCGGCTCTGCTGCTGTGATCCATTCGTGGCCGAGATTGACGCTGTAGGTCTGGCCCGTTTTGCGTTCTGTTCGGCGTATTGGTCGTTTGGCGCCGTCTATGGCGTACTGGACGAGTTCGAAGGCGTCCTTCTTGGTTGCGTCGAATCCTGGGCGGGGGACCATGTACCAGGTGGCCGTTGAGGGTATCTCGCTGATGAGTTCTCGGAATTCGTCTCGGTCGGAGACGCAGGCGAATCGTTGTATTTCATGGCTTGGGATGACGGTGTACTCCCATTTCACGGTGACGACGAATCGGGAAGCGCCGTCGGTCTTCTCGTCTACGGTGGATAGTCGGATGTCCACGTCGACGTCCTGCCAGCGTTCCGGGGCGCGGATCGCCTGGTCGCGAATGTCGGCATAGACTTCTTCGGCGAAGGCCTGGTCGCCGAGCCTCATGGCGAGTACGTTGCAGGCGATGCTGTCGAGCAGTTCAGGAGTGGCTACACGCTTGAGGTCTTCATTTTCGACGGCGAAACCGCGGACCACAGCATCGCGAAAACTGGGCGCAGATTCCTCAAGTAGCCGTCGGATACGTTCGTCTTCGCGGGATTCTTTGTCCTTACCGTCGAAGTAATCCCACGCAGCGCCAAACAGACCGGCTGCGAACAACGTTCCACCGATCTCCGAGAGTGGCATGAATCCCGCCCAGCTGAAGGCTGGGATCTCGTGAATGTGTGCGGCCAAGACCTGGAGCCCGATTCCGAAGCCAAGCGCAGTAAGGGCCACGATGGTGACTTTAAGGCGATAGATGCGTTGAAGATCGTCGTGGCGCATAGGCTGTGCCTTATTATGAAGGAACGCGCACGTTTTGTGAAGAGCGAATGATCCATATTGCTGGCAATAATGAAAGGCGGTTCCTGGTTCCCAAGAACCGCCTCCCTTTCAGGTCAGGGGGTCACAAACCCCCCGCATAAACCGTCGCCGCCGCTCATTCGTTTCACCTCCCGAGTTAGCCATTTCGCCAATGCAAGGACGTCAATCCACGTGGATTGGTCCTTCCTGGAAGAATATCCGATCTTGGGATATTCCGGAAGGCGGGGTCGACTTATGCGGTGGCCACATCGATCTACAGCGAGGAGTACCGGGAGTTCCGTGAACTCCTGCGGCATCTTCGTGTGCAGGCTGGCGTCCGCCAAGTCGAGTTGGCGGAAAAGTTAGGCGTGCCGCAGTCGTTTATTAGCAAGTATGAGAGCGGCGAGCGGCGCCTGGATGTCATTGAAACAGCTCGCATCGCCGAGGCGCTTGGCACCGATCTGGTGAGTGTTGTTCGATTACTCGGCCCCGGCTAAGGCTTTGGGGCTATCCCAGCTCATCTACGGCCATTGCGTTGCTGCCTCCTTACCCAACCGTCATAATTCTGCTTCCAGTGCCTCTGGTAGCCGAATTTCCCAAAAGAGAGGGTGAGAGGGAGGAGTTGAATAAGGACGTTTGTTGAAGACGGACGTCCCTCAATGGTCCTAAGGCCTCCCGGTTGGGCGCTAGGGAGGCCTTGGTGGTTTAAATTGGCTGACACCGCATTCTAGATGCGGTAACCAACCATCGGATTTCTAGGGAAACCGACGGTGGGAATCACGCACTGTAGACGACAAAGACCATCCTGAGACGCTCGTGAACGGTCCACGTCCCGGTCCACCCGACGTATGCGGTGTCACCCGAAGACAGAGGCGCTTCATCTTCGCCGTCGCGCTGAACGGCTATTTGCCTGAGAGAACGTGGACAATTTCGCTTTTGGTGTTGAACTCTCACCTGGACTTACCGGTGTCAGTCCCCGAGTGCAGGAGGCCATACGACCTTCCTCGGATTCGAACTCCCTGCGGCTGCGAACGGTGGCGTCACCGCAAAGGAGTGTTGCGCTTGGGGGAGCGAAGAGGGATTTTTCCAGGTCACTGGCGTCGAGCTCGGCTGCAGGGTATGCGATCCTCATGTAGTTTCTTCTCCTGATGTAGGCGGCCAGGGAGGGCTACAGAGTTCCCGTTCCTTTGACCGGCTTGTATTGGGACGAATCGCTGGCGGACACGTACTGCCTCTCGGTCCTCTTATTTGCCCACTTAGCCGGGCGCTGTTACTTGATCGAAGGGGATCAGGCCCGCGAACGGAGCCATTCGGGTCGAGCCCTGCACGCGGTGTGCAGTCCCTAGGTGAGCGTTGGCGGCGCCGGGTCCGAGGGTCACCATGGCCCACGCCGGGCACTTAGTTCATTTTGCCGTCTGCTTCGGCCATGTTGGCCGTCGCCTACATGACGACTGACGATGGTCTGGATGGCTGAGCCTGGAGACCATCGAGGGCATCCAGGAAGCTGTCACCGGGAACCATAAATGTTTCGTTCGACACTGTGGGCTATGAGTGCATGCACGCTGTTCCTTCTTAGGCAACCATGGTTACGCAGGCAATCCCTGGAGGTTCATGGTCTAAGGAACACTGTCGGCTGATCTCGGATACATGGGTCATCGTCATCTAACCATCTGTGTGGAAGCAGGATCTCGACTTTCAGTATTCAGCACGAAAACCGGTGGCGGCGCTTTCCCGCCCGACTTCGCCGTCCCGGGAAAAGATGGCGCTCTTGGCGTTCATTGGGATGAACTTCAGAGCTTCGCACTTTAACCAGGCGGCGAAGACTGGAAGGCAGTTACCCTGCGTTAGATCTGTCGAACGTTACGGTAGTTGTGTCTTTCCCGCTTACGAGCAGAATGGGGTTTATGTCCTCTGCACGAGTGTTTTTACAATGCAGGATCCCGATAGGCCTTCGACTTACCCCCGGCACTTGACTACTAGTAGGCTTTAACGCGTTGTTCAACGACGAGATGTATGAGTGCAAATACCTTTTCGTCCTCGATGGCTTTTAGCGCGCTGCTGATGGCTTCAGGGATATCATTATCGCGTTCGACCTTGATGCCAAATCCGCCGAAGGCTTGGGCCATTAAGGCGAAGTCTGGATTCCTCAGCTGAGTTCCGGATACGCGCTTGGGGTAGTGCCGCTCCTGGTGGCTTCGGATAGTGCCGTATTCCTGGTTATCCATGACGATTACTAACGGCGTGGCCCCGTATTGGGCCGCAGTTGCGAGTTCCTGACCGTTCATGAGGAACTCGCCGTCACCTGCGATGACTACGATGCGCCGCCCAGGATGATTGAGAGATGCTGCGATACCGGACGGCACCGAGTAGCCCATTGATCCGTTCCTTGCACTGATCATGGATGCGTATTCTCGGGTTGGGAAGTAGCGGTGTGCCCAGTTTGTGTGTTCACCGGCTCCGAAGGTCACCATGGCATTGCGTGGTAAAGAAGGCACCAGGTTGGCCATAAGAGTGTCCATACGTGCTGGACCGCTACTCGGTGCTGCCGGAGGTAGGGCCGAGAACGTTTCCTGCTCGCCCCTCATGCGTGCAGTCCAAGTCTTCCATTCTTCTTTCACTGGCAGGCGAATCTTCGTAAGGTCCCGGACAAAGACGTCGGGTTTGGCAACGATTTGGTAGGAGACTGGCCCTGAACGGCCTCGTAGCGATGAATCAATGGTGACCAGGAAGTTTTTCTTGTGCCAGTCTTGGCGGCAGACGAACCCGTCCGTGATGACATCTCCAGGGACTGTGCCGACAAATATCAGCAGATCCGTCTCTTCTAGTAGGTCGTATGTGGGCCGAGGCCGACCATATCCGATGGGGCCAACGTAGGAGGAGGAGTCGAATGGGACGGTGCCCTCCGTTCGCCATTCCGCCGCAGCCGGGATATGGTGCTCTTCGAGCCATTGTGTGAGCTGATTTGCGCCGTCGTGGGTCCAGTCGTTGCCGCCTGTTACGAATAGGGGTTTTTTGGATGCAGCAAGTGCGTCGGCAATAGCCTCGGAGTCGGCGGTGGTCATACCGCCCGTGGCTACAGGAATTTTAGGATGAAGCCGAGCGGGAATCAGCTGGCGCAGGACGTCTTCGGGCAACCCGACGACTACGGGTCCAGGGCGGCCGCTTTTCGCGGCGAACATTGCCTCGGCGACGATTTCGGAGGCCCTTTCTGGATGGTCTAGGACCATGACTCGCTTGGCGCCCGTATCAAACCAGGACTTGATGTCGAACTCTTGGAAGGCTTCTCTGTCCCGGTGTGCGAAGGGAATTAGTCCGACGAAGAGAACCATCGGCGTGGCATCCTGCCACGCTGTATGCACACCGACATGAGCATTGGCGGCTCCCGGGCCGCGAGTGACCATGGCTACCCCGGGCGTCTGTTGCATCTTGCCGTCTGCTTCTGCCATGTAGGCAGCACCGCCTTCGTGACGGCAGATGATTGTTTCGATTGCTGAAGAATGCAGTCCATCCAAGACTTCCAGGAAACTCTCGCCTGGTACGACGTACGTGCGGTGGACACCGTGCGCCACTAAGGAGTCTACGATTACGTGGCCGGCGGACTTCATCGAGTGCGGCTCTGCATTGTAGACCGCGGTGGGGGCGGGTTCAAGAGCCAGGAATGAAATGGGCGTTGGGGTTAGGTCTGGGGATGGGCCTTCTGAAAGGGGAGGTAGCTGCGGAAGTTGCGCAGGCGTTGTCTGTCCTGACGTCATTGTCATGTATTTGTTGTTCTTTTCGTGAGTCGTCGTGGCCCATGGCGGACCTTGATATGCGAGCCGTTTGGCAGCGAACCGTGCATCAGTCGAGACGCGAGAAGTCCGCTCCCGCCAGCGCTGGCTCAGCGTCCTTTAAAGTGCGGAGTATCGCGCTCGCTGAGGGCCCTGAAACCCTCGGCCCTGTCGGAGCTTGCCGCAATCAGCGCTGAAAGAACTCGTTCGTGGGCGATCCCGTTGGTGAGCGTTGAGTCGTAGGCTGTCAGCACTGCATGCTTGGCCATTGCGCTTGCCAAGGGAGCTGACCTTGCGATGTCTGCGGCCACCTTTGTTGCTTCGGTCTTTAGCGACTCAATGCTGACCACCCTGCTGACAAGCCCGCAGGCGAGTGCTTCGTGACCGTCGAGCCTCCGTCCGGTGAGGAGGAGGTCCATTGCCATGGACTTACCAACGGCCCTGACAATTCGTTGGGTTCCGCCGGCGCCCGGGATGATACCGATGCCAGTTTCGGGGAAGCCAAATTGTGCGTTCTCGGCTGCAACAATGACGTCGCAAGTGAGAGCAAGTTCAAGTCCACCGCCAAGTGCGTAGCCGGATACGGCTGCCACCAGCGGGATTTGGATCGCTGCCACTGCGTCCCAGAGTTCGCTGAAACCGCTTGTGTACAGGTCGATGGGTCCTGCGCTGCCGAGGCTCCCTACGTCCGCTCCCGCGGCGAAAGCTCGACTGTCGCCCTGGATGACGACTGCCCTGGTCGTGCGGTCTGACTCCAGCTCGCGAAGGGTTTCGACGAGTTCAGTCAGCAGCTGACGGCTCAGGGCATTTCGCTTTTCTGGGCGGTGGAGGGTGGCAATGGCAATGTCGTTCGAACGCTCCAGAAGAACTAGCCGGTCGGTCATCGGGTTCGCCTTTCGGTCAGCATGCTCACTGTCTCATCGCGGTGTGCGGTTGCTGAAACTATTCTTTCGGCGGTCCAGAGGTAGAAACCGGCACCGCTTTTTGTTCCGAGGGCACCCTCGGCTACGCGCTCTGTCACCAGCTTTGGCACCTCAGTGCCGCGGCTGAGTTCAGGCAGGAGAACTTTCGAAACCTTCTCCACCGTGTCCAAACCCGCGAGGTCCATAAGCTCAAGGGGTCCTGAAGCGGACCAACGGGGAGCGAGGGTGGTCACCACGGCACGATCAACGTCCTCGATGGATGCGACGCCAGTCTCTACTAGCGCGATCGCTTCACGCAACAGTGCGTACTGCAGTCTGTTGACGACGAATCCGGCGATGTCGAGCTTGACCTCGATTACGTCCTTCCCAATTCGCGAGCATATGGTCTTAACCCTTTCGACCGTTTCTGTCGTTGTCTGCTCACCGCGGACGATCTCGACTAAAGGCATGACAGCTGGCGGATTGAACCAGTGGAGCCCAACTACCCGACCGGGGACGTTGAGACCATTCGCTATATCTGTGATCGGCACGCTGGAAGTGTTTGTGGTCAGGAGACAGTCACCGGGAACTACCGTCTCGATGGCGGAGAAGATACTTCGTTTGATTGCCACGTCTTCAATGACATTCTCACTAACGAGACTGGCACCCCTGACGGCGTCTTCGAGTATTGTTGTGGTGCTGATCCGTCCCGCAGCGGCCCCTACCCTCTCACGGATAGCATGCAGGGCTTTGGCGAGAGTGTCCTCGCTCCGAGAGAACAGTGTGACTTCGTATCCGTGAGCGGCGAATACGCCGGCGACGCCGGCACCCATAGTGCCCGCTCCAATCACTGCAACCCGTTCGTTGTACGTCATGATCAGACCACCCCAGCGGCGTGAAGCTCTGCAATCTCAGCAGCGGTAAGGCCCAAGTCGTGCTCGAGTATCTCATCTGTATGTTGTCCCAGGAGTGGTGCTAGCAGATCGGGCCCTGCCGTTGCGGTGCTGAAGTGAACAGGTTGGGGAACTACCCGCACTGTACCTGCTGTAGGGTGCTCTACTTCCTGGACCAGGCCACGATGGGCGGCATGAGCGCTCGAAGCGACCTCCTCGATATTCCAAATCGGAGCTGCAGGCACTCCTGCTTGCTCCAAGGCGTCAACGATCTCCTCAACCGTATGCTCAGAGGTCCATTCTTCGATGATTTTGCGCAGCACGACTTGGTTGTTCAGACGGCCTGGATCTGAAGAAAACCTCTCGTCGTGAACGAGTTCTGGCCTCTTGATAGCATGACTGAGCCGGACGAAGAGGGGATCGTTAGCAACAGCGATGACTACGTGACCATCGGCCGCGCTGTAAGCATCCATCGGTGCGCTTATTGGATGGCTGTTGCCGATGCGGCCGGGAAGTTCTGCGCCGCCCAGCATTTGGGACAACGAAACGAGCTGCAGCGAAAAGATCGAGTCGAGCATGGCGACATCAACGTGCTGTCCTTCGCCGGTCTGGGCTCGTTGCAGGAGCGCGGCCAGGGCCCCCCACGACCCGTAAATTCCGGCCACAACGTCACCAACTGCATCACCGATTCGGGTCGGCGGACCGTCCGGCCATCCGGTCACACTCATAATCCCGCCCATGGCCTGAACAATGTGGTCGTAAGCGGCCCGAGGAGCGAGCGGCCCGGTTTGACCGAAACCTGAGATGCTTACATACACAAGCCGAGGGTTGATTTTCCTCAACGTCTCGAAGTCGATGCCCAGACGAGTAGTCACGCCGGGCCGGAAGTTTTCTACGAGAACGTCGGTTTGCTCGATGAGCTTCACGAGCAGAGCATGTCCTCGTTCGGACTTGAGATCGATCGTTACACTTTTCTTACCGCGGTTGAGCAGCATGAAGTACGTGCTCTCACCGTTGACGTGAGGCGTAAAGTCACGGGAGTCGTCACCGCGACCTGGAAGTTCGACTTTCGTTACCGTCGCGCCGAGATCGCCCAGCATCGCTGAGCACAATGGCCCGGCCAGCACTCGAGCGAGGTCGAGCACTCTGACACCGGCGAGAGGGGCGGGTCGTTGAGTAGTGTTAGTCATGTCCATTCTTTCCCTTACTTCGTGGACTCGCCGCAGGCAACGGAGTCCGAGATGAGTGAATCGAGGGTTCCGGCATCGATGAGTGCACGTATCGCTTCGATGTCGGGGTACATCTCACGGTCACTCTTACGAGTGCTCACGACAGATCGAATTGCGTCGTAGACGGCTCCCGTGCCATGGCCTGGCCGTAAGGGATATTGAAAGTCGACGCCTTGGGCAGCGCAAAGAAGTTCAATCGCGACGATTGAAACCGCGTTGCTGACCGCGGTGCGTGCTTGGACGGCCGCTGAAACGCCCATACTTACGTGATCTTCTTGGCCTGCACAGGTAGAAACGGTATGAACCAAAGCCGGGGCAGCCAGTGCGCGATTCTCGGCAGCCAGCGCTGCAGCTACATATGGAGGAATCATAAATCCGGAGTTTCCGCTGCTCCCACTCTCGATGAGGAATGGTGGTAGTTCGCTTAGGTGTCGGTTCGTGAGCCGGTCGGATCGTGCCTGGGACATAGTGCTCACTTCGGCAACAGCGATGGATAGAAGATCGAGCGCGATTGCAGTGGGTGCGCCGTGGCCGTTTCCACCGGGCAGCGCGACGAGTTCGCCTTCCTCGACGACAAAGACTGGATTGTCGGTAACGGAGTTGATTTCCGTCTCAATGACCCTTGCGGAGTAATTGATCGCGTCCCGGGCAGAGCCGTGCACTTGCGGGATACAGCGGAGGCTAAGAGCATCTTGGAGTCTGTGATCGCGGTTTGCGGCGAGGATTTCACTGTCTGCTAATATCGCGCGCATCCTTGCGGCGGTTTCGATCTGTCCTGGGTGCGGCCGCATTGACTGAAGGCGCTCGTCGTAGCCCCGGCTGTTGCCGCGAAGGGCTTCCAGGCTGAGAGCGCCTGCGGCATCGGCAACGGCAACGAGAGTTTTGGCTTCGGAGACAGCCAAGGCACCAAGTCCGGTGATCTCATACGTTCCGCTCAGTAGGGCGTGGCCTTCTCGCGGTCCAGGAGCATAGACGTCGATACCAGCCCTGCGCATTGCCTCAGCTCCGCTGAGAAGTTCACCATCGAACCATGAACGCCCCAGCCCAAACAGAGATAACCCGATGTGCGCGGTCCCGATGAGGTAGCCAACCGAACCTTGCGACGGTGCCCACGGTGTTACACCGCGATTCAGCATCTCTGCGAGAGTCAAGACAAGACGGGGACTGACCCCACTTGCACCCTGTGCCAGGGCTTTGATCATGGTCGCCATGATCGCACGCACGACTTCCTCACTATGTGGTGCGCCGACGCCACTGGCATGGCTTTTAAGCATATTCAGCTGCACATCGGACACGCTGCCGGGAGCTAGCTCTACTGAATAGAGGTCACCAACACCTGTGGTGAGCCCGTACATTGGGCGCCCCGAAGCGAGGGCCCCGGCGATGAGCTCATGGGTGCGATGCATCGTTTGAAGGGCGTTTTCCTCCACTTCCACGTTGGAGCCCTTGGCGACTGCCACGATTTCATCAATGGTCGTGGTCTCCAAGCCAAGAGTGATTGTCTGGGCAGTCACCATCAGACCACTTCTACGTTTTTATAGGCCACCATGGGGATGCGGACGCCGCGTTCGTTGGCGACTTCGACGGCGCGGTCATAGCCGGCGTCGACGTGGCGGATGACGCCCATGCCGGGGTCGTTGGTCAGGAGCCGTTCGAGTTTTTCCGCGGCCAGGTCGGTACCGTCAGCGACGGAAACCTGCCCGGCATGCAGGGACCGGCCGATACCGACACCGCCGCCGTGATGGATCGACACCCAGGTAGCACCCGAAGAGGTATTGATCAGGGCGTTGAGCAGCGGCCAGTCAGCAATCGCATCAGACCCGTCAGCCATGGACTCGGTCTCCCGGTACGGAGACGCCACCGAACCCGAATCCAGGTGGTCACGACCGATCACGATCGGGGCTTTGACCTTGCCCTCGGCGACGAGCTGGTTGAACAACAGGCCCGCCTTGGCGCGCTCGCCGTACCCGAGCCAGCAAATACGTGCCGGCAGGCCTTCGAACTCCACCCGCTCTGCAGCAGCATCAAGCCACTTGTGCAGGTGCGTGTTCTCCGGGAACAACTCCTTGATCGCTTTGTCCGTCACAGCAATGTCCTCCGGATCACCCGAGAGCGCGACCCAGCGGAACGGGCCCAGGCCCTCGCAGAACAACGGACGGATATAGGCCGGGACGAAACCGGGGAACTCAAACGCCCGGGTGTACCCGCCCTTGCGTGCCTCATCACGGATGGAGTTGCCGTAATCGAACACCTCAGCCCCGGCGTCCTGGAACTCCACCATCGCCTGGACGTGGCGGGCCATGGAAGCCTGGGCCTTCTTCGTGAACCCTTCCGGATCGGCTTCGGCCTCGGTGTGCCACTCGGCCACCGTGATGCCCTCCGGCAAATACGACAACGGGTCGTGCGCGGAGGTCTGGTCCGTGACCACATCAAAGGTGATCTCCCCGGCCTGGTGCCGGCGGAGCAGTTCCGGGAACACCTCTGCGGCGTTGCCCACGTAACCGACGGACCAGCCGCGGCGCTCGTCCTTCGCGGCCTGGACCTTCGCGATCGCGGTGTCCAGATCGGTTTCGACCTCGTCCAAGTACCGCTTCCCCGCACGACGACGCAGGCGGGACTCGTCCACATCAACAATCAAGCACGCACCGTCGTTCAGGGTCACCGCCAGTGGCTGGGCGCCGCCCATGCCACCACAACCACCCGTCAACGTCAGGGTCCCGGCCAGCGGCCCCTCGGTGGAACCCGCCACGGCAGGTGCCGGGTGGCGGCCCTCCGCGGCCAGCTTGTTCCCCACCGCAGCGAAGGTTTCGTAAGTGCCCTGCAGGATGCCCTGGGTACCGATGTAAATCCAGGACCCGGCAGTCATCTGCCCGTACATCATCAAACCCTCAGCCTCGAGGCGGCGGAACTCAGGCCACGTCGCCCAATCCCCGACGAGGTTCGAGTTCGCGAGGAGAACGCGGGGAGCCCACTCGTGGGTGCGGAACACGCCCACCGGCTTGCCCGACTGCACCAGGAGGGTTTCGTCCTTCTCCATGGTTTCCAGGGTCCGGGTAATCGCATCAAACGCAGCCCAGGAACGCGCTGCGCGGCCGGTTCCGCCGTAGACCACCAGGTCGTCCGGGCGCTCCGCAACCTCAGGATCCAGGTTATTCATCAACATGCGCAACGGCGCCTCGGTCTGCCACGACTTGGCAGTAAGCTCAGTACCCCGCTTGGCCTTAACCGGACGGGCACCAGAAGTGAAATCGGCAGTCATAGTTGTCTTTCCTTAGGGTCTTTCGGATTACGCAAGGTTCTTAGACTTGAGCCAGTCTGTGGCGACAACGTCGATGCTCTCTTGCTTGGCGAGCCGACCGTTCATGTGAATCAGATCTTCTGTGGTCAGTGCGGCCGAGATCGAATCAAGAACTTCAGTGACCTTTTCGTTGACCTTCTCACTGGCAATGATTGGAACGATGTTCTGTGCGGGGAACAAGTTCTTGTTGTCCTCTAGCGCCACCAGGTCGTTGCCTTCGATGGCAGGGTCGGTGGAAGTGAGGTCCGCTACTTGAATCTGGCCGTTGAGGAGGGCAGTCAGGGTGAGAGGACCAGCCACGTCCAGAGTTTTGAATTCCTTGAAGGCGAGTCCATAGACCTCTTTGAGCCCTGCGACACCTTCGTGGCGGGTCTTCCACTCTGGGGGCCCGCCCAGAACCAAGTCGCCAGCGACTGGAACCAAGTCCTCGACCGTCTTGAGGTTGTATTTGTCCGCCGTTGCACGTGTCACGGCCAGGGTGTCTGAATCTTGGGCGTCGGAGGGCGTCAGCATCGAGATGCCCTGAGGCAACGCATTTTTCAGTTCGGCGGCGACTTCCTCAGGTGTGTGTGCTTGAGCGTCTTTCTTTAGATAGCTGAGGGTGGCGCCAGCGTATTCGGGCAGGAGGCTGATGGATCCGTCTCGGAGGGCGGGCACGTAGACCTCGCGGCTTCCAATGTTCAGTTTTGTGTTGGTCTTGACTCCGGCGGAATTAAGGGCCTGCGCATAGATGGTGGCCAGTAACTGGCTTTCGGGGAAGTCAGCGGAACCGACAGTGATGCTATCGCTCGCTTGGGCGGATGAATCCGCTTTAAGCGGATCCCCGCCGCCGCAGGCCGTGAGGGATAGGGTGCTGGTGGCGATCAGTGCCAGGGCAGCAAGAAGCGGCTTTTTCATTTTGGTCCTTTGAGATAGGGATTTAAACGCTGGGTGGCGGTGGGTGGGAGCTGGCGGCTTTAGACTGTAACGACTCGCGTAACCCGACGGGTGATACCGCGGGAGACTGATAACCGCGCGATGACGCCGATTGTGACATCAACGACAAGGGCCAGCAAGGCTACGAGCACTGCACCTACGAGCATCTGCTCGTAGTCATTTTGTGCTCTTCCATCGATGATCAGTCGGCCCAAGCCTCCTAGCGAGACATAGGCTGCGATCGTGGCGGTGGAGATGACTTGGAGAGTGGCTCCTCTCAATCCGGAGAGAATCAAGGGCAGCGCGCAGGGAACTTGAACCGAGAAAAGGACCGATAAGGGGCGAAGTCCCATTCCAACAGCTGCGTCGACTGCTGCCGGATCAACGGCCCGGATTCCTGCATAAGTGTTGGTCATGATCGGCGGCACGGCCAGAAGGACAAGGACAATGAGACTAGGTACCAAGAACGCCAAATCGGACGCGTACAACGGCGCAATTACGATGACGAGCATGATCAGCAGCCCGAGGGTTGGTAGTGCCCGCAGTGCATTTGCCACTCCTGCGATGAGGAATGTGCCTTTGCCCGTATGACCCACATACATGCCAATGGGAATGCCAATTGCCGCAGCTATCAGAAGAGCGATTGCGGTGTACAACAGGTGCTGGCCGAGAAGCATGGAGATCCCGTCCGAGCCAGTCCAGTGGACGGGGTCCATAAGCCAGTCGATCATGGCTTCACCACCTTCGGGGTCCACGGTGTGAGCTGGCGGTTCAACAGAACAACGAGACCGTCAAGAATTACAGCCAAAAACAGGCACAGGACGATACCAACGATGATGGGTGTGAGGAAGCGCAATTGAGCACCTTGGGTGAATAGCAGGCCAAGCTGCGGTGTTCCAATCAGGGCGGCGATTGAAACCACGCTGACGTTTGACACTACCGCGACCCGCAGTCCGGCTGTGATGACAGGAATGGCAACAGGAAGCTCGACTGACACGAGGCGCTGAAACGTCCGATATCCCATGGCCGTCGCAGCCTGAACTGTTTCCGGGGCAACAGAGTCAAGACCATCGGCGACAGTGCGAACAAGAAGCGCCACTGTGTAGACCGTGAGGGCAACAACAACATTCAGCGGATCAAGGATTTTCGTCCCGAGAAGGGGCGGGAGGAGAACGAACAGCGCCAGGGAAGGGATCGTGTAGAACAGTCCGGTAGTGCCAAGGATGATGGACTTGAATGAACCGCTTCGGGCGGCGGCCCAACCCAGTGGCAGCGCGATCAACAGCCCTAGTGCGACGGGCAAGATCGACAGAGCGACGTGCCAGCCTGTAAGCGCCAGGATTCCCGCCGACTGTTGGGAGATCCAATTCAAGTTCATGAGGCCACCGCGCTTTGAGATGACGGATGAATTTCATCCAGGGAATTTATGGCGTCTGTGGCATTGACCGTTCCGAGTAGAGCACCGTCGGGATCAACCACGACTCCGCGCCTGCTGGGGGAGCTAAGTACCGCATCGATTATCTGACGCATTGTTCCGTTGACTGGGGCGAGAGTGCCGCTCAGGTTTAATTCGGCCATCGTAACCGGACCGGTAAGGGTGCTGGGTTCTACCCAGCCGACGGGCCGATTAAGCTCGTCAACAACCAGCAACCAGTTGTTCTTTGTGATGACCCGCGCCAGTTCTCTCGTCGATCCCAGCTGAACCGTCGGTTCGGGCTTAATGCCGAGTCGGGGGTCCGCCGTCATGAACCCGAGTGAACGATAGCCGCGATCGCGGCCAACGAAGTCTGCGACGAAGGAGTCCGAAGGATTAGTCAGGAGCTCCTGAGGCGGGGATATCTGGGCGAGCTTGCCTCCAGTCCGCATGACGGCGACCATATCTCCGAGTTTCAGCGCTTCGTCGATGTCGTGCGTGACCATGATGATGGTCTTCCCAATCTCGCGCTGTAGCCGGAGAAATTCATCCTGGAGCTGGGCACGCACAACTGGGTCCACAGCGCTGAAAGGTTCGTCCATCAGCATGAATGCAGGATCGGACGCCAAGGCACGTGCCACGCCGACACGTTGCTGTTGGCCGCCTGAGAGCTGCCAGGGATAGCGCTTGGCGAAGCTAGATGGTAGTCCCACTCGTTCCATGAGTTCGAGCGCGATAGTCTTTGCCTGCTTTGGAGCAATGCCTGCCAAGCGCGCTGTCGTTGCTACGTTGTCAACGATCGTGCGGTGCGGAAATAGCCCGGCATTCTGGATCACGTAGCCGATCCGGCGTCTTAGGACAGCTTCGTCCATACCGGTCGTCGGCTCTCCATTAAGGCTGATGGCCCCGGATGTCTGTCGGATGAGGCGGTTCACCATACGCAGCGAGGTTGTTTTGCCGCAGCCTGACGGGCCGACGAGTACTGTAATCTTTCCCGTGGGCGCCACCAAGGAAAGACCTTCAACGGCGTTGGTACCATCCGGATATGTCTTAGTGATGTTTTCGAAACTGATCATGCTGAGGTCTTCTCTTTCAAAGAGGTCACCGCACCCGGTGGGGCGATGATGGAGATGGCTTCATCGACAAGAAGTTCGCCAATTCGGGCTACTTGCTCGTCATTCATGCGGTAGCTGGGGACGACGCTTGACAGGGTAGCGACGACCCGATGGCCCACTGTTATGGGAGCCGCGATTGCAGTTACATCGGATTCGACGCCCTGCCGTACTACAACGAAGCCGGACTCACCGGTCTTACCGGTTAGTACCGCACCTGCCGCAGTTCCTTCTAGGGGAATCGTGCGGCCGACCCAGCTGGCGTGACGGACGGAGTGTGTTCCCTCGACTATCGCAATGTAAAGGGAGGTTTCTCCCGCACCGCGGATGGACAGGTAGCAGGATTCACCTGTCTGCTCGACCATTCGCCGCATTGCATCGCTTGTAAGCGATACAAGGGACTCGTTCGCGAGGGCGAGTGCGCCGAGTTGGACGAGTCTGGCGCCTGGGGTAAAGCGTCCGTCGACGTCCCTTCGAATGAACTCCTGCGATTCGAGAGTCCGCAGCAGCCGCAATGCGGTGCTCGCCGAAAGGTCAGTGTCACGGGCGGCGTCCGAGAGCGAAATAGATCCTCTGTCGCAGACAACACCCAAGAGAGTGAGGGCTCTGTCCACTGTTCGAGTTGAAGACTCGGCCATGCTTCAACCTCCTGTCGTCTTTGACACTACGGCTAGAAACTTCAGGCTTGATTGGCCCGATTTCCATTAAGTAAAACATCAGTGCCATTCAGTGACAAGAGTTACCAGTAAAAATATTCACAACGACCACCAAAGGGCCGGCGGGAGTTCATAGGGTGGTCGGTAATGAAGCCGGAATCAGGGCGGCGCGAGCCCACATAAGCGGCCATCTAGCCCGACGGGGAGCTTGTGTCGGTAAGACGACGCTGCTGACCGACATGGCCAAGTTCATGCTGGGCCCGACACGCAACTTCGACCGTGACGTGGCTAATGATGTCTCTGTCTCGTCAGTGCCTTTGATTCACTTGAGCCGATCCGCGCGAAGACAGAAATCTAAAGGCCCCTCTTACCGGTGTCGGTCTCAAGAAGACCTCGCCCCGGGAGAAGGACGATTCCTCCCTCAAGGATGACGCGGGGCTGTCTCCGGTATGGCTGCGGCTGCAGAGGTGTGCCCCGAAGGGGCGAGACGGCAACGCTGGGTGCGTGCAATCGAGATTCTTGAGAGTGACCCGATGTTTCCCACGGCTGGGCTGTCGACGCTAGTCGCGTCGGCGGATGAGACGTTTAGGAACTACCGCGAATCTTCCGTCGGGTAAGTTCTGGGCACAAGATCGTTCTTCTCACCATTTACTCGTTTGGTGGAGACAGTTGTCGAAAGCACGCTCGTGCTGATGGATGAGCCGGAAGCTCATCTCCATCCGCCTCTTCTGTCCGCTCTAGTGAGAAGGTCTATGAGCGACCTTCTCACTAACCGGAACGGATTGGCGATCGTAGCCACCCATTCGCCTGTGTGGTTCTCCAGGAAGTTCCGAGTACCTGCGTTTGGCGGTTGGACCGTGTGGGCTTCAAGCTGAGTGCAAGAGGGCCCTCTCTGGAAACCTTTGGCGAGAAGGTGGGAACTTTGACCAAAGGAAGTTTTCGGGCTCGCAGTTGAAGGCGCAGGGTATAACGATCATTTCTGGCACCTCGACGACAGCCGATCTAAGACCAGACCTATGTCACGTGGAGGGGTCTACACCTTAAGTTCACGATTCGTCCCAAGAAGGGTGCGGACGAAGAGGATGCGATAGTACTGGCCAGCCGCGCGTACCATGATAGAACATTATTGGCCTCAATCCAGGTCTGCTTTGTGGGGGAGAAACCCGGCAGTCTATGGACCTTCTCGGGCGCTAGCCCATTTGCGAGGCCGATAACTTGGTTCAAGCCTCGAACCTTCTACCAGCGATGAGGCCTCCCTGGTTCAGCCCACGATTGAGTGGGCTGACGACTGGCGAGCGAGGTTCGCTCGTCCGAAATTCTCGGTCCCCGCCAGCTAGGGTCGTTCTGTGTCTATATCTGAACTTGCCGTTGCCCTCTCCCTATTTAGTCTCATCGTCGACAGCCTAGGTTTGGGCTGGCAACTGGTTCTTTGGAAGCTTGGAAACCGACGGATTCGGATAGTGCTAAAGCATGGGCTGAAGGGACCGAATGCGGTCGTGTCGAGTAGCATCGACCGAGAGGGTCAGATTCGAGACTTGGACCTAATGCCGCGTCAAGGCTTTGACGGAGAATCGGCTGCTTTCCCGGGGGGCTATGAGGCAGGCCGAGTGTTCCTGGGCAGGAACGAGCGGCGCACATCCTCATGTTGTTAGGGGTGCTGCACTTCGATCGTCGGCGGGCGCCCCGTACCTAAGTGGTTTAGCTATTTGGCAGTCCAGACCGCCCGGCTGACGCACCTGCTGCTTTGGCCGCGGCAGCTATTGACTCGCTCGATGGCGTAGTTCGACCTAGGCGACCAGTCGCGATCCGCGGCTTCAATACGCAAGTTCGCGCTGATCGAGTGACGCGCGCGGACGGTGATTATCTGGACGGCACCTAACTAGACCATGTACACAGACCTATGCCGAGCTTAAGATCCAGTCTTGAACGCACTCTTCGTCGTAAAGAGCGCACAGCCCATCCTTGGGAAACCGAATGGCCAAGGGCACCCGATTTCGACCGCGACCTCTCCCGCCAAATGTTCCCGCACTTCCGAGAACTTCTCCAGGGTCATCTCGCCCTACAACTTTGACCAACCGGCGTTCATTTTCAGGTGTCATGTATTCGCCCATGAGACAGTTTTGTCACGTACGTTCCCGATGTGCAAATCGCCGGATGTTGAGACGGCAGAATCAAACCACGGAAAGTATTGAACGAACTTCACCTGGTCGAGTCCGCATCTGGCCAAAGCGAGTTTCGCGGTCGACGATAGGATTTCCACCGTCCCTAAATGTCACGAACCAAAGGACTTCCGCCGTCCAGGATTTATCCCGTGCTAAGGGCTCCGATGGAAGCAAGACGTGGCCTTACGTTCCGTCACGTGCTCATGCCACGAGCCGCAAGAACTGTCGTCCTGAGGCGGATGACTGGAGCCGTCAGATACTTGGTTCATCTCAGTGAACAATGGCCGAAACGAGATACGCCGAAAGTTCCCCCGCATTCAGCTTATGCGCCTGCAGCAGCTCTGAAATACTGCCGGCATCCGAGAAGTCTGAGCTTGCTGCGGCAACGCTAAATGATCTGACAGACTCGACAAGCGAATCCAAACCCTTTTCTGTAAGTACCTGCATCCCGGGTACGAGCGATGCGTCCTTCCATAGCCGGGTTTGTTTGTGTACTAACACCGGGACTGATGTTGCGTCAGCGCCGTACCTTTGTTTGAACCACTCCTGCGCCTGGCCAAGCTGGGCGGCGTCTCGCTTGGCAATGAACGTTGCGTTCGAGCCGCTCTTGGCTTCAATCACCCAATATGTGTTGGCTCCCAGGCACCACAGATTGTCGGGTCCGCTGCCATCCTGTTCCGGTCGTTCAGATTCAAGACCGATGTGTTTGCCGAGCATATAGAAAGCTTCCTCGAAGGCGTCGACTCGATCGGGATCAAATTTGAGGTCATCCAGGAGGGCTTCGAATCCCAGCAAGAGGGAAGCGCGTCCGCTAAAGCTTCGGCTAAGGGAGTCAGCGCATCGTTCTGGCTGGGCCCCTACATAGCTTAGCTTCGCATGTGTCATGCCATTCAGCGGTCGGGCGACGTGACCATTTGCTCGCCGGGCCTCAACCAGGAGGCCCTGCGCCCTACTGGGATTGGTGTGATGCAAATAGGTGGCGGCTTGTTCGAGCAGCCATCCCTTGGTCTTTGCGGCGTCACAGCCCTGAGCAGCTTCTCGAAGCAGATCCACAGAGGTCTTTAAATCGCCAAAGGTGGCGGACTCAAATGCTTTACGCCGCGCGGTGGCCATGCTGTCCACAGTCGGGCTCGGCTCGGCGACTTCGTCAAGAGCACGTTTGGCGAAGGTCACCCAGTCCTGATCTCGGTCCAGCACTTGCTGAGCTGTGGTCAGGATTTCGGACAGCGAACGGTTTGAGAGACTGTTGGCCACCTCCTTCGAGGCCTTAAGCTGGGCTTGTGTCGCAGGACTGAATAAGTGCAAGGTCCGCGGGTCGACTGTCAGCTGAGCTAATCGATGCCCGAGCAGGATCACGACGCAGTGATCCTCATTGCTGCGCACCCCTCTTCCCATGCCCTGCTCGATGCGTTGTACCTGTCTCAAGTCAACGCCAGTCTCGTATGAGGTCAGCAGGGATTCAAGCCTCTCCTCGCCGCTGAAAGACTCGGGCAGACCATCGATCACGAGGATTCTGCATGCATCTTGAGGGAGGTCGATTCCATCATATTTATTGGCCAAGAGTACTAACCCGACATGGTTTTTCGACTTGAGCTCCTTGACAACATTGTCTATGTTTGTTTCTTCCCCGACCGAGGCGGCGAATGCACGCCGATTAGCAGTCGGCCATCTATCCATAGCTTTCTTGCTTGGAACAAGCACGACCGTGTTGTAGTGGGCACTCATCTCGGCGATCTTGGTGCGTATAGCCTCGTCTGAGAGATGGGGGCTTATTGCTTGGGGTGCAAGAATCAGGCGCTCGCCAATATCACCGGCCGCAAGTGGTGTTATGGGGTTCGCGATGCTAGCTGGCTCCGCGTTGAACGCGCTGACCAGGATGCTCTCGTTCGGTAGCGTGGCTGACAGGTAGACGCGACGCTTCGCGGTTTTGAAGGATGTGGAATGCCCAACGGGGGGGAGATGCGGCGTAACTTGCAACTGAGCTGAATCAAACACGGCACGGCAGAGGGGTAGTACCTCGGCAACCGCGGGCCACGCAAAAAAGAGAGGATCATCTTCATTCTTCGCGATACCCCGAAGAATGCGTCGAGCTCGATCTAACTTTGCATGCCAAGCCCAGAACGGTACCTGAACGAGGGCCCCGCGATCCTTTTCGACAATATCTAGATACTTTTCTTCAGATTGTTGCCTTATTTCGCGTTCGAATAATTCAAAAAGCTGATTATACGCTTCGTTTGCTCGGGGAATTCTCAGGGAAAGAGCATCCCTCACAGTTCGTTCGGCCGCGTGCGCGTCATCAATGACGACACTGCCGATCGGTAATGGCGCCCTTACTGCCCTCTTTTCGGAAAACACGTTTCGTCCGTTGAATAGCTTGTTGGCGTTTACGACGGCGATGGCAGAGCCCGATAGGTAGTCGGCATGCTCCGGATCCCTGACCGTTCGGATACCGACATTCTCGGCATCCTTGACAACTTGCCCGGCCAGAAAGTTATCCGGTGCTACGTAGAGGCCCGGACCGAGACCTTCGTTTATGTAACTTTGAAGGATAACCAAGCCGTCAATGGTTTTACCGCCACCGGTGTTAACCCGAATGAGGAGATCCTGCTCGTTGCGACGCGAATGCCATTCAGTTAACACCTGGGCTTGCACGTCTCGGAGGTAACCGTAGCCGGGCTTCTTATTGGGCAAGAGTCTGTAAAGCTGCCGCGGTTCGACAGGTGCGTCGTCGCTCGACTGGCGCAATAAACGCGAGAAATCCATCGTACCCCTAAGAGAAAGTAGCCCAACGTGGGTCAGTGGGCTCTCAGGTTACTGCATCGCAAACGTCATTATCACCGAAGCGATGATGTTCCCGTAGCCAGGCGGGCCAACAGCGTCACTTCATCAGAGGATCTGCTCGTCGAGGGGGCGAATTACCATCAGTCCATAAACACCTGCCACATCTGAGGTCATGGTTGAGTACCCATGGTTTTCAGAAGCGCCGCAGGTAAAAGTAACCCTCTCCTGTAGGAATCCTGAAATCTGGGCTTTGCTTCGGGTCCCATTTGCCCGGAATACCGTTGCCCCAAACGTTGTCGAGTAACCGACCGGAGATCAACGCCGACCAGCCTGGCACCGGCTAGTTCCAACTTTCCACGGTCAGGGCTTCGGTCGTCAATGACCGACCGGGCATGCCGAACCGAGGCAAGTCGGATTTGCGCAACGCTCAGATGGACAAGATGATCAGCATCCGGAGAATCAAACGCAATATCACCGACAATGCCTTCGCCTAAGGAACACCACCGCATGCAAGGCGGCCGCAGAACAGATCGTGCGCAAGTACGGTTCATCAAAATCTGGCAGCCCACGTAGGAACGGCAAGATCGAGCACTTCAACCGGACCTGGCAACCCGAACGCCAATGCCAGATCATTCGCCAGCATCACCGACAGAGCTGCAGCACCGGCCACTGGCTCTACTACCTCCAGCACTGTACGCATCCATGCAGCCAACAAGACACCGATCGTGCGAGCGTCACCGACGTAATAGCTGTATTGAGCTAGCACAACTGCTTTAGACACACATGAGTGGCCTTTGACCTGCTGTGTACGCCGCTGGGAGGATAAGGGGCCGAAGGGCTTGAGATCACGACAACTTTGTGTGCGTGTCAATATCGCGCGCAACACCGCAATTAATTGGAGGTAGCTCTATGACCGCTGTAGAGAACGGAGATCATATCCTCTCGGAGGCTGGCGATGACGGCACCCTAACTGAGCAGGTAGGTCAAGAGGGCGCAGTGGAAGTCGTCGATCTAGTCGCAAGCAACGAGCACATCGGTCAGATTCCCGTCAAAATCTCATATGGCATCATTGAGCGCTTTTCGGAAGGGCTGTACAGCTCGCCAAACAAGACGTTCGAAGAGTTAATCACAAACTCGTATGATGCCGGGGCACGTGAGGTTTGGGTCTATCTTTCTTCGGACCTCTCATCGGATGATGCGACCCTTCTGGTGATTGACGACGGCGAAAGCATGACTCTTGATGGTCTTGCCGACTTGTGGAAAATCGGCGAGTCGCGCAAGCGGAGCGACTCACCGCCGCCTGGCCGCAAGAAACCGGTGGGCAAGTTCGGGATCGGCAAGCTAGCAACATACGTTTTGGCGGAGCAACTGACCTACATCGTCCACAGGGAGAATGAATATTTGGCCGTGACGATGGATTATGGGCGCGTCGCACATACTGCGGAACTCATGGACGGAGTGGATCTGTCCCTCGATGTCGTACGCCTCACCAAGGAACAGGCCCTGGAAGCCGTTGAGAAGTCCCTCGCGGGGACAGCGGTCGCTGAAACTGCAAGAGTCCTGAAGGCGCTCATTGACCTAGATCATTGGACTGCTGCGCTTCTCTCCAACCTGAAAACAACGGCTCGAGAAATCAAGCTTGGTAGATTACGTTGGGTGCTCAGTACGGCACTGCCCCTTAACCCCGAATTCCAGCTGTGGATGAATGACGAAGAAGTAAAGTCTTCAAAGGCGAACGGGGCAGAACTCTGGTCTTTTACTGTCGGTAAGGACGACTCCTCCCTTCCGAAGAGTGCAAAGAAGCCTTGGGGACCCGTTTCGGGCACTGAGGTCGAGGTGACTGAGTCCGGCGAAGTCGTCAAGGTTCCTGCCATCCGACTACCAAAGGCTGGGGTAGTTTGGGGTACCGCGACACTTTTCAAGCAGCCACTTCAGCGTGGAAGAAGTGAGGAAACGGCGCGGAGCCACGGCTTCTTCGTGAGAGTCCGAGGAAGACTCATTAATCTTGACGATGCCGACTTCTCGCTTGGGCCCGAACTCAGGCACGGTACTTTGACTCGCTTTCACATGGAAGTGAATGCCGATGATCTCGACGACCAAGTGGCGAGTGCCCGTGAGAACCTCAGGGAGTCCCAGCCGCTTCAAGAGCTGAAAAACTACCTGCTTGCTGTCTTCAATAAGGCGCGCGCTGTGTCGGCGGAACAGGATGACGGCGACGTCATCTCGTCTATCGGAAAAAATGGCCGGCTCGCCAAGCCGAGCACGGCACTTAGCCAAGGTCCGCTGCGCCGGTTGCTTCAGCGAGCAGTATCCGATGGGCCTGATGTTGCACAGAGCCTGGGGCTAACCGAATTAGGCGTCGAAAACGCCCAAGAGATTCTAACCGACGGTGGGGACGTGATCGAAAGCGTCTTGCTCGAAGAATACGACGCTGCTGAGCCCATGGCAGTCTACGACCCTTCCCGACGGGCCGTTGTACTTAACCAAACCCATCCGTTCGTCAGCAATTACATCGGAGGAAAGACAGTTGCGGAACCGCTCAAGCTCCTTGGCTTGAGCGAGGTTCTAACTCAGGCCTACTTGCTTGATGAGAATATATCGCCCGAAATTATCGAGCGAGTAATGCATCGGCGGGACGCGTTTCTGAGGGAACTAACGCTTCGCTTCCCAAGGTCCGCCCCGATAATTGCGCAGCGTCTACGCGATGCGACGAATGACGAAAATGCGCTGGAAGACGCTGTAGGCGACGCTCTAGAACTTCTTGGTTTCTCTGTGACCCGACTTGGGGGTGCCAAGCACGGAGCAGACGGAATTGTTACTGCACGTCTCGGAAGACGGGGCGAGGTAAGTGAGTCGTACGCGTTCACCTATGATGCCAAATCCACAAAAGACTCGGTTCGCGAGGTGCTCTCGGAGGAAACAGGGGAGTCTGTGGCGTCAAAGTCGCCGGGAAGAATTCGGGCTGATACGGCGCGGACGTCAGTGCTTCGCGTTCACCGAGAGAAGGCCGCGGAACGCCACGGGCTCGACATCGTACCAACTTTCACGCTTCTTATCGCCCCTGATTATCAGGGTGCTTTGGATGAGGAAGGTCTAATTAATGAAGTCTGCAAAAATGATGAAATAACAGCGATTCGAGTCGACGACTTGGCCCGCCTAGTGGAATTGTTCGCTCTGCAAGGGCTGAATCCTGCAGACCTTCGGACACTTTTCGACACCCGCACCCCGGAAGACACTCGTCTGTGGGTTGATCGCCAGGCCACTCAGGCTCGGATTCCTCGCCCACCCGTGGCCGTCCTCGTGGAGACACTGGTGGATAACAGTGAGAAGAAAGCCCCGATTGTTTTTGAAAGTCTTGCCGCATTTCTAGCGGTTAAGGGGCACGATATGGCGGTCCCGGAGATCGAGTCGTTGGTTCGGGGGCTCGCGGCTCTCGCACCGAAATCGGTTTACACCGATGGTCGGTATGTTGCCCTTAACTCTACGCCTGCGGCACTATACTCCGAGATAAGGGAATCACTCGATGTGTTCGACCCGGAGCTGGTCGCAGAGTATCTGGACACGGTCCCCGGACAAGAGTAGTCATGCGTTTGGACGGTGTCCCCATCCAAGGGCGCCGTCTCTAGACGCGCGAGGCCCTCGGATCCTTGTCGCCCTGTGGTCTGCCCGTCGCTCTGGCATGGCCGAGCGTGCGGATAGAGGCCGTTTGGGGCTTGGTATCTGCTGCCTTAGCCCCACATCGAGCCCATTCCGAACGGCTTCACGGGTTGCCCAAAGCTGGTCGCCTTTTCTGTCTCTTGGATCTGCGTCGCTGAGGCAAACGCTTCATGGCTGGTCGTTTCTGTCCGGTCAGGTTAGGGTCCAGGGGCGGCCACGTCACAAGTGCGCAACTTGCCGGCGAGGTGCTTTGACCAGGGCCCGTTCAACTGTGATGATTGCTTTCGTTAACGGCGTTTGAGAGCACCTGCTCGTGCCGAGTTGGTACGTCGAAGGAGCACAGCCTCATGGTGGCACGAACAATTCATCCCTTTCCGGCCAGGATGGCTCCTGATATCGCCATTGACCGCTTGGAGGCACATTCACAGAGCATGACTGTACTCGATCCGATGTGTGGTTCAGGAACGGTGCTTTCGGCTGCCGTGGCCAGAGGGCACTCTGCTATTGGCTTCGACATGGACCCTCTAGCTGTGCTCATGAGCACCGTCGCTGTCGAGCCTGTGTCGGTCGATGAAGTCGTGGAGGAGGCTGACCGCCAACTCGCAAAGGCCCGTGAGTCCACCGAGGATGCGCCCCGGTGGGACGACACAGAAACAGTCAAATTCGCGGAATTCTGGTTCGGTCCACGGCAAAGAAAAGAGTTGAATAGGCTTTCGAGGGCCCTGGACAATGTCGAGGACGCTGCTGTCCAGAGAGCCTTGCGAGTCGCTCTCAGCCGGGTAGTCGTGACAAAAAGCCCGAAAGCATCGCTCGCTGCAGATACGTCACACAGCAGGCCACACAGAGTTCTCACTGAGTCCGACTACGACGTTTACCAGGGTTTTGCGAAGTCGGTCGCGAGTCTGACGAAACTGCTCGGACAGCGAACCGTCGTGGGAGAGGCCAAGGTCTCAAGAGGCGACGCTCGAATGCTTAGCCTCCCTGATAGTTCGGTAGATCTGATCATCACCTCGCCTCCCTACCTAAACGCAATCGACTACCTGCGGGGCCATCGTCTGTCTTTGATTTGGTTCGGACACTCCATTCCAGAACTACGCAGGATTCGGTCGAACAGTATCGGTGCTGAACGGGCTCTGGTTGGTGATGCTCGGCAGCATGTGAATGACATGGTCGAGCGCATCAAGTTGTCCGTGAACAAGCCGGAGGTGCTTCCCCTAGCAACAATTACGCGCTATGCGCATGACCTGACATTGTTCGCGAGCGAGCTTTACCGAGTCAGTAAGAACAACGCAGAGGTCGTCACGGTGATTGGGAACTCGACGTTGCGGGGAAATTACATTCAGAACGATCTACTCGTGCGCGAGGCCTATGAGTTGGCAGGATTTGCGACGAAACAGCGAGTGGAGAGGGATCTGCCTGAGAATCTCCGCTATTTGCCGGTGAAGACTGCAGACCAAGGCTCCTCCATGGCCAAGCGCATGAGAACCGAAGTCGTGCTCACCGTGAAGAAGGCATGACAACGCCATTCGGTGACGCGCCTGGTGCCTTCTTTGAGGCAGGCGCGGTCACGGACCACATAAACGTCGAAATCAGCTTTCAGATCATCGGCCTGTTCTCAGAGGGGCTTTACAGTAGCCCTAATAAGGCTATCGAAGAGCTCGTTTCTAACGCCTTTGACGCTGATGCGACGTGCGTCCATACCGTCATGTCATCGGATCGTGCCGCACCCGATGCGTCAATCGCGATCATCGACAACGGCACGGGTATGGATGCTTCTGGCCTTAAGGTCCATTGGATTGTGGGTGATTCCGTCAAGGCAAGGAATCGGACAACAGCCAAGGGACGCAGAACGATCGGCAAGTTCGGCATCGGCAAACTTGCCGCGTACGTGCTGGGAACACGGCTCACGCACATCACCAAGTCGGGTGGAAAGTTTTTCTCCACAACAATGGACTTCACTGCAATTCCGGCGCCTGGGCCTGTAGGAGAGCGAGCAGAAACTGCCGAAGCTATTTCAGCTCCGCCTGTGGTGCTTCCTTTGCGCGAGTTAAGCGAAGCCGAAGCACATGTGGCTGTGCAGCCATGGCTTTCGAATGACGTCGGAAGGCAGGACCTCGTATTGTTCGGCGAGGGAGCCGAAGACACTTGGACTGTCGCTGTGGTGACGGACTTGAAGCCAATGGCCGTTGAATTGTCCACGGGAAAGCTCCGTTGGGTCTTATCAACAGCAATGCCATTGCGAGACGACTTTTCTCTTTACCTCAACTCAAACAAGGTCGTTCCGTCAAAAGCTGCGGCGAAGCAAGTTGGCAGGTGGGTCCTGGGCAAGGACATCGTGACTCTCCCCAGTCCCGCACCTAGTGAGTTAGATGTCGATACCAATGAAAAGGTTCCCGTTGGCGACTATCAACACTATCTACTTGTAGATAAGAGTTTGGGTCCTATCAGTGGGTACCTGGAAGTCTTTGAAGACTCGATTGGTGAAGGGAAATCGGCCGCTGTTGGCAGAAGCCACGGTTTCTTCGTGTATGTCCACGGAAGACTCATCAATCCGGAAGATTCTGGCTTCGGCATTGACCGAAACAGCTTGCAACACGGCACGTTCTCCCGTTTTCGTTTGGTAATTAACATTGACCGACTGGACGCCGAGCTCCGCTCCTCTCGAGAAACACTCCTATCAGGTCCCGTTGTCGAGCGATCGATGGACCTGTTGAAGGGTCTCTTCAATATTGCAAGAACCAAACTAGATGCCCACAAGTCTGAACTCGCGGCGGAGCGCCGCGCTTCCCAACGCTTCGCCGATAGTCCGGCGAGTCTGACAGAGAAGCCAATCATGAGAATGGTTGTCGATTCTTATGATGAGAAGATAAAGTCTCGGCACATCGCTCCAATAGACAAGACTGTCTTCGCTACTTCTGACAGGCTGGTCGAATTTCTCGAAAAACGAATAACAGACGGGGCGGGCCTGATCGGCGCCGTGGTCTACGCAGATTTGGGCACGCTTCTTCCTCTTTCGGTGCTTGATAGTGTCAGCGGGCAACTGTCAATCAATCTCGAACATCCGTTTGTGGCGCACTTTGCAGATGAGTTCAATGATAGGAAGAAGAACCTCCCGCTTGAGCTCTTTGCAATGGCTGAGATATTGCTAGAAGCGGGTCTCCATGATGCCAACTTCGGTGAAGCGGCAGTTTCCTCGGTCCTCGATGCCCGTGATGAGTTACTGCGGCACCTAGCAAGATCGTCGGGGGCGCGGAACTCGATAACTGTCGCCCAGGGCTTAATGAATTCACTTACAAGCGCAAAGGGGCTAGAAATTGCACTTGTTGAAACATTCCAGCAGCTTGGATTCGTAGCAGTCCCAAAAGCGGGTAAGGATGAGTCGGATGGCATCGCAGATGCTTTTCTTCCCGCCAACGATCAGGGCCTAGCGCGCTATCGGATCTCGCTGGAAGCGAAGAGTAAAGAGCGGCCTGGAGGCAAGGTCAAGAAGAGCAGCGTGGAGGTTTCGACGATCGCCAGGCATCGTGATGAAGCTGGCTGCGATTTCGCGCTGGTCGTTGGTCCTGATTTCGAAACCGGTCCAGATGATCTTGGGGCGGTTATGCGTGAAATCCAAGCCGATGCTCTTGCGAACCCAGGTAAAGGTATCACCCTCATGAGGGCACGCGACCTGGCGAGGCTGGTGAGGTTGGCGCCGATCAAGCGCGTGCACTTGGCAAAGTTCCGAGATTTGCTTGCTTCTTGCCAGAGTCCGTCAGAGGCGGAGGCTTGGGTAAACGATGTCGCCGACGCTGAGACTGAGAGTAGCCCTCACCAGCAGATACTGGAAACCGTTTGGGACCTTCAGCAAGAGGATACCGATCACACAGTAGAGTATGCCGCGCTTCGGACAGCTCTCCGATACTCGCGTAAGGTTACGATCTCCGATGCCGAGCTCAAACAGGAGTGCCTGGCACTGAGCAGGATGGCGCCCGGGTATTTCATCGCCCGCGACGATCGTGTAGAGCTCAATATCAGGCCGGAGAATGTGCTGGCCACGATTCACGCCTACGTTGATGATGTGCCTGCTGACGACAGTGACTTGACATAGCAAAAAGAGTTTTAGCCTATTCTCAGATGGGCCGGCGCAGCACTCTTAGTAAGGTGCTGCGGTGTCCGCAGTGAAGAGATGTGCTTTCGTGATCATTCCGTAGCTACTGGAGGGCCGGTTCGACAGCCTGCGTTGAAGCAGTACGGTTGCGAAGTCATGTCCTGTAGAATAGACGCTTGTGGATGAGCACCCAGGATTGTTCGACATATCGACGCCGCCAGAAGCAAATAGCTTAACTGACATGCCGATTAACGATGTGCAGATACGGAAGATTAGGGCTGCGTTTGATGATGCTGGTATTACTGACCAAGAAGAGCGTCGACGAATCATCAACTCTCTTATGGTTAGAGAAATAGGTTCGCTACGTGACCTGCACGCGGCGGAGGTTGCCAGGATTCTCGGCGCGATCGAGCAGCGGATGAAGCCGAAAGCAACGGGCTCATCCTGGGACACCCGCGAAGAAGACACGTGGATTGATAAGCTGTAACCAGACCTGCTGAGTTGTTGCGCCTAGTCAATTGGGCGTGAACGCCTTCGGCAACGCCTGATCTTTTCGAATGTTTTGCTTGGGATGGACTGTGATGAAGCTGGTTGGACCCATTGCTTCAGAACATCGTGATCAGTTCTAGCTCATTTGTCGAGGGTAGATACTTCAGTGCGGCAATATATCGCCTGGGATCCCCTTGTAAGTCTGGAAATTCTAGTTGTACGTTAAACTTCATTGAATCAAGATCTGCGCAGGGAACGCCGTCTCTGCTTCCCCTAACGAACTCCAAGTTAAACATCAGGTTGTTACTCAGCTTGGCTCTTATTGCCGTCTCGAGAGCAGCGTGATCTAATGACGCGAGGCCTGCCTTCTTTAGCGAAGAACCGTGGTCTCTGTGCAGATACTCGAAGCGTGACTGAGTCATTGCGAGATTCATCGTAGATATCGGATCTCCCGCTCCTCCCAGTGTGTTGATACCCATTGAGCTGTCCTCGTCCGCCCACGTGGATACTCCGTTGTCCATCCGGTGGCTTAGAAGTATCCCAAAGAGCTCGTCGTTCACACCGAAAGCCGAGAATCCGTAGTCTCCGATCGGGTAACCTGGCAAGTTTGGGTGACCGTCCTCATCGTGAGGGGTAATAAGCAGCGAATTGAGCCGGATGGCATATTGGGGTAAATACATTCCACTCTTCAGGGGATTCCAGCACGAACAGTCAGCGTAACCGATGTAGGCGTCATGCTCGGCAAGACGAATATGAATATCACCTAACTGCTTTGTTGAAAGGTTTGTTAGATAAACGATGTAGTACTCGCTATTTACGTGCTTAGGAATCTCGTCAGCGAGTACTAAGTATTCGCTGAAAGCCGTAGCCAGCAGATCTGCGGGGACGTGCACGATATCCCCAAGACGGATTGCGGTTTTCGAGGGCCCATGGTCGCGGAGCGCGGGGAGCCAGACTGTGGCTATTTCAAGACCATACCAAGCCTTCTTGATCCTTGCGGGGTCGAATAAGAATGCGGCCTCATGACGATCACGCCCAGTTATGAGGGCCTTGCCCAGGCTGTTGTATTCGATGCCCCCCGTTTCCAGGTCGCTGACCAGTCGGGCATGGAGCATTCGAACTACTTTTCCCATGTCGTACGACGTCAGGTTTAGTGTTTTGGATAGTACACGAAGTCCGAGATGGGTGTAGCTGTCCAATGTGTGGATCCTAAATGGCTTTCCAATTAGGTCGTCATTGCTCGCTGTTTCCACCATGAGACTAGTCTGGCACAGTGAAGGCAGCGTGTCCGCACGCATCTAAATCGGCTCAGTGGCTTCGTAGTGAGTTGGGGGGGAAGAGTGCTCTTCTTTGGATAGAGAGCTTAGGTTCCTCAAGGACCGTCGGATTCACCGTTCTGCCATAAACGAATTGTGCCTCTGACCAAGTGGGCGTGTGGGTAAATTTTTTTCCAGAAAGGAGCAGTCCAGTGGTGACTGATCGCGCAACGGCTACTGACACTGCAATGAGAGCCGACGCTGATTTCGCCGGACGCGCCATCAGCGCATTTACAAGGCCAGAGCTTGCCGACGCGGTTCCTGTGCTGTCGTTCTGTCTTGGCAGCTACTTTTCACTCTTTGTATATGAGGGCTATGCCCGTCTACCGGAGGTTGCTCCGCAGCTACAACTGTCTCTTTCACCGCTGGCGCAGAGTGTGACTGCGCGATCGCGGCACAGTCTGAAGTTCTTCGAAGATACGAAGCGAGGGATCGAAGGCCAAGTCGCCTATTTTGAAGATGAGATCTTTCCCGCCCATGCACAGCGCTTCTATGGAAACACGTGGTTGCCACTTGCGCGCCGCTGGGAGAAGGATCTCGGCTTCTACCGCTATGCAGGTCGGCTCGTGTCGACAACGCATGCGGCGACGTTCGGTCTGGGACTTGATCCAAAGACAATGTTTGATGAGAACGCAGGACCAGAGCTGAGACGGATCATGACTGAGTACGGACAGTACTTCAGAGCGCTGGGTGCCGCTCTCGATCCCACGGCAATATCGTTCTTGGACGATGTTGATGTGTCGCAGTTTGGGGAGTTGGGTGATGACGTTCGAAGTGAGCGTTTCTATCGGCGAATATTCAATGGCGAAGCGACGCCAAGTATCAACGCTCTGATGACAGTGTTCCAGGCGAGTATGAATTTCGTGGATGTGCTGCTGCCATCGAGCCTGGAGTACAGCGTCTTCAAGATCCGTTACCTGACGGTTTACCAGGTACTTCGCAGCCTAGAAATGCTCCGAACCGAACGGGCCTCTGAGTTGAGCGCCGAATCATGGTCGGCTATCGCAGGAATCGTGGATACTGCCGAAGCCCAGCTAATCATTGACTCGTCAGCTAAGCCGTTTCGCAATACGCTCATGCACTACGGACCGGATAACCGGATCGATCTCACGCTAGTCGACGAAAACGATCTCATCGGTAGCCTCGTACCGCTCTGCTATGGCGGCATGACAGCGACGGACTTCGCGGCTCAATTGGATACCCTTATAGCTCACACTACCGAATGCCTGGACGCTTGGGCACGAGGATAGTTAGGACTGTAAGTGCTGGTACGGACTCCGCATCTCGACGCCAGCTTTAACCAGTCGTGACCGCACCGTATGAGCAGTCACGCCCATGCGCTTTCCAATCGTTGCCAGAGAATCGCCTTGTTAGTAGAGCCTGACCGCTTCCTTGATCTGCTGTTCATCCAGGCCAATCTTGCGTAGGGTGACGGCTTGCCGGCGTAGATGCTTATTGACAGTCTCTCGGCTGATCCCGTACTTAAAGGCTAGCTCTTTGACTCGCATGCCAGCTTGGTAGTCCGCTGCCATAGTCTCGGCCTGGTCGGCCTTCAGCTGCGGGAAGCGGCGGGGGAGCGGCCGACCCTGCGGGGTCTTGGGTGGTCTGGCCTGGATCTTCTCGATCAAGGCTAGTAACTCGAGATGCTCGGTACCTTTGGTCGAACATGCTTGTAGGACGCCCACCAAGAAGCTAATGATTATCATTAGTTATAGTCACAATTACAGAGGTCAGAGACGCGTGCAAGGCGTCTCTTTCTGTTTTCGCGGTACACATAGGTGCGACCTGAAACGCGCGGGGCAGTCGATCTGACCCCCGTTAGACCGGTTCGAAGTACATAGGGTATTTTTGTTCACGGTACATCGCCCCGACCCCTGTTAAATCCTTCCCCTATGTACCGTGAACGTATTTCCGCACTTGCCCGAATCGGCCTTTGGGCGCATAGTGACGACATTAAATGGGGAAATAGTGAATGCCGCGCCTAACGTTCCAAGAGTTTGCTAGCTGCCACAACTGGCTCCGACAACTGTGGCTGGACTCAGCAACAAGCAGGCTTTTCATGCAGTTGCCGGCGCGCCAGCAATGGGAGCTGCACGAATTTTATCGACCCGCGGATGCGCCGACTGGAGAAGAACTGGCCGCGCACTTCACAGCTATTAAGCGTCAACATTCGCACCTGTCCGTCTTGGCGGGGCATCACCATGGCGCCATCCTAAAAGCCTACGCTGCGCAGGAGGCTGGGCTCGCAAGTCCATCTAAGCAGCGCGGTAAAGCCAAGGTTCATTTCATCGTCCGGCCATATGTTGATACCGAGCGCGCCGCTGCAGCTCTGAAACTAATCGACTCTTCAATCGATAAGAATGCGCTCAAATAGTGCTTGGTTGAGCAGGCGCTTGGCGGCCGACGGTGCATCACGGTAGACGCGCCATAGTGGCTGTGTGATGCCTTGTTGCCGAAGCGTTGCCTGGATGTGTGGTGGAAGTTGGATATGGCGATAGCTACGTTCAACATCTTTCTCGACCTGATCGATCCGAACCGCCCGCATGTGGCAAGAGTGCGGGTCTTTCGTTCGCCCGCTACAGACGAAGTAGGAATACATGCGACTGCGGGCAGAGTGCGCATTGTGAACGTGCATGCGGGATCCACACTGACCGCAGTAAAGACTCGAGATTAAGAAGTGAGGGTGTTTCCGTATCCGTTTACCGTTACGTCGGGACGCCAGAATAGTTTGGACGAGTTGCCAGGTTGCTGCGTTGACGAGTGGTGGATGTATCCCTTTAATATGGCCGCCGTCATAGTGGACGAGGCCTGCGTAGTACGGGCTGGTGAGGATCGCCTGTAGGCGTGGTGCGGTCAGGGGTCTTGACGGCTGGAGCGCGGTTGCTCGGGAGACCAATCCTTGGCCCGTGAGGTGCGCGGCGAGCTGATTGAGAGCCCAAGCGCCGGTTGCGTAAAGGCGGAATGCTTCGCGAACGAGCGGTGCACGCTGCGGGTCGAGAATGATGTCACGTACTTCACGGCCATGCTCGTCGATAGTGCGGCGGTTGAGATAGCCAAGCGGCGCTCGGCCGAGTGTGCCGCCGCGCCTGGCTTTCTGCTGCATGCCTTTTACGACGTCTGCTGAAAGGTTCCGGCTGTAGAACTCGGCGAGTGTGCTCATGATGCCATGGATCAGTCTGCCGCTTGGGGTCTCGTCAATATTTTCAGATGTGGAGATTAGTTGGACACCGGCTGCTGCCAGGATCTTGCTGATTTCAACATCCCCGGCCCACGTCCTAGCTAAGCGATCGATCTTGTGCACGATGACGAAGTCGATGCCTGGTGTTCCCTGGATGTAGACGAGCATTGCTTGAAGTGCCGGCCGGTTGGTGTTGGTTCCGGTTCGACCACGCTCGACAAACTCCTTCGTGACTAGGGCGCCGAGATTTTCAGCTTTGCACTGGATCGCTTCACGCTGCGCCGGGATGCTGAAACCTTCTTCATGTCCATCCTTCTCGGCCTGATCTCTTGTTGAGACGCGGATGTACGACACGGCTCGTTTGGGTTCTAGTGCCTCGCTGAGTACTCCATCATCCGGTTTACTTGTTTGTGGGGACCAACCCGTCTCCATCTGATTGCCCTCCACTTATTCGCACTATGAGTTATGCGTCAAAGTAATCATTTGTCTATGAATATCCTTACAGTAGCCTTTGTGTGGTTTGAACTGGCTCATTATTCAAATGACTTGCTGTAAATTATAAACTTGGCTTGTCTTCGTCGCAGTGTCATAATATGAGCACATATTATTTAGAATTTTGGAGATTTTTACTTGAGAATAAAGCGTGTTGAAGTTGAGAACTTTCGTTGCCTGGATAAGGTTGTCGTAAATTTTGATAAGATAACTACTCTTATTGGGCCGAATGGCGCCGGAAAGTCATCGGTCCTGCGGGCATTGGACTGGTTCTTCAACGGTGACAAGAGCGCTGTCTTGACAGCGGAGGATGTATTCGCAGGCGCTCAGGAGCAAAAGATTGTGGTGCGGGTTGATTTCTGTCAGCTCACAGGCAGCGATCGGGAGCTACTTGGTGACAAGTACGCGCCGACTGGCGTTGATGAGTTCTCGGTATGGCGCATTTGGGAAGACGGCAAGGACAAGATCACCGGTAAGGCGCTGGCTTTTGGTCCGTTCGAGGAAGTAAGGGCAGCATCCGGTGCCGGTCCAAAGAAGACTGCCTACGAGAAGGTAATTGCCGAGCATAGCGACCTCGCCTTTCCCAGATGGACAAACGCTGGTGCCGCTGACGCAATGCTCGACGCATGGGAGAGGGAGCATCCCGAATTACTCAGCCCAGCCCAGGTTTCGGACACTAACTTTTTCGGTTTTGCGGGCCAGGGACGTCTATCGGGACTTTTTGACTTTGTACTCATAACGGCTGATCTTCGAGCGTCTGAAGAGGCCCAAGATACGAAGACGAGTGTCATCGGACGAATCATTGAGAAGACAGTTGATCGCTCCGCCGCTGATGAAGAGCTCACTAGCCTCAATGACGAGCTAACGTCTCGACATGCCGAGATTTCAGAGCGCCATTTTGCGAGCCAACTTCGGACGTTATCTGCCGATCTCACTGCGGAGGTGGAGTCTTTTGCACCCGGACGATCGATTGACGTCGGTTCTGTGCAGGCAGAATTCAAGCCTCAAGCAACTAGATTCAACGTCAAGGTGGACGATCACGGAACCAGAACCAACATCGACCGCCAAGGCCACGGGTTCCAACGATCATTGCTGATTGCTGCCCTAAAACTCCTTGCACATCGAGGGGCTGCGAACAAAGACGAGAGTGTCATCTACCTAGCGATAGAAGAACCTGAGCTATTCCAGCACCCGACCCAAGCTAAGGCATTTGCGACTGTTCTGAGGAACCTCGCGGAGGATGCCGCTTCGGGCATCCAAGTTGGCTATGCCACGCACAGCCCTTACTTCATCGAACCCACCTACTTTGACCAAGTTCGACGAGTGCAGCGTTCTGCTGATGCTTCGGCTAGTCCTCAGGTTATTGTCTACGAAGCGTCGATGGATGCGGTGGTGCAGGAACTGGACACTTTCCTTGATGAAAGTGCTGTAAGAAGCAGACTCGACAATGCTTGTCTTAATGAACTACGAGATGCAATGTTCGCGTCGGCCGTTCTCGTGGTGGAGGGTTCAACTGACCGGGCGATTATCGAAGGTGCCGCCGAGGCCGATACACCGCTATCTAGCCTCGGGGTTGAAGTAGCTGTCGCAACATCCAAGGGGCAAATCCTGTTGCCAGCGGCAATTCTGCGTCGGCTTGGCATACCGCACTTCATTTTGTTCGACGCCGACAAAGATTCAGGACAGAGAGTGCGGGCAAAGGGTTCGCCCGAAGCGGTCGCCGTAGCTCAAGAGGGGAAGGATGCCAAGGATAACCGAACCATGCTGCGCTTCCTTGGCGAATCTGAAACAGACTGGCCAAGTGGGTTCTGTGGTACGGCAGCATGGGCTATGGAAGATATGCTCGAAACTTTTGTCTCCATCAAATGGCCTCAGTTCGAGATTGAACGACAATCTCTGGTAGACGCCGGACGAGGTGCCGATGGCAAGAATGCGGCCACATATAGAATCGCGGCCAAGAACGCTGGTTCGCCGCCGGCTGATCTTGCGACAATTATTTCTCACGTATCAAGCATGGTTGCTTAGATATGGTGACTGTGGTTGATAAGTATCTTGGCGGATGGCGTCCGAGTCGTGACTAATCGCCTAAGAGTCATAGACAGTGCAATCCAGGCCGACGCTGTTTTTGTAGGACGCGTCATCAGCGCTTTAACGCGACCCGAGCTGGCCAAGAATGCTCATACGGTGTCGTTCTGTCTTGCGAGCTACTTCTCGCTGTTTCTCTATGAAGGCTATGCCCGTCTCCGTGAAGTTGCTCCTCAGCTGCAAGTGTCTCTTTCTCCGCTTGCTCAGAGCGTGACGGCGCGATCTCGACACAGTCTGAAGTTCTTCGAAGATACCAAGCGAGGGATCGAGGGGCAGATGGCTTACTTTGAGGATGAAATCTTTCCCGCCCACGCACAGCGGTTCTTGGGCAACACCTGGTTGCCCTTTGCGAGACGCTGGGAAACGGATCTTGGGTTCTACCGGTATGCAGGGCGGCTCGTGTCGACCACGCATGCAGCGACATTCGCGATGGGGTTTGAGCCAGGGATCTTGCTGGATAAGCAGGTCGCAGGCTCGGAACTTCTTCGTGTGATGAATGAGTATGGACAGTACTTTGGTGGACTTGGTGCCACGCTCGATCCCACGGCAGCATCGTTCTTGGATGATGTTGACGCATCCCAGTTCGGCGACGTGGGCGATGACGTTCGGAGTGAGCGTTTCTATCGGCGAGCTTTCAACGGTGAGGCGACGCCGAGCATCAATGCTTTGATGACGGTGTTTCAGTCGAGTATGAATTTTGTGGATGTGTTGATGCCTTCGAGTCTGGAGTACAGCGTCCTCAAGATTCGTTTTCTCACGGTCTACCAGGTACTCCGTAGTCTAGAGATGCTGCGTACGGAACGGGCGTCGGAGCTGAGCGTTGAATCCTTGTCGGCTATCGCGGGAATCGTAGATACCGCCGAAGCGCAGATGATTACCGATCCGTCAGCTAAACCATTTCGCAATACACTCATGCACTATGGGCCGGATAGCCGGATCGATCTCACTATGGTGGACGAGAACGATCTCATAGGAAGTCTCGTGCCGCTCTGCTATGTCAGTATGACAGCGACGGACTTCGCAGCACAGTTGGACGCCTGCATCACTCACACAGCAGAGGGTTTGAACACTTGGGCGCAAAGCTGACTACGGCATTAAGTGCTCGTACGAACTCCGCATCTTTACGCCCGCTTCAGCCAGCCGTGACCGCACCGTATGTGCTGTCACGCCCATGCGCTTCCCGATCGCGGCTAGTGAGTCACCTCGTTCGTAGAGCCTGACTGCTTCCTTGATCTGTTGCTCGTCCAAGCCGACCTTGCGGGGCTCGACAGCTTGCCGACGAAGATGTTTGTTAACAGTCTCTCGGCTGATCCCGTACTTAACGGCGAGCTCCTTCACTCGCATGCCGGCCTGGTAGTCCGCTGCCATGGCTTCGGCTTGGTCGGCCTTGAGCTGCGGAAAGCGGCGGGGGAGCGGCCGATCCTTCGGCTGTTTGGGTGGTCTAGCTTGGATCTTCTCGATCAGGCATCGAAGCTCCAGATGCGCGGTACCTTGATTCGAATAAGCTTGTAGGACGCCCACTTCGGAAGAAAGACCCCGCTCACTGAGCGGGGTCTTTCTGTTATTCACCTCCCGGTCCCTGGAGGCTACTCCGCAGGACGCGCGAATTCGGCGCCGCTGACGAACTCGACGCCTTGGAAGGGTTGATCGCCCACCACATGGGCGTTGTGACCCGGTGGGATGGTGTAGGAGTCGCCGGCTGAAATGCTGATCTTGCCACCGTCATTGGTTTCTACCTCCAGGTTGCCGGAAAGGCAGAACCCGACGTGGCTCAATTCGCAGGAGTCGGTGCCAACTACAGGCTTGATGCAGTCGGCCCAGGTCCAGCCTGGTTCAAAGGTCATACGGCCGATTGTGTAATCTCCCACGGTAACGAGGTCCAGGACCGTCTTATCGGGGCGTCGCGTTTCGTCGGGAGAGTTGTGGGACTTTACTTCAAGGTTCGTGACAACATTGACACTCATGGCTTCTCGCAGGGAAAGGGGAGCCCGATGATGAGTGGATCCCGGTGCCTGGCTCCAAGGGTCGCCGTGACCTGTGCCTGCCGCCTTGGTGGTCTCCAGCCGAAGGCATGACAGGTGTTTGCGTGGTGCAAGCACTAGGTTCCTCCCAAGCCGCCCTAAAGTCGAGACAGTTAAGCATGAAAGCGAGAACCACACCGTGACGGCAATGGATGTTGAAGCGCTCTTGGGTACGTTGAGCAGGCTTCCCGACGTCGAAGCGGATAACCTGCAGGCCTTCGATGCCACAGACAGGCTCCTGTTGGACACGGCGGCGGATCTGCTGGGGCCTGACACGAAGGTGGTTGTCATCGGCGACCGCTATGGTGCGCTGACATTGGGCACCTTGGCTGGGCTCGGCGTCGGGCATGTAGGCGTCAGCCAGGACCTTTTCACTGGAAGGCTTGCGCTGAAACGCAATGCCGCGGTGGCTGGCTTGGAGGGACGTTTCACCGAATACGAACTGAACCGGGACTTGCTGGACGGTGCAGGCGTTGTGCTTCTGCAGTTGCCTAAGTCTCTGGCTGAGTTGGAGGAAATCGCCGACGCCGTAGCGCGGTTTGCGGCGCCGGATGCGGTCCTGCTGGCCGGGGGTCGCGTGAAGCACATGTCACTCGGCATGAATGAGGTCCTGGAACGCTACTTCTCATCAGTCCAGCCGCAACTTGCCCGGCAGAAATCCCGGGTCCTGGTGGCACGGGACCCCAAAGCGACGCCCGGAAAGCGTCCCTTTCCTGTGGTGGAGTCGCTGCCGGAGTTGGGAATCACGGTGTGCGCGCATGGTGCTGCTTTCTCCGGCGCCCGTCTGGACATAGGCACGCGCTACCTTCTGACGTTCCTGGATCGTATGCCGGCATCGAAGCAGGTTGTGGATCTGGGCTGCGGGACCGGTATTCTCGCCACAATGTATGCGCTTCGCCACCCGGATGCCCGCGTCGTAGCCACCGACCAGTCAGCTGCAGCCGTTGCTTCAGCCAGGGCGACGGCCGCTGCAAACGGGTTGGGGAGCGGGTGGCAGTGATCCACGATGATGCCATGTCCACCCTTGAGCCTGGCAGTGTTGACCTCATCTTGCTGAACCCGCCGTTCCATCTGGGTGCCAGTGTGCATGCCGGCGCTGCGCTCAAGATGTTTCAAGCGGCCGCCCGTGTTCTTGCCCCCGGGGGAGAGTTATGGACCGTCTACAACAGCCATTTACAGTACCGGGCCGCCCTGGAACGGAACATCGGGCCAACGGTGGAGGAAGGCCGGAATCCGAAGTTCACTGTGACTCGAAGCCGGAAGTCCTGAGCCTGGCCATCAAGCGACTGCCGCAACGGCGGTGGCATGGAATGCAGCGGCATCGTTACCAAGCCCTGACACCTGCGTCAGCGTGTGCTCGTATCCGAAGCGGCGGCGGTATCGTACGATTCAGACAAAGACCATCTTCGACGAAGTTCATCCCAATGACGAGGGGCATCAGTGACTGAGATCCGGCAGCCGACACCGAGGCGCGGAACCAACCTTCCCCGCATGGGGGACTTCAACCTGACCGTAATTCTGGAGGCGATCCGGCGGTCATCGGGCGGTCTCAGCCGTGTTGAGCTGGCTCAGATCGTGGGCCTTTCCCCACAGACGATTTCGAACATCTCCCGGCGCCTCCTGGACCAGCAGCTGATAGTGGAGGCCGGTAAGGAAGGCTCGGGCCCCGGCAAGCCGAGGACCATCCTGCGCCTCAACCCGGCGGGTATGTACGCGGTGGGCGTTCATCTGGACCCGGCCGTCATCACCTTTGTGGTCCTCGACTTGCTGGGCGACGTCGTAAGGCATTCGCGGATGGCAACCCCCGGTGGTGACCCTGCCGACGTGATTACCAGCATCGCCGAACAGATCAATGTCCTGATCGAAGAGTCAGGCGTCGATGCTTCCAAGATCGCCGGGCTCGGTGTTGCGGTTCCGGGCCCGATCGACCTCGACGAGGGCTCCGTGGTGGAGCCGCCCCTCCTGACGCGATGGAACCGCGTGCGCATCCGCGAGGCCTTGGCCGAAGCCACCGGCATGGAAACGTTGGTGGACAAGGACGTGACAAGTGCCGCGGTGGCGGAAACCTGGGCCGGTGGCGCGAGTGGGGCCGGCAGCTTCGTGTTCATGTACATGGGAACCGGTATCGGCTGCGGCATTGTGCTCAATGACGAAGTAGTGCGCGGCACTTCCGGCAATGCCGGCGAAATCGGCCACATCGTGGTGGACCCCAACGGTCCGCAGTGTGATTGTGGATTGCACGGCTGCGTCAAGTCTTCCTGCATTCCGCAGGTGCTGGTGGCCGAGGCCGAAGCCGCCGGTTTGCTTGAAGGGCACCGGGAGGGTGCTGACGGCCCTGAAGTCCAGGAACGCTATGCCGCGTTGTGCGACAAAGCAGATGCTGGTGACGCCAAAGCCATTGCCATCCTGGACAAGTCCGCCACACTGGTGGCACGCGCCGTTTCCATCGTGACCAACACACTGGACGTGGAGCGCGTCGTCTTTGGTGGTCCGTTCTGGGGGCGGATGTCCCCTTACTTCCTGGAACGCGTTCCGGATTTGCTGGACAAGAACAACGCAGCCCGCATGATCCATGACCTGGAAGTCGTGGGAACCGGTGTAGGTGAAGACGTTGGCGCCATTGGTGCCGCCTGCCTGGTTCTGGAGCACATGCTGGCTCCGCGCGCGCAAAGGCTCCTGCTGGAAGGCTAGTTCGAAGCAGGACAACTGAATATCCACAAGGCTCGGCCACGTCGCATGGGTGTCACGGTGAAGTATGGGGGCTGTAGCCACGTTCGACAGAATGGAGCATCATGCGCCGCCCTGTGAAAAACAAGGCAATGACTAAAATGTCGGTGAAATCTGCCGCTGTTAAGTTCGCTGCCGTTGTCTCCGTCGCTGCCGTTCTTACGGCAGCGACGTCTTGTTCGCCCACACCTGAGGCTGCTGAGAGCAAAACGCTCAAGATCGTCTATCAGAAAACGGACTCGTTCACGGCCTTGGACACCGTCATGCAGGACGCCAAGAAGGAATTCGAAGCTTCCAACTCCGGTGTGACCGTGGACCTTCAGCCCATCCAGGCCAATGACGACGACTATGGGACAAAGCTCGCCCTGGCTCAGCGTTCCGCTGATACGGCGCCGGATGTTTTCTATGAGGACACCTTCAAGGTGCGGTCCGACGTCGACGCCGGTTACCTCCTCAAACTGGACAGTTACCTTGAGAAGTGGGACGACTGGGGGGCGTTCAACGAAGCTGCCAAGGCAGCCGGCCGCGCGGATGACGGCGGCATTTATGCGGTGCCGTTGGGCACTGATACGCGGGGCATTTGGTATAACAAGTCCGTCCTGCAGAAGGCGGGAATTTCCCTACCGTGGCAGCCGAAAACGTGGGACGAGATCCTGACCGCCGCGCGCGCCATGAAAGCTGCGGATCCCAATGTGATCCCGTTCAACATGTATGCAGGCAAGGGGACCGGCGAGGGAACGGTCATGCAGGGCTTCTATGAACTGCTCTATGGCACAGACAGCAGCCTGTATGACGAGAACGAAAAGAAGTGGGTGGTGGGCTCCCAAGGGTTCACCGACTCGTTGGCGTTCTTGAAAACCCTGTATGACGAGAAGCTCGCCGTGAGCCCTGCCGAAGCCCTGGACGCGAACGTCTGGAAGAAGGTCTTTGGCGAGTGGTTCCCGCAGGGCAAACTCGGGGCAACTGTGGAAGGTTCCTACACGCCGTCGTTCTGGCAGAAAGGCGGCGCATATGAGTGGGCCGGCTATGAGCAGGAGATGGGCGTAGCAATGTTCCCCACCCAGAAGGGACAGGACCCCGGTGGCGTGAGCATGTCCGGTGGTTGGACCCTGGCTGTGGGGGCGAAGAGCAAGAACCCTGAACTGGCCTTCCAGTTCCTCACCACAGCGCTGAACAAGAAGAACGCCCTGGCCTATGACATCAACAACTCCCAGATCGCTGTCCGCACGGATGTTGCATCGGAGCCTGAGTATCTGGCAGCCAACCCGTTCGTGAAGGACGTTTCAGACTTGGTGAAGGTAACGCATTACCGGCCGGCGACTGCCGATTACCCGAGGATCTCCACGGCCGTCCAAGTAGCTACTGAGTCCGTTATCACGGGTAAGCAGAGTCCTGAGGACGCCGCGGCTGAATACGATGCCACCGTCCGCAAGCTGGTAGGTGAGGACAAGGTTCTGGAGAAATGAGAATGCGCCGCTTCCTGCGGCTGCTCCCCGTCGTCCCGTCCGTTCTCCTGCTCCTGTTGTTCCTGCTGGCTCCTGTGGCGTGGTCCTTCTACGCCTCCTTCACGGACGCCGCGTTGTCAGGGCGGGCGGCCAAAGACCCGCAGTGGGTGGGTGCAGACAATTACGTCCGGATGTTCAGCGACGACTCTTTCCCTTTGGCCGCGTGGCTCACGGTAGTGTTCGTCGCAGCGTCGGCGGTGCTGGGACAGAATGTGTTGGGCTTGCTGATTGCCCTGTTGATGACGCGTTCGCGCAGGGCAATGGCATCCTGGGTGGGGACCGCTGTGGTGGCGGCCTGGGTGCTTCCGGAGATCGTGGCTGCGTTTGCCGCCTACGCCTACTTCAACCGTGAGGGAACGCTCAACCAGTTAGTGGGAGCCTTCGGTGGTGTGGGCCCGGATTGGCTGTACTCGTTTCCCCTGGTGGCGATCGTCTTGGCGAACACCTGGCGTGGAACTGCCTTCTCCATGCTGGTTTACCGGGCAGCGCTTGCTGACGTTCCCAGGGATATCGCAGAGGCGGCGCTCATGGATGGGGCACGAGGCTGGCAGCGGCTGGCCTTCATCACGCTGCCGCTCATCCGGAGCAGTATCGCCACCAACCTGATGCTGATCACGCTTCAGACGTTGGCTGTGTTCACCCTCATCTGGGTGATGACTGCTGGAGGCCCCGCCAATGCCAGCACCACCTTGCCGGTGTTGGCTTACCAGGAAGCGTTCAAGTTCGGTGACATTGGTTACGGCACAGCCGTGGCATCGGTGCTGATTCTGTTGGGGATGATTTTCGGTGGCGTGTACGTGCGGTTGCTACGGGAGCAACGGCCATGACCACCAAGGCCAAGTTGGGCGCGGACATCGCCTTGGCGGTCATCGGGATTTGTTTTGTCGCGCCGTTGCTCTGGTTGCTGCTGGCCGCCGTCGACCCCCAAGCCGGGTACCAGACCAAGGTCCCCTTGGCGCCTTCCACCGAGAACTTCCGTGCGGTGATGACTCCCGAGCTGTTGTTTCAACCCTTGGCAAACAGCTTCCTGTTGTCAGCGGGCACGGCTGTGGTGAATGTGCTTGCAGCTGTGCTTGCCGCCTACCCGTTGTCCAGATATCAATCACGGTTCAACAGGCCCTTCATGTACACGGTCCTGTTTGGGACGTCGTTGCCCGTGACGGCCATCATGGTGCCTGTCTATGGCTTGTTTGTTCAGCTTCAGTTTTTGGATTCCATGGCTGCCACCATCTTCTTCATGGCAACTACCACGTTGCCCATGGCGATCTGGATGACCAAGAACTTCATGGATTCCGTTCCTCTAGAGTTGGAGGAAGCGGCGTGGGTGGATGGGGCCTCCACGATGGCGGCGCTGCGGAGCATCGTCCTGCCTCTGATGAGGCAGGGACTGGGAGTGGTGTTTATTTTTGTTTTCATCCAGGCGTGGGGGAACTTCTTCGTCCCCTTCATCCTGCTGCTGTCCACAGGCAAGCAACCAGCCGCCGTTTCCATCTTCAGCTTCTTTGGCCAGCACGGCGCTATCGCTTACGGCCAGTTGGCCGCGTTCTCCATCTTGTATTCGGTCCCTGTGCTGGTGCTCTATGCGCTGGTATCGCGTGGCATGGGAAATTCGTTTGCCCTGTCTGGCGCTATGAAGGGTTAGTTCGGTGTCAGTCGATGTCCTCGATGATCTCCCCGTAGGGTATGGAATCGTCCAGATGGGCTTGGTGACCGGTTGGGCCCCTGTTGAAGGTGATGCGGACGCCGTGGCGTTGGTCTGCTGCAGACTGGAGGAGAACCGGCCGTACGGCGTCGATGACGTGCTGGTCCTGGGAGGCGAGGTACTTCTGATAGGCGGCTGGTAGCGGATGCATGGCAAAAGAATAGACCCAGGAAGACCACATGGGGAGGGGTCCCCATTGCGGCGCCGCTCCAGGAAGGCTTGGATGAAGTGGCCGTTTCACATCAACGCCAGCAAGCAAGGGGACCACGAGTGCAACAGATGACAGCCATGGCCGGAATCGATGCGCCGGACATGGCCCGTGCCCAGCAACTCGTCGGGAGCATCGTACGAAGCTTCGAAAACAAAGTGGTGGGCCAGGCACGGCTGCGGGAGACGCTTGTGATCGGCCTGTTGACCGGTGGGCACGTCCTGTTGGAAAGTGTGCCCGGCCTGGCCAAGACCACCGCGGCCCAAGCAATCGCGGAGTCGGTGAGCGCAGAGTTCCGCCGGATCCAGTGCACGCCGGACCTCCTGCCCAGCGACATCGCCGGTACGCAGATTTTCGACGCCGTCAAAGGCACGTTTGTCACCCAATTGGGCCCGGTCCACGCCAACATCGTCCTGCTGGACGAGATCAACCGATCCAGTGCCAAGACCCAGAGCGCCATGCTGGAAGCGATGCAGGAACGGCAGACGTCCATCGGCGGCGAGTCCTACCCTTTGCCCCAGCCCTTCCTCGTGCTGGCTACGCAGAACCCCATAGAGCAAGAAGGGACGTATCGACTTCCCGAAGCGCAGATGGACCGGTTCATGCTCAAGGACGTACTGGACTATCCAAGCCCTGCGGAGGAAGCGGAAGTCATCCGGCGGATTGACGCCGGCGTGTTCAACGCGGACCAGAAGCCTCCGGCGGCCGCCTCCCTTGACGCCGTAGTCCAGGTCCAGGAATTGGTACGGCGGGTCTACATCGATCCGGCGATCGTCCGCTACATCGTAGGACTCGCCTACGTCACCCGCAACGCTTCACAATATCTGGAGCCCAGGCTGGCCAACGTCGTGGAATTCGGTGCCAGCCCGCGGGCGAGCATCGCCTTCAGCCAAGCATCCCGCGCCATGGCATTGCTCAAGGGGCGTGACCACGTCATACCTGAGGACGTCAAAAACCTCGCACATCGGATCCTGCGTCACCGGATCATTCTCGGATTCGATGCCGTGGTTGAGGAAATTTCCGTGGAAACCGTGATCGACGCCGTACTGGCGTCCGTCCAGACGCCGTAGCGGGGCCTGCACGTGCCCAGCCTCCTCCGACGCGTCAAGTCGAAGATGTTCATCTTCGCCCACCGTAGGACACTGACCCTTCTTGACGGCGAATACGGTTCGGTCTTCAAAGGACGCAGCCTGGACTTCGACGAACTCCGGGCGTATGTCCCCGGCGACGAGGTCCGTGACATCGATTGGAAAGCCACGGCACGGCACGGATCACCCCTGGTCAAGCGCTATGTCGCAGTGCGCCGCCACGCGGTCCTGTTACTGGTGGATACCGGAAGGAACATGGCGGCACAGGCGTTCTCGGGGGAGTCCAAGAAGGACATCGCCATTCATGCGGCCGGGGTCCTGGGGTACCTTGCTTCCCGGCACGGTGACGACGTGGGTCTCCTTCACGGGAACGCCGTTGCGTCCAAGTACCTCCCGCCTCGCAGTGGCGAGGAGCATTTGGAGCGGCTGCTCCGTGAAGTGGATGCGAGTGCTTCCCTTGACGGCCCAGCCAGTGGCATCGCAGCGCAGTTGGATTATGTGCTGAGGTACCTGAAGGGGCGCCTGCTCATTGTCGTCATTGCGGACGAGTTCCTGCCGGATGCCCGCACGGAGGGCCTGATGCGGAGGTTGCGCGGCCGGCACGAAGTCCTGTGGCTGACCGTTCGGGACGCCGAGCTCGCTGCTGAGCCAGGGAGCCAAATGCAAGACAGCACGGACGTGGGCACGGGACGTGGAATTCCCCGGTCTGTGGCCGTGGACGGTAAAGTACGTGCCGCCTACGCTGCGGCAATGCTTAAACGCGACCAAGGGCGGCGGGACGTGTTCCACAGGCTGGGAATCGCCGAGGAACACACAACCGGCAGCGAGAACGTCCTGACCGCAGTCTTCTCACTCCTGGAAAAGCACCGCTCCGGAACTTTCACCACAAGAACCTTTGCCCGGGGTGGCACTCGTGCAGGATGAAGCCGGCTTCTATTCGCCCCTGCAGTATCAGCCACAATGGTTGTGGCTTGGGCTCGTTCTGGTGCTCATCATCGGGGCTTGGTACGCATGGATCTTCCGGCCAGCCCGCAAAATGGTGGCGGTCCACGAAGATCCAGCCCGTCAGGTGACGGTGGTGCCGGACCTTGAGACACTTCGGGCCGCTTGCCTGGCCGCAATCAACGCCACAGCTTCAGACGCCGACGCCGGCCGCCTACCCGAGCGCGACGCGCACCAGCGGCTCAGCTTCCTCGTGCGGGAGTTCGCCGGAGCGGCCACCAGCCTGCCAGTGACCTCCATGACCCTCGAGGATCTCCACCGCCACGACCTCAAGGAACTTGCGGCAGTTGTGGCCGGCATCTATCCCAACGAGTTCGCGCCGCTACCCGTCCATACGGTCAGGCAATCCGCGGAGACCGCGCGTCAGGTGGTCTTGGCATGGAACTAAGCTACTGGTGGATTCTTCCCATGGCCGCAGCAGCCGTGACAGTCACAGCGTGGCTGTACCGCCGCCGTCGTCCGCAAAAAACCAAGCCAATCGCGCACGGTGGGCGGCTCACTGAACTCCCCGAATACCAAAGGGCCCTACGCCGGCACCGCACCCGCTTGGCGCTCGCGGTGGTGTTGGGCGCAGTGTTCCTCGCTGCGACCGCCACGGCAGCGGCAAGGCCCATCCAACGCACAACAGAGCAGCCGGAAGTCAGGAACAGGGACATCGTGCTGTGCTTGGACGTCTCTGGGTCCATGACCAGCACGGATGCCGCCATCGCTGCAGTATTCGAAGACCTCGCCAAGGAGTTCGACGGCGAAAGAATCGGCATGGTCATCTTCGACAGCAGCAGTGTGCAACTCTTCCCGCTCACCGACGACTACCAGTTCGCCGCCGAACAACTCACGCAAGCGAAGGAAGCCTTGGACAGCGGCACCGGGTCCTTCTTCGACGGCACCTGGAACGGGGAAGGCTCCTCGCTCATTGGTGACGGACTGGCATCCTGCATACAGAGCTTCCCCGACACGGCCGCAGGGGAGCGCTCACGGTCCGTGGTGCTGGCCACGGACAACTTCCTTTCCGGGGAACCGATCTTTACCTTGGACGAGGCCGCAGCCCTGGCCGCCGGGAAAAACGTGAAGGTGTACGCCCTGAACCCCGGCGACATGGACTACGGCGAGCAACCCGGGCAGCCCGGTGCCCAGCTCAGGGCCGCAGCAGAAAGGACCGGCGGCTCCTACTTCACCTTGGACAGCCCCACCGCCGTGCCGGGCATTGTCCAAAAAGTGCAGGAAACCGAGGCCACAAGCTACCTCGCGGCACCGCAGGCAGTGGTCGCCGATACACCCGCTTGGCCTCTGGGTATCGCCTTGCTTGCCGGCTCGGGAATGCTGCTGCTCGGATGGCGGCTGGAACCATGACCTTCGCCCCCATCATTCCGTGGCCCTTACTGGCCTTGGCATTCATCGCCGTGCTGGGCTTCACTGCCTGGACCTACATGAGGAGTGTTCGAAGCCAGCCGCTTCGAACCTGGAAGCCCGCAGCCCTGCGGAGCGCCGCCGTCGTACTTCTTCTGCTCGCCGCTTTGCGTCCCGGTTGGGCAGGTGGCCAAGCCCAAACCGCCACCGCTGACCTCGACGTCTACTTCGTCGTAGACACCAGCACCAGCATGGCAGCCGAAGACTACAACGGAACCGGCACCCGGCTTTCAGGGGTCAAACAGGACGTCATGGCCATCGCAAAGGAACTCGCGGGAGCCAAGTTCTCCCTCCTCACCTTCGACAACAAAGCAACCGTCCGCATGCCGCTCACACAGGACGCAACAGCCCTCCAAACCGCCATGACCACCTTGCAACCCCAAAACAGCAGATACGCCAAGGGGAGCAGCGTCACGGGTGCGGCACAACTCCTGAAAGAAAGGCTCGCAGCCGCTAACCAGCAACATCCGGGTCGTCCGGCACTGGTCTTCTACGCCGGCGACGGCGAGAACACCAGTGCCGAGGCCCCGGCCCCCATGGATACCACCCATGTGGCCGGGGGAGCGGTACTGGGGTACGGCACCGGCGAGGGCGGCCCGATGAAGGAAACCGCGGACCCTGACGCTGGATACGTGAAGGACAAAACCTCCAACACCCCACAGGATGCCGTCTCACGAATTGACGAAACGCAGTTGCGAACCATCGCAGAGCAACTCCACGTCCCCTACGCCCACAGAACAGGCGCCGAGCCAACACAGGACATGTTGGGCCAAGCCCGCCCCGGCGCCATGACCGCCATGACACACGACGGCCCGGGGCGCGTAGAGATCTACTGGTTGCTCGCCCTGGCCGCTTTCCTCCTGGCAATCCACGAGCCGTTGCGGCACTTCACCGCACTTCAAGCGCTTCGGCCCACCATGCGGAAGGAGCCCACCCCATGAACGGGGACAACGCACGACGGCGGCGGAGCAGCCTTGCGCTCTGGTCAGCGCCACCTGCGCTCGTGGCGCTCGCACTTGCGGCGAAGCTCCTGAGTGTTGGGGTGCTGGGTGCCTCCGCCGGTCAGTCCTTCGATTCCGGGCAGCAGCAGGGAGTGGCCAGCGCGGCGTCTTGGTTGCAGATAGCCAACATCCTTGAGCCGCACAAGGCACATTTCGCCTCCGGGGATGCCCACGTTTTGGCGGGCGACTTCACAGCTGCGCGGAAGGACTTTGAGTCAGCGCTGAGGGCCGGCTCCGGTGTCGATGAGTGCAAAGTGCGCGTCAATCTGGTCCTCAGCATTGAGAAGTTGGGGGACGCCGCCGGGGATCGGGATGCCGCCGCCCAACTGTTCAGGGAAGCTATGGCGGCAGCAAAAAGCGCACCGCCGCAGTGCCACGCGGAAGGTCCGGCAAACGCCGCCGGAGAGGGTGGCAGCCTGGACGCGGCCCAGGACCGGCTGGCCGGCAAAATCACCGAGGGCGAGTCGCGGAACAGCGATGCAACTACGCCCAACCAGGAAACGCCGTCGCCCCCCAAACAGGAACAGCTTCAGCAACTTGAAGAGACCGCGCAACAGGCCCAGCGGGAGCGTTCGGAAGGTCAGGAACGCGGCGAGTACCTGCGAGGACCGGACAAAGCCCCGGGTATGGATAGGCCATGGTGACTTGACGTAGCATCTGCTGTGCTCGCGTCCCGCGCAACCTCGTCAAGCCGGCCATAACGACGGGCGGCCGGTCACCCGAAAGGTGACCGGCCGCCGTCGTTCGCGGTTAAAAGCTGTTTACGACTCCCACAGGATTTCGTCGTCCACCACGCCGTCCTCATCAGCGGCTACTACCAGCAGCTCGTCGGTGAAGTGCGAGCCGAGGGTGAAGTCCAACACGAAGTACCGCTCCGGCTGACCCGGATAGATGGCCACGTGGCCGAGTTTGAGGGCTTTCAGGAAGACGTCGTTGGTGAGCTGGCCCTTGTCGCTGACACCAAAGACCGATTCGAGTTGCTCTTCCTTGAGCTGCGAGCTGTGGAAGTGCAGGAACTGTTGGGGATTAGTGCCGTCCTGGTCGAGTTCATCGGCGATCATCTCCCTGACCTGATCCACTAGTTCCGGCAGGAAGCGCAATCTATAGTCCACCTTGCGCATGGCCGCCTCATCGAAGTGGTCGTGCGCGGTGACATTGAGGTCCAGCTCCAGCTGGTTGCCGCCAAGTTCGTGTCTCGCGACGAAGCAATGTTCACGCCCGTGATTGAGCTCGATCTCCCCAAAATGTTTGCTCGCTACCTTGCCCATGTGATCAATCTAACCCCATCAACCGGCGGGTTCCAGCACTTCGCAGCAATTCACCTCTGGAGCTTGCGACCCTTGACAGGAGCGGATTTCAGGGGGTGAAGACCACTCTTTCCCGAGGTGTCCCTGAGAGTGTCCGCAAGCAGCTGTGTGAACAACTGCACTTGGGCTGTGCGCTTTTCGTTGATGAGAAGGGCGAACACGTTCCGGGCCAGCCGGATGTCCGGTACGTCAAGGACCACGACGCCGGGTGGCCGGTGCCGCAGGGCCAGTTCCGGTACCAGCGAGGCACCAAGGCCGGCGGCTGTCATCTCCAGGCTCGCGTGGAAATCATCGCTGTAGGCCACCACCCGGGGGTGCAGGTTGCAGCTGGCGAACAGGCGTTCGATCACCAGGGCATCGCTGGTGCCCGGGTGGTGGATGATCCATGGCATGTCGGAGAGATGTGCTGCTTCGATCTCGGCGTCCTCGCGGATCTTCCAGGATGCGGGCAGCACTACACGGAAGTCGTCGTCGCCAATCCACTGGCGTTCCAGTGAATGCGGCCACGCCAGGCCGGACTGCCCCACCTGGTACACAAGTGCCACATCCAGTTCACCGCCGCTGCGCAGGCCTTGAATGGTTTGTGCCGGCTCGGCTACGGAGACCCGCAGCTCAATACCCAGTCCGCTCCATCGCTCATTCCTGAGGATGTCCGGCAGTACGTAGGTTGCGAGGCTGGGGAAAATGCCCAGCCTCAGTTCCTGCGCGGGGGAGTCATTGGTCCTTGAGGCTGCTGCCATGAGGGCCTCGACGTCGGTCAGCACTTTCGACGCGTGCCGGGTCATGGTCACCGCGGCCTCCGTTGGGACAACGCTGCGGGCTGATCGCTGGAAGAGCTCGACGCCGGTATCGCGTTCCAGCGCAGCCATCTGTTGGGAGACTGCGGAAGCTGTGTAGCCGAGTTGGGCGGCAGCGGCTGCGAAGGAACCCAACCGGGTGACCTCCATCAAGGTGCGGAGATGGAGAAGGTTGACCATCAGCCGATTTTAGCTGTTCGCCACGCCACATTTTCAAAGTGTCACGACACGCCGTATCCGGGCGACACGCTGAAGATTAAATGTGGCTAAGTAGTCCACAGGGTGTGGATGACATCTCTCAATTCGGCGGAATCACGGACATTTTGAGGGCCCCCGCCTGTGGACGAGCGGTGGATTGAATGACATACTTGTAATACATCATCTTGGGGTTCCGGCGAGGCGCTTGCACTACATGTAGTATCAATTTACGGATTGAGCGGGAAACCAGCACAAGACTAAATAAGCGTGTTGGCTGCCACAGCAGCCCGCGGGCCGGTATCGGATTCAGAAACTAGTTCCGGTTGAGCCCGCCAGATACGAAGAGCGACAGACTTCAACTAAGGGGACAGGGATCATGACCGTTACGGTTTACACGAAGCCGGCCTGTGTTCAGTGCAACGCAACCTACCGTGCACTCGACAAGAAGGGCATTGCCTACCAGAGTGTCGACATCTCCCAGGACGCCGAGGCCCTCGAGCGCCTCAAGGCCCTGGGCTACATGCAGGCGCCGGTTGTCGTGACCGAGCAGGACCACTGGTCTGGTTTCCGCCCGGACAAGATCGAGGAACTGGCCCAGGCTGTTTCCTCCGTGGCCTAAGTTTTCATTCAAACTTCGCCACCACAGCAAACTCAGAATTCCTATGTAGTGGAGGTGACTCCCATGGCACCGCTGGCAACGGCAACCGTACGCGAAGCTGCGGAAGCGGTCACCACCAGGAGTCACCTCATCTACTTTTCCTCGACTTCCGAGAACACCAAACGATTCGTCCAAAAACTGGGCAGGGATGCAGCGCGCATCCCGCTCTATGCCCAGGATGCGCCGCTTCAGGCCCTTGAACCTTTCGTCCTTGTGCTGCCCACTTACGGCGGAACAAACGGCGAAGGTTCGGTGCCGAAACAGGTCATCAGGTTTTTGAACGATCCCCGGAACAGGAAACTGATCCGGGGTGTTATTGGAGCAGGGAACACCAATTTCGCGGATAACTACTGCGCAGCGGGGGACATCATCTCCGTCAAGTGCAAGGTGCCGCATCTTTACAAATTTGAACTCATGGGGACGCCGGAAGACGTTCAACGGGTCAACGAAGGGCTGGAAAAGTTTTGGACACAACTGTCGCAGAAACAGAAGTAACCGGGGGCGCTGTGGACACGGTCAAGAAGCCGCTGCCTGAGGCTTTCAAGGGCTTGGGTTATCACGAGCTCAACGCCATGCTGAACCTGTATGGCCCCAACGGTGAGATCCAGTTCGAAGCCGACCGTGAAGCTGCGCACCAGTACTTCCTGCAGCACGTGAACAACAACACGGTGTTCTTCCACGACCTGGAAGAGAAGCTCGACTACTTGGTGAAGAACCAGTACTACGAGCGCGAAACCCTCGATCAGTACACGATGAACTTCATCCGCGACCTCTTCAACCGCGCGTACAAAAAGAAGTTCCGCTTCGAGACCTTCCTCGGCGCCTTCAAGTTCTACACGTCTTACACGCTGAAGACTTTTGACGGCAAGCGTTTCCTTGAGCGCTACGAAGATCGCGTCTGCATGGTGGCCCTGCACCTGGCCCGCGGTGACGAAGAGCTGGCGAACCGCCTCGTTGACGAAATCATTGATGGCCGCTTCCAGCCGGCCACTCCCACGTTCCTCAATGCCGGCAAGGCTCAGCGCGGTGAGCTCGTCTCCTGCTTCCTGCTCCGCATCGAGGACAACATGGAGTCGATTGCCCGCGCCATCAACTCCGCGCTCCAGCTCTCCAAGCGCGGCGGCGGTGTAGCTCTTTCGCTCACCAACATTCGCGAGCACGGCGCCCCGATCAAGCAGATCGAGAACCAGTCCTCCGGTGTTATCCCCGTGATGAAGCTCCTCGAAGACAGTTTCTCCTACGCCAACCAGCTCGGTGCCCGCCAGGGCGCAGGTGCCGTGTACTTGCACGCCCACCACCCGGACATCCACCGCTTCCTGGACACCAAGCGTGAGAACGCTGACGAGAAGATCCGCATCAAGACGCTCTCCTTGGGCGTCGTGGTTCCGGACATCACGTTCGAGCTCGCCAAGAAGAACGAGGACATGTACCTCTTCTCCCCGTACGACGTCGAGAAGGTCTACGGCGTTCCGTTCTCCGATATTTCGGTGACCGAGAAGTACTACGAGATGGTTGACGATTCCCGGATCAAGAAGACCAAGATCAGCGCCCGCGAGTTCTTCCAGACTCTCGCGGAGATCCAGTTCGAGTCCGGCTACCCGTACATCATGTTCGAGGACACCGTGAACCGGGCCAACCCGATTGACGGCAAGATCACCATGAGCAACCTGTGCTCGGAGATCCTGCAGGTTTCCTCGCCGTCCATCTACGCCGAGGACCTCAGTTATGAGACCGTTGGCAAGGACATTTCCTGCAACCTCGGTTCCATGAACATCGCCAAGACCATGGATTCGCCGGACTTTGGTCTCTCCATTGAGACCTCCATCCGCGCCCTCAGCGCTGTTTCGGACATGTCGTACATCAACTCCGTGCCTTCCATCGCCCAGGGCAATGCCCAGAGCCACGCGATTGGCCTCGGCCAGATGAACCTCCACGGCTACCTTGCCCGTGAGCACGTCCACTACGGCTCCGAAGAGGGCCTGGACTTCACCAACATCTACTTCTACACGGTGCTGTTCCACGCCCTGCGCGCTTCCAACCGCCTGGCCATCGAGACCGGCCAGAAGTTCGGCGGATTCGAGAAGTCCACCTACGCTTCCGGTGAGTTCTTCGACAAGTACACCGAGCAGGAATGGGTTCCGGAGACGGAGCGCGTCCGCGAGCTCTTCGCCGGCCACCACATCCCCACCCAGGATGACTGGCGCGAGCTGAAGGCTTCCGTCATGGAGCACGGTATCTACAACCAGAACCTGCAGGCCGTTCCGCCCACCGGTTCCATCAGCTACATCAACAACTCCACGTCCTCGATCCACCCGGTGGCCGCCAAGATCGAAATCCGCAAGGAAGGCAAGATCGGCCGCGTTTACTACCCGGCCCCTTACCTGACCAACGACAACCTGGAGTACTACCAGGATGCCTACGAAATCGGCTACGAGAAGATCATCGACACCTACGCCGCTGCCACGCAGCACGTGGACCAGGGCCTGTCCCTGACGCTGTTCTTCAAGGACACCGCCACCACGCGTGACATCAACAAGGCGCAGATCTACGCATGGCGCAAGGGCATCAAGACCCTCTACTACATCCGTCTCCGCCAGATGGCCCTCGAAGGGACCGAGGTTGAGGGCTGCGTCAGCTGTGCGCTCTAATCAACTAAATTCGGTTGATTCCTTGCGGCGGGCTGCCGCACTCAAAACTAAAGATTACGACGGCGGGTTACCACCCGCCGTCGTAGGCTTATCTCAAGAAAACCATCGCTTAAGGGGATGAAATGACCGAAAAGGTCAAGCTGCTGACACACGTCGAGGCCATCAACTGGAACAAGATCCAGGACGACAAGGACGTGGAAGTCTGGAACCGCCTGGTCAATAACTTCTGGCTCCCGGAGAAGGTGCCGCTGTCCAACGACGTCCAGTCGTGGCACACACTGACGCCGGACGAGCAGCAGCTCACCATGCGCGTTTTCACTGGCCTCACTCTCTTGGACACCATCCAGGGCACCGTCGGCGCCGTTTCGCTGATTCCGGACGCGATCACCCCGCACGAAGAAGCTGTGTACACCAACATCGCTTTCATGGAGTCGGTGCACGCCAAGTCGTACTCGTCCATCTTCTCCACCCTGTGCTCCACCAAGGAGATTGACGACGCTTTCCGCTGGTCCCTCGAAAACGAGAACCTGCAGAAGAAGGCCCAGATCGTCATGGACTACTACCAGGGCGACGATCCCCTGAAGCGCAAGGTTGCGTCCACTCTGCTGGAGAGCTTCCTCTTCTACTCGGGCTTCTACCTGCCCATGTACTGGTCCTCGCGAGCCAAGCTCACGAACACGGCTGACCTCATTCGCCTCATCATTCGCGACGAGGCCGTGCACGGTTACTACATCGGCTACAAGTTCCAGAAGGGCTTGGAGAAGGTTTCCGAGGCCCGCAAGCAGGAAATCAAGGACTACACGTTCGAGCTGCTCTTCGAGCTGTACGAAAACGAAGTTCAGTACACGCACGACCTCTACGACGGTGTCGGCCTTGCCGAGGACGTCAAAAAGTTCCTGCACTACAACGCCAACAAAGCCCTCATGAACCTCGGCTACGAGGCCATGTTCCCCGCTTCCGTCACCGACGTGAACCCGGCCATCCTGTCGGCCCTGTCCCCGAACGCCGACGAGAACCACGACTTCTTCTCCGGCTCGGGCTCCTCCTACGTGATTGGCAAAGCTGTCAACACGGAGGATGAGGACTGGGAGTTCTAAGACGTCGTCTATTAGTCGACTTTAGAAGGCGGACAGCGAGCGATCGGCTGTCCGCCTTTTTTGTGCGCAGCTTGAGGCAACGCAGCTCCGTCGGCGGGTGGT